>JBFYTF010000344.1:0-3998 GCA_041300865.1 Anaerolineae bacterium
TCGGCGCGCAACGGCGGGTCGGCTTCCAGGATCGCCCGCCGGATCGCCTCCAGGTCCGCCGCACTCAGCGGTCGCCCGCACAGCTTGCCAACACTTGCCTCGCTCATCTGCCCTTGCCCCATCGGTGGTGATGGGGGTAGATTTCACCCGCTTTGCCGTTCTGTGTCCAGCCCCGGCTGCCTCAGCAGGCAGGCTGAGATGTGGTTAATAGTCAGGACCGTACCCCGCCCCAGGGTAAGCGAGCGCACGGGGTTCCCGGAAAGGCGTTACCAAACTGCCGTCCGTCGTCACGCTCCGGCCGATGGCGATGGGCCGGTGCGGGGGACCAAAAGTTGTGGGCGAAGATGCCGGCGATGAGCTGCAACTGCCGTACCAGGTTCTCGGGCCGGGCTTGCTCCCGGCGTACCGCCCCAGTCGAGGGATCAGCCCTTCGGTGCCGCCGCGTCGGGGGAGGGGTCGATCAGGGCCAGGACCGACCAGCCTGTACCAGGTTCCAGCCGCGTCCCGGTGGTGAAGACGGAGAGCCGCCCCTTGGGGTCGATGGCAAAAAGTGGCGTCGCCCGATCGCCGTGCATGGCGCGGAAGCTGTCCAGGGTAAAGGCGTCGGTCAGGTTGGTGCGGCGGATCTCGGCGCCGCGATAGATCCGCTGGGCCAGGCCCACATAGGTCGTCTCCTCCCCGAAGACCGTGGGACCCTCGCGCGCCGTCTCCTTACGGCCGTTGCCGGTAGAGGGGCCGCCGACCCGCAGGGCGAAGACCTCCGTTGGTCCGAACATCCCCTTGAACCGGCTGCAGGCGAGCGCGTTCAGGTGCGAGTCCGCGGTGATTGCGAGCAGGCGCCCCAGGCCAGTGGTATCCAGGTAGACCTCAGCGTGCTCCGAAAGCGGGCTGCCGTAATAGGCCTTGAGACCGGCCATCCGCGCCCGGCTGACGTTGTCCCACAGGGTGTCGCAGAGTAGGACCGGGATCTTCTGCTCGACCAGCGCCTGGGCAAGGAGGCGCGCCAGCGGATTGGCACCCAGGATCAGAAAGCCGATCCCCTCGGGCTCGGTGGCATCGAGCGCCCGCGCCAGGACGCGGGCGCTCAGGCTCTGCAGGACCACGGTGCCGATGATGACGACGAAGGTGAGCGGAACCAGGAGTTCCGCCTGCGCGAAGCCCCGCTGGCCGAGCTTCAGGGCAAAGAGCGCGCTCACCGCCGCCGCCACGATGCCGCGCGGGGCTATCCAGGCGAGCAACACCCGCTCGCGCCAGTTGAGAGCCGAACCCGGGGTCGCATAGAGCACCGACAGGGGCCGGGCGATGAGCTGTATGGCCAGAAAGACGCCCACCACCGCCCAGCCGAGAGCGGCCAGCTCGCCGAGGTCGAGGCGCGCCGCGAGCAAGATGAAGAGTCCGGAGATCAGCACCAGGGACAGGCTCTCTTTGAACTCCAGCACCTCTTCGATCGGCACCCCTTTGCGGTTGCCGAGATAGATCCCCATGACCGTGACCGCGAGCAGCCCCGATTCGGCAATCACCGAGTCGGCGACAGCGAAGGCGCAAAACACGACCGCCAGGGTTGTCGGATTGTAGAGATAAGCCGGTACCCAGTCCCGCCGCAGGGCCTCCCCCAACAGATAACCACCGACGAGTCCCGAGACACTCCCGGCCAGGATCATGCCCACGAAGGCAAGCAAGGTCCCGCTCAGCGCCACTTCGGGCCCGGAGGAGACCACAAATTCGAACACCAGCACGGCCAGCAAGGCGCCGATGGGATCGACGATGATCCCCTCCCAGCGCAGGATGCTGGCCACCTTGGCGGAGGGCCGCACGGTGCGTAGCATGGGCACGATCACCGTGGGCCCCGTCACCACCATGATGGCGCCGAAGAGCGTGGCGATCTCCCAGGGGAGTCCGACCAGGAATCGGGCGGCGAGCGCGGCCACCGCCCAGGTCAGCAGCACCCCGCCGGTCACCAGTCTCCGCACCACCTGCTGGACGCCGCGGATCTCCGCGAATCTGAGGGTCAGGCTGCCCTCGAACAGGATCACGGCGACCGCGAGCGACACGAAGGGAAACAGGATCTGGCCAAGCAGGGTGTCGGGATCGAGCCAGCCCCCAACCGGTCCGACCAGGATGCCGGTGAGCAGCAGGAAGAGAATGGCGGGCAGGCGCGAACGCCACGCAAGCCACTGGCAGGCAGCGCCCAGTAGGGAGATGGCCGCGAGGCCGAAGATCACATCGTGACTCAAGCGTTCCTCCAGAGGCGATAACAGCATGCGCAGGTGGACGTCACCCTGCGGGTGAAACGGTCGCGCCGATTCAGCCCGACCAGCCAGCTCAGGACCCAGCCGGTGAGCATGGCGGCTCCGGAAAGGACCAGCGCCGCCGTGACCATCGGCCCCAGACCGCTCGCCAGGTCTGCCCGCTGCGCATAGAGGATGGCGCCGACCAAGGCCGCCAGTCCCAGCAGGCTGAGCCACCGCAACCACCGCCGTTCGTGGTGCACCAACCCCGGCCACCAGAGCCGCAGCGCTATCCCCAGGCCCAGCGGCAGGAGCAGCATCAGCACCATTTGACCGACCATGGGCGCGACGGGGACCGGAATCGCGTCCGGCTGATTGAGAAACAGGGCGATTCCGGCGGCGGTCAGCAACGGCATGCTGACCAGGGCCAGGAGGGTGGAGAGTGCGGTCAGGGTCAGTGACAGGGCGAGATTGGCCCGCGCCAGGTCGGGTGACTGGCGGTCCAGCGCCGCCTCCGGCGGCAGGTCCGCAAGCCGCTCCGCGACAATCGTCGGGAGCTCGGCCCGCAACCGCCCCACCAGATAGGGAAAGTGGGCCTCCGCGAGGGGCGAGGGAATCGGCGCTATGCCTTCCTGTGCCCAGGAATGGGTCACGGTCCACTCCGCCCGCACGTCGTCGAAGCGACCGATGGTGCAGCGGTCGAGCCCCAGGAACAGCACGATCCGGCGCAATGCCGCCTGAATGTGGGCGTCCAGCGCGCTGGCCTCCACGTTGATGAAGGAGGCCGCCAAATCCGTTAGCAGATCCTCGAAGCTGGTCTCGGCATGGGCCGCCCAGTCGAGCGATGCGGTCTTCCCGGGGCGGCGATCGAGCGGTGTTGGATCGTTCACGGCGTTCTCCGGCGGGTTCCCCTGGGATAGCGGCGCGAATAGCGCTATTTCGTGACAGAGATTACCGGAGTTTGCTCAGGCCGTCATCGCCCATGGGACGGTCAGAGGCATTCGATAAATCACCGAGCGGCCGGACACGCCATGTAGTGAGCAGCGATCTATCGCGACCAGTCTCGTTGGATCTCGTCGCTTCGCGCCTTGAGACGGAGTCCCCGCAGCGCATTCAGTTGAAGTTGCAGGGGGCCGGAACCCTGCCGCGCGAGGCGCAGGCCGCTGCCGAGCTTCAAGCATCTATGTTACTCCTCCGGTCTTTAGGTATAATACTTAGTGTGATATAAAGTGGCGGAGAACAGGGGCGCGTGAGGATTTTCAAGAACGCTTGGTTCGAGCGCTTCATGCGCAAGCAGAACATCCGGGATGCAGCGCTACGCGATGCGATCCAGCGAGCGGAACAAGGTCTGATCGATGCCGACCTCGGCGGCGGGGTCGTCAAGCAACGTGTGGCGCGCCCTGGGCAAGGGCGGTCAGGAGGCTATCGGACCCTGATCCTGTACCGCCAGGCGCATCGTGCGTTCTTCGTCTATGGATTTGCCAAGAACCAGCAGGCCAATATCAGTGACGAGGAAGAGGCGGCATTCAGGAAGGCGGCGCGGCACGTCCTGGAGTTGACGGATGAGCAAATCGCGGCGCTGATCCGGAACGGCCAATTTTCGGAGGTTGACGACGATGACTAAGCAGTACCGTAGCGACGCGCTGGCCTCGGTCCACGAGACCATGGAGGCCCTCCACGAGGTGGGCGCTATCTCCAATCAGACCATGCGCGAGTTCGACGACTCATGCCTGACGCCGGTCCAACTCCTCTCCCCTGGGGCCATCCGCG
>JBFYTF010000360.1:0-10484 GCA_041300865.1 Anaerolineae bacterium
GCGCTTCCGGGTGAAGGTCGATGCCCGCGAGGAGCTGACGCCCGGCTTCAAGTTCAACGAGTGGGAGCTGCGAGGGGTACCGCTGCGCATCGAGATCGGGCCGCGGGACGTCGAAAACCAGACCGTGGTGCTCGCCCGCCGCGATGTGCCGGGTAAGGCCGGCAAGGGCACAGCGGGCATGGACGGCCTGGCAGGCTCGGTGGCCGATGCCCTGGACCATGTTCAGGCGGACATGCTGGCTACGGCCACGGCCTTCCGCGACGCCAACATCCATGAGCCGAGGAACTATGACGAGTTCAGGCAGGTGGTAGCCGATGGTTGGGCCAGAGCATTCTGGTGTGGCGATCCGGCCTGCGAGACGCGGATCAAGGAGGAGACCAAGGCCTCGAACCGCAACATCCCCCTGGACCAGGGAGACGCCGGACCGGGCGAGTGCGTCGTCTGCGGCCAGAGAGCGCAGGAGTGGTCCTATTGGGCGCGGGCTTACTAGCCCCGACACAAAAAAACGCCTGCCCGTGCAGCGACAGCCGCGGGCAGGCGTTTGAAACGTGCTGCGGAAAACTGGCTATGACGTCATAGGGCCGACTGTGGCAACCGAATAGTTCTCCTCTGCTTGCCACCTGGCATCCAGGCGGCGGAGAGCGTGAGCAACCGCAAAGGTGAGGACCAGCGGCAGCGCGATTCTCAAGACAACCATGAGGAACGACGTAACGATACCCACTTGCCAGCCCATCGCGAACCTCCTTCGCCCAACAGGGCGTCGCTAGGCAGACTAACAGCCGACAGCCTCGTGTGACTGTTCACGCTGGAAGTACATACATTATACTACCTCGAGGTGCGTCCGTCAAGCCGAATTGTGGACATCTGTGAAGATATTTGTACGTAAATCGCGAGAAAAAGCACGGCAACTTGTTCGTGCTAACGTTCACATTGTCTGCAAGGCTTTGCTTCGAACTTGCGCATTGGTGCGGGCGTAGGGTATAATCGATTAATACTTCAAGGGGAGAAGATTGATGAGGCCTCTCGCGCGAACAGTTTTGGGGGTGGCTGTGCTCGCTGTGCTGTTCCTGCTAGGTGCCACAACCACCGTTGCCCAAGAGACCGGGAATGAGGGGTGCCTCGCCTGCCACGGACAGCCTGGATTGCAGACCACCCTGCCATCCGGTGAGGCGTTGTATCTCACAGTTGACGCCGAAGTGTACAACAATTCCGTCCATGGTCAGGCCGGCATGATTTGCGCCCACTGCCACACCAATACCGTCGAATATCCCCACGCGCCGATCCAGGCGCAGACTCGCCGGGACTATGCCCTGGAGCGCTACCGCGACTCCTGCGTGTTGTGCCATGCCGAGATGTACGACGTGACGCTCGACAGCGTGCACCAGGTGGCGCTGGCAGGCGGCGATTCCCAGGCGGCCATCTGCACCGACTGTCACGGCACGCACAACATCGTGGCGCCTGACCAGCCGCGCAGCCGCGGCTCGCAAATGTGCGAGCGCTGCCATTCCGAGATCTTTGAGAGGTACAAGGGCAGCATTCACGGTGACGCCCTCATCGGGCAGGGTAATCCTGACGTGCCAGGCTGTGTTGATTGCCACCAGGTCCACAGCGTGCAGGGGCCCGCAGGGACCTCCTTCCACCTCTTCTCGCCGCAGATCTGTGCCGATTGCCACGCGGACGAGGAGATGATGGCCCGCTACGGCATCAGCACCGAGGTCTTTGACACCTACGTTGACGACTTTCACGGGACGACGGTGGCCCTGTTCCAGGCCACCGCGCCGGATCAGGAAACCGACAAGCCGGTGTGCGTCGACTGCCACGGCGTCCACGATATGAAGCAGGTCGACGACCCGGAAAGCGCCGTGATGAAAGAGAACCTGCTGGCGACCTGCCAAAAGTGCCATCCTGAGGCAACGGCCAACTTTCCCACCTCCTGGATCAGCCACTACCGGCCCGCCCCGGAGCACGCGCCGCTCGTGTTTTTCGTGGGCTTCTTCTACCAGATCTTTATCCCGGTGCTCATCGTCGGTATGGTCCTCTTTTTAGCCAGCGATGTGCGCAAGAGGTACGTGGAGCGCAAGAAGAAGGGGCAGTCGCATGGCTGAGCAGCACCGCTACCACCGTTTTTCTGTCATCTATCGGGTTGAGCACTGGGTGCTGACCATCAGCTTTGGCTTGTTGGCCATCACCGGCCTGGTCCAGATCTATTTCGCCACCGACCTGGCTCAGGCCGTCGTTGGCAGTTTTGGCGGCATCGAAGTCGTGCGCTATGTGCACCGCATCGCGGCCATCGTGATGATGCTGGAGACAATCTTTCACCTTGGACACCTGGGCTACCGTGTTTTCGTGCTGCGCGTGCCCATGAGCATGCTCCCGGGGTTTGCAGACGCGCGCAACGGGCTGAACACCTTCCTCTACAACCTGGACCTCCGCAAGGAGCGGCCTGAGGAGGACTTCTATACCTTTGCCGAAAAGCTGGAGTACTGGGCCGTGGTGTGGGGCACTATCATCATGGGCGTCACGGGCTTTATCCTGTGGAATCCCGTCGCCACCACACAGATCCTGCCCGGCATCATCGTTCCCACGGCCGTGGTGGCCCACGGCCTGGAGGCTACGCTGGCCGTGCTGGCCATCATCGTCTGGCACGTCTATCACGTGCACCTGCGCCACTTTAACAGGAGCATCTTTACCGGCTACCTCACCGAGGAAGAGATGCTGGACGAGCACCCCGCGGCCCTGGAGCGCATAAAGGCTGGCCAGGTGCGGCAGCCGTCCCCACCCGAGGCCGTGGCGCGGCGGCGGCGGATCTTTATACCGGTCTATGCTGTGCTGGCGGTCGTGATGCTCGCTGCCGTCTATTTCTTTGTGGCTTACGAAGAGACGGCCATCGCCACCGTGCCGCCTGCCGAAGACGTCGAGGTCTTTGCGCCGCTGGCTCCCACGCCGTTTCCGACTGTGCCGTCTGTGCTGCCGACCAACACGCCCGGGGCGGGCGTGCCCGCCGCCGTCGACGTGTCCTGGGAGGCCGGCGTCGCAGGCATGATCGACGGGAAGTGTGTCGAGTGCCACGGCGGCGGCGACGCGGAGGGCAACCTGGACTTGAGCACTTATGAGGCCGCCATGATGGGCGGCGCAAGTGGCGCGGCTATCGTGCCGGGCGAAGGGCACACCAGCCTGCTCATCACCAGGCAGGCCAGCGGCGATCACCCCGGCCAGCTCACGTCTGCCGAGCTGGAGCTCGTGATGCACTGGATCGAGCTCGGCGCGCCCGAGGAGTGAGGGATCGGGCGGCGTCGATGGGCGTTGCCCTCCAGTTGAAGAACTTTCGCAAGAAACACGCAGCGCGCCCTGGCCAGATAGGCCCCGGTCGACAGAGGTCGTCACCCTGCAGGGCAGGGCATACAAGGGCCGCCGCACAAGCAGCGGCGTCGCTGCAGCGCAGGGAATCAGGAGGAGGAGGTCTACGTGACTGAGGAAGAGGGGACAAACGCCAGGAAAATCCCTACCCGCCGGATCCTGTTGATTGGCTTTTCCTTCATCATCGGGTTCATTATCTTTGGCGTTATTGCTATCCAGGTGTGGGAATACTCGAACAGCGTGCCCTTTTGCGCCAACTTTTGCCACGACGTGCACCCCGAAGAGATCCACGCGTTTGAGGACTCGTACCACGGCAGCATCAAGTGCGTCGAGTGTCACATGGGCCGGGTGGGAACGCTGCAGAACATTGTCCTGAAGGCCAGCCACTTTCGCCACCTGCCCGAGGTGATCTTTGACACCTACGATCGTCCCCTCGAGTCGGAGACGATGCGCCCGGCGAACGAGTCGTGCGAGCTGTGCCACTACCCGCCGGCCTTTCATGGCGACACGGTGCGCGAGATCAGGAATTACCAGCCTGACGAGATGAATACACTGGAACGGGTGTACCTGATCCTTAAAACGGCGAGTGGCGATCGCTCGCGGGGCCTGGACGGCGGCATCCACTGGCATATCATGAACCCGGTCGAGTTCGTGGTCGACGAAGAGAACGGCAACATTCCCTGGGTCCGCACGACCCTGCCCGACGGGCGGACGGTGGAGTACGTCGACGCGACAAGGCCCATCAGCGAAACGGTCCTCGCCAACAGCGAGGTGCACACCATGGACTGTGTGGACTGCCACAACCGGGTGGGGCACCCCTTCTCCAGCCCAGAAGAGCTGATCAACGATGCCATCGCCACGGGAGCGGTGAGCAGCGACCTGCCCTTCGCCAAGCAATACATGACGGAGCTCTTGACGCGCGAGTATGAAAGCCAGGACCAGGCCTTGGCATCTATCGACGAGACCCGCGCCAAATATGAAGCCTTGTATCCGGAGGTTGCCGCGGAGTATAGCGCCGAGATCGAGGAAGCTACCGAGCTGGCCAAGGTGCTCGCGGACCGGCTGTACTTTGACGAACCGGGAGTCACGTGGCAGGACTTTCCGGATGAATCAGCGCACAAGGACTTTGCCGGCTGTTTTCGCTGTCATGATGGCAAGCATTTGGCCGATGATGGCAGTTCCATCCGGCTGCAGTGCAATATCTGTCACAGCATTCCCCTGACCGCCTATCCCGGCCAAAGGCCGCCCGACATGCCCGTGGCGACGGTGCCCGAGCCGGCCTCGCACCTGGAGACCAACTTCATGGCCGACCATCGGTTCCAGGCCACCGAGGAAGCGTGCAGCGAGTGTCACGGCGAGATCGAGTTCGGCGCCGATGACTCGAGCTTTTGCGCCAACTCTGCCTGCCACGGGCAAAGCTGGCCCGAAGTCGAGCTGGACGCCGCCTTCCCGCACCCGATCCCTCTGGAGGGTGGTCACGCCGAGGTGTGGTGCCACGATTGCCACGAAGGTGTGCGCAAGCCCGAGTTCGAGTGCTCCAACTGCCACGAGGCACCCCAGCCGCACTTTGGCGAGAATTGCGAAGGCTGTCACACGCCCATGGGCTGGGAAGAGGCCGAGCTGGGCGAGTTCGTGCACCCCATCGAGCTGGAGGGCGCCCATGCCGAGGCCTCTTGCACCTCTTGCCACGCCGAGCAAGTAGTGGGGCTGGAGTATGTCTGCGCCGACTGCCACGAGCCTCCAGACCCGCATTTTGGGCCGAGCTGCGAGGACTGCCACACGCCGACCACCTTTGCGGACGCCACGTTGCCCCCGGAACTGCACCCCGTGCCGCTGGAGGGAGCGCACGCGCAGGCGTCTTGCGAGTCGTGCCACGCCGAGGGCCAGGCCGACCTGGGCTTTGTGTGCTCCAACTGCCACGAGCCACCTCCGAACCACATCGAGGGCGCTTGCAACGTGTGCCATACGCCCGAAGGCTGGGCCGAATCTGCCAGCTTCTTGGTTGAGCTGGCGCCTGTCGTGCCGCACGACGTCGAGGGCCGAGAGGACTGCTTTATGTGCCACGACCCGGCCGGCGACATCGAACCCGCACCCAACAACCACGTGAATTACGTGGTGGAACAGTGCGGGCTCTGCCACAAGCCGGCCGAATAGCCGCTGTCGAGCCGCATTAAGGCCCGGCTGCGAGAGCAGCCGGGCCTTTTAGTCAGCGGCAGTAGTGGGGAGGCGCAAGCCCGCCGCACGAGAGGCGGCTGTAGACACGGTATGTCAGCTGTCCTGCTCCAGGGAGCTGAAAGGATCTTGCCAGCGGTGATAGACAAAGTCACGGCTTTTGTGCTGCGCCCCTCACCTGGGGGGCCGGAACTGCTCCTTTTTGAGCACGGCTACGCCGGGCTGCAAATCCCGGCGGGCACTGTAGAGCCGGGAGAGGATCTGGAGCACGCGGTTCGGCGCGAGATTGCCGAGGAGACGGGCCTGCAGCACCTGGAATCCTGCCGCCTGGTGGGCGAGGCGGAAGACCGGTTGCCGGAGGGCAGCCGTATCGTGGCCGAGAAGACCCGTGTCTATGCCCGCCCCGATCCAATCAGCTTTGATTGGGCCTACCTGCCACGTGGTGCGATTGTCAGCCTGCAGCGAGAGGCGGATGGCTTCTGTCAGGTGCTCTGGCAGGAGTGGGATCGCTGGCCCGACCCCCAGTACCTGTCGATGTCGATCCTGGGCTGGGTGCCCCAGCACACCCTCGCGGTGCGACAGCTGCGCCACTTTTTCGTGTGCGAGTTTCGCGGCCAGACGCCAGAGCGGTGGACCGTGGAAGTCGATAATCACCGCTTCGTGCTCTTCTGGGCTCCGCTGGCTGCGCTGCCGCCCATCCTCTCGCCGCAGGCTGCCTGGCTGGCTTTTCTGCCGGGCGCTTCCCATTTGCACTAGTTCAGACTTCTTGTTATACTAGGGATGGCTACAATGCGGACCCTGGCCGGCCCGCGCAACCATGTTCACCACATAGGAGGAACGATGAAAGGGAATGAACAGATTCTGGCAAAGCTGAACGACCTTCTTGCGGATGAGCTCACAGCCATCAACCAGTACATGGTCCACTCGGAGATGTGCGACAACTGGGGCTACGAGCGGCTTCACAAAAAGATCGAAGAGCGCGCCATAGTGGAAATGCGCCACGCTGAGAAGCTGATTGCCCGCATCCTCTTTTTCGACGAGGGGCGGCCCATTGTCAGCAACCTGAAAGCCATCCACATCGGCCACAATGTGGAGGCCCAGCTGCGCAGTGACCAGCATGCCGAGTACGACGCCGTTGCCACTTACAACGATGGCGTGCGGCTGGCCCGGGAGCTGGGCGACAATGGCACGCGCGACCTGCTGGAAGAAATCCTCGAGGACGAAGAGGAGCACGTCGACTGGATCGAGGCTCAGCTCGACCAGATCGAACAGATGGGTATTCAGAACTACCTGGCCATGCAGGTTGAGGATTAGCTCTTTGCTGCCGCGGGGATGGCAGCGGTAGACAGACAGGCCGGGCATCCAGCGCGCAGGAGTCGCCCGGCCTTTTTTCGCTCCGTGCCCCTGGTCCCGTAGGCTGCTCTTGCTACGCACGGCGATGGCGGTCGTTGGCAAGTGCCGGCTGCTGCCCCGTGACGGAGCGTTGGGCCTCTCGGGCCGCACTGCTTTCTACGAGTCTCAAGGAGAGGCGTGTGACACAGAAGGCTTTCCAGGACTATTACCCGGATGAGGCAGCGGTCTGCTACGGCTGCGGCCGGCTAAACGAGCACGGCTACCAGATCAAGAGCTATTGGGATGGCGACGAGGCGGTGGCGACCTTCACCCCACAGCCGTATCATACCGCCGTCGTCGGCTATGTTTATGGCGGCCTGATCGCTTCGGTCATAGATTGCCACAGCACGGGGACGGCGGCGGCGGCCATGTATCGCGCCCAGGGGCGGGACATGGACAGCGATCCCCCCCTGCGTTTCCTGACGGCCTCGCTGCACGTCGACTATCTGCGGCCCACGCCGATTGAAGGGCCCCTGGAGCTGCGGGCGCGGGTCCAAGAGGTCAAGGGGCGCAAGGTAGTGGTGCACACGACGCTCTCGGTCGGTGGAGAGGTGTGCGCCCGCGGCGAGGTGGTCGCCGTGCAGGTACCCGACCGGCTATGGGCCGAGATCACCGGCGCCGGCTGACTTCTGGCGTAGACGCATGAGGCGGTGGTGCAGCTCGGCCAAGGTCTCGCGGCGTCGCGGCCCGGACGGCCAGCCCTGGACGAGAGCCATCGCCTCCTCCGTCCAGGCCAGCGCCTGCGCGGTGTCGTGGGCGTGCCACTCGTAGTGCTTGGCCAGCTCCTCAAAGGCATAAATGGCGCCTTCTTCGCGGGCCAGGCGCTGCCACCAGGGCAGGGCCTCGTCGCGGCGCTCCTGGCGCTTGAGGAGGGTGGCCAGCTCGTGCATCGCCATTTCGCGCACCGAGCGCGCGGGGCAGCCGGCTGCCGCCTGGGTGAGGGCTGCTTCCCCGCGCTCGCCCTGCCCCACTTCGCACAGCAGGCGGCCTAGCCCATAAAGGTCCTCGCAGGGGAGCTCACTCTCTGGGCCAGGGGCCATCGGAGCAGTTAGCAGCGAGCACAGCCGTGCAGCCAGGACGACCAGCGAGAGGATGTCCTGGGCGTTGTGGTAAAAGATGCGCGGCATCTCTATTGCGTCGCGGCTGCGTACATAGTCGCTATAGATCAGGGGTACGAGCGAGCCGGGCACATCCTCCTGTGCGCGCCGCACGCCCAGCACCTTGTCTTCCAGGCTGGAGAGGGCGCACGATTCGAGGCGGTGCTTCCAGATGCGCCGGGAGACGGGCAGCAAGTCGAGGTGTGGCGCACCGCGGAGAAGCGGCGCTTGGCGGGTCATGATAAAGCGCGTCTCCAAGAGCGGCAGGTCAAAGCTCTTTCCGTTAAAGCTGACGACTGCACGTAGTGGCTCCAGGAGGCCAGCGAAGCTCTTGATCTGGGCAGGCTCCTCGTCGTAATCGCGCATCAAGAACTGGTAGATGGAAAACCCGTCGGCATCAAAGAGGCCGATGCCCACCAGGAAGGCGTAGGTACCGCTGCCACCTGCCAGGCCCGTGGTTTCCGTGTCCACGAAGGCCCAGCGGGTGGGATCCAGCGCCGCCAGACGCTCGTCGCGCGCGAGGAGCGCGGCTAAGTGGGCAGGATGGTCCAGGAGGGCCGAGAGCGGCAGGTTTCCGTGGCGATGGCCGAGAGGGTAGTGCTCGCGGTGGAGGAAGCACGAACCATGTTCGTTCGCGAGGATCTCGCCGGGCAGCAGCTCCTCGATGGGCCGCGGCGTGCGGTGGGCGGGCAGGGGCGCCCTTGGGGCGCTGTGCGTTACGCCCTGGCGCCTCAGCCGTGCCCATACATCGTCGTGCTCCATCCCACTGCCTCGTCGCTACCAGGCGCCCAGAAGCGCGCCTGTCATATTGTACAAGGCGTGGATGATGATGCACACGGTCGTGTTGCTTCGCTTGCGCACCAGGCCGAGGATGAGGCCGATGACGAGGACCTCGAGGGTGGCGGGCGTCAGGCTGTATTGCAGGTGCCCGATGGTAAACAGGACGGCGGCGAGGACGAGGCCCAGGCGCGGCTGCACGGCGCCACGGAAGAGGATCTCTTCGCTAATGCCTGCCGAGAGGCCGAGCACGATAGCACCGAGGATGGTCCCCAGGCCGCCAAAAAGGCTGCGCATGACGCGGTCCATGAGGTCGTAGCCGAACGGATCTACCTCGGCCCACAGCGTGTTGACGACCAGATCCAGGCCGAGGAGCAGAAGGGTGACCGCCACAGCTGCGAGGAGCTGCTTCCAGGTCGGCCACAACAGGCCCAGGCGCTCGGCCGTGGCACCCAGGCCCCTCCGGATCCAGAGGCCGACACCTACGAGGCCAAAGATGAGCAACGGCAGCCCCGAGAGGAGCACGTCCCAGGGAGTGAGCTCCAGCCCCACTTCGGCGAGGTTTTCCAGGCCGCCGATGAGAGCCATCTGCGCCAGGCTCAGGCCGATCTGGTAGACGGCCAGGACGAGGGCCGTCATGTGGACCAGCGACTCGGGATCAATAGGCAAGGCTCGCGCCAACCAGCGGCGGACACCGGCGATCATGGGCACAAAGGCCAGGATGCCGGTCAGCAGGCAGGCCAGCGCCAGGGGCGCCCAGTTTAGCTGGACCGGAGGCTCTTCGGCGAGGGGCATGAGCTCCTGGGCGACAGCGTTGAGCAGAGCCAGAGCCGCGACGCCCAGGAGGCCAACGTTGATGGCTGCCAACAAGATGTAGGGTAGGAGGCGCAGCCCGGTGTCTACGAGGCGGTTAGTGCTGGGATCGGTGGTCGTATAGGGCGTGTGGCGGTGTCGCTCGCTCAGGTTGGCGGCGATGACAGGAGCGAGGAACGGCAGGAAGACGAGCAGTTCCAGCATGCACAACTCTCCTATTAGGATGGCTGCAGAGTGGGTACAAGTCTACCCCATGACCCCGGCGCCGACAGCCCGGCGATTATACCATCCTTTCTCGCGGAATGCAACGGACGGGGTCGCGATACGCCTTCCTACCGGGCGAAAAGCCGGGATCAGGGCCGTAGTGGCGAGCCGTGGGGGCGCAGCATACTGCCCGGCGGGCGGCCCGTACGCCACAAGCTACGGCTCTACGCACTTGCCTTTTGAGCAGACATGTGGTAGAATGGCACGCGCTCAGACAGGTGGTCTGATGGGTGCGTCGCGAGAGGGATGCCGTGAATGAATCGTGGCAAGTGAGCAGGTTTCGTCGTTCCTCGGCGGCCAAGGGCATGATGGGGGCCCGCCCCCAGGTAAGCGAGTTGTACGCCGCTTGAGTCCCTTGTCGCCTGCTTTGGCGCGCTGCGCGCGTCACCAAGTTACGCATGCCAGCAGAGCGAGGCACTCCCTCGCTCTTTTGATTATAGGAGGAACAACATGGCTCGCAAGATACTCATCGGAGTTGCCTGGCCCTATGCCAACGGGCACCAGCACCTGGGCCACCTGGCCGGTGCTTACCTTCCGCCCGATATCTTTGCTCGCTACCACCGGCTCGCCGGCAACGACGTGCTAATGGTCTCGGGCTCTGATGCCCACGGC
>JBFYTF010000482.1:0-2787 GCA_041300865.1 Anaerolineae bacterium
AGCTGTCCCAGGTCACAGAGGTCGGCCGTCATCGTGCGCCAACGGGCGAACGGTACGGTGTAGTACGCTCTATCCTTGTTTGTCATAACACTTCCCTCCTTGGAGAATAGCCCCATGCGCGCCCTGCGAGCGCCCGCCCTGGGAGCGCCGGCATCTTGCCGGCCCTGGCACTGCCCTCCAGGGCAAGTCTGCCGGCCCTAGCACTGCCCGCAGGGCACGGCAACTCCCTCGGAATAGGCGTCGCCCCTCACACCGGCTCGCGCCAGTTGTCGAGGATGTGATCGTGCAGGGAGGCCCGGATGGCCTGCTGTTCGACGGCAATAACGACGTGGCCGCCTCTTTCGAAGCAGATCAGCCTGGCACCGGGGATCGTGGCAGCGGCGAATTGGGCGTTGTGGTACAGTTGGAGGGTATCGTCCTCGGCATGGAAAACGAGGGTGGGCGCCTGTATGGCGGCGATCCTGGCACCCGGGAGGGCTGCGACATTGTCGAAAGCGACGCCGGCCGAGCGCAGCGAAGCGGGGTTCATGTAGTCAATCGTGAGCTCGGCGATGCGCCGCTGCTCGGGCGTCAGGCCGGCGACGACCTCTGGGCTGGCACCGATCAGGCCCAGGAGCTGTTTCTTGAACAGCCTGGCCACGGCCCAGTAGAGCACGTCATGCCGGAAGACGGCTGTCAGCACCTTGCCCTTCTTGTTCGCCTCGGCCTGGGCTTCGGTTGTGGCGGCTGCCACGCCGCAGGAGATGAGCGCCAGCGACGACACCCTTTCGGGGTACAACAGGGCGAACAGGAGGGCCGAAGGGCCGCCCTGCGACATGGCGACGACGGCGACCCGGTCGATGCCCAGGCGGTCGAGCAGGTAGGCAAAGGCGCGCGCCTGATCGTCCCACGTGGCCCGGTCGGGGAGTGTCGAGCCCAGGTAGCCAAAGCGCGAGGGGGTGATCCAGTGGAACCGGTCGCCCAGCACGGCCTGCGCGATCAGCTCACCCTGGTCATAGCCGCCGCCACTGCCGTGGATCACCAGGACGTCAGGGCCCGCGCCCCCCGCCGTGTACTCGATATCGCCATAGAGCGAAGGGACGGCGCTGCCTCGCCCGCGCACCCGCCGGTAGGCCCGCTCCATGTCCCGGCGGTAGGCCAGGAAACCCACGGTCAGTGTGGCGAGCGCGCCAATGGTCGACCACGTCAGGAGCCTGCGGATCAAATTCGCCTGCCTATCCCGGCCGGAGCTTGCCGGCCAGGCCGGCGGCCCAGGCGCGGATGGCATCCCAGTCGCGAACGTCGCTCGCCGGGAGGTTGTGCAGCGGGCTGGCGGGCAGAGCGGCGAGGAGGCGGTCGGCGAGATTCAGACCCGCCGGGTCGTACTTGCCGCCAAAGAGCTCGACGGCGACCGGCTTGAGGGCCGGGTACTTGTCGATCTCTTTATCAAGGCTGTCGCGCACGGGCTGCCATGCCTGCTCGTCAACGGGCTCGGCGAGCGGACCGAGGGCAAAGATGGCCAGCGGTCGCTCGGCCAGGGCCGAGCTGTGCTGGGCCAGGAAGCCGCGCACCTCCTTGAGCAGCGAGCCGATGTAGAGGGGGGCGCCGACGACGACGGCGTCATAGCCCTCCAGGCTGCGCACCTGCCGCACCGGCTGGAGGTCGACGGCCAGCCCCTCATCGCGCAGGGTAGCCGCGACGGCGTCCGCCACCTCCTGGGTCGAACCGTAGCGCGTGGCATATGCCACGAGAACAGAACCTGCCATGCCTGTCTCCTTTCAACGGCCCGCGAACCGCGGACCAGGCGCCGCGCGAGCTTACGCCGCGCATTCGTCAGACGGCGCCGCCCGGCCGGCTACGGGTGGGCGGTGATGGTGGTGAGGACGAGAAAGCCGCGGTCGAGTTTTCGGGCAGATTGGGAAGCGGGCCGTTCCAGGTCCCGGTTCGACGTCGAACCCGCCTGGTCGCCGGCCGGCCCTGTCTGTAGCCCGGGGATTATAGCAGATGTCGAGTAAGGGGTCAAGCCCGGGGTTGTGCCGTTGTACATCTGCTGCATTGTCGGCACTCGTGTGCTCGATAGGCTCTTGGACCCCCGCCTGCGCGGGGGGGACGACGCTTCCGGGGCATTCGTCATTCGGAAGCGGGAATCCACGGCTCCCGCACGATGTCAATGGACGTTGCAACAGCCCTGTGCGGCGTTGCGGCGCGGGCCCGGACGTGTCGCCCAAACTGTGCGCCGCATTCGCCGGCAGCCAGCGACGCCCTGCGCGATGCCCGGCCGGCAATGCCAGGGTTGTGAGATTGTGTTGTTTGTAGGCTATATATGGGCAGGACCCCCCCCAGGGCTCGACGATTGCCATCGATCCAGGGTCCGCCCGCCGCCGGGCCGCCGAGCCTGGTACGCGCTCAGGGCATGTCGTCCAATACCTCGAGCAGGATCACGGCCGCCCGTCTGACCAGCGTCGCGCACGGGATCGTCCCTTCGGACCCGTACCCCTGCGCGCCGATCTCCGCGCAGCGCGTGGTGCCCCACTCTGCCAGGAATCGCGTCCGGTATTCAACCACCCGCCCGTAGCACGGCTCGTTCGCTTCCTCGGGCCGGGTCCGGCCGTAGACGGCGCCGATGAGCAGGGCGCCCGCGTTCAGGGCACCGCACAGCTCTTCGTGGCTGCCGCCGAGGCCGCCGGCAATGCCGGTCATCATCCGCCGCGTTTGATCGTCCACGGGGCCCAACAGGTGCTCGCCAACGGCGAGCATAAAGGCTTCGGATCAGTGATAGCGAGACTCCTGGGTGCTATCCATCAAGCT
>JBFYTF010000367.1:0-2625 GCA_041300865.1 Anaerolineae bacterium
CTATGCCGGATTCACCACCCGGCCGAGGAAGAGAATGCTCCCCGTGCGGTTCTCGCGGATTAGAAAGACAAAGGGGTGATCCGCGCGAAAGACTACCGCAGGGCGCGGCGCGGAGCGAGCCATGATGACGGCTGTCGCAGCCGCCGCCTCTGTCCCTTCCTCGTTCACCTTGACGAACGCCTTGTGCAGGACGGCGGCGATGAACACCCCTCCTTCGGCCATTCCGGCAAAGTCCGCGGCGGCGGAAAACGCGTCCACCATCCCCATGGATTTGAGGGTATCGTCCAGCCTGAACGGCAGCGTCACCTCGAACCTGGGCACAAAGACCTCCACGTCGGTAGAGGTCAAGTTCTTCGTCCACCTGGCCAGGTTCTCGACGGTCAAGGCCTCTTCGAGCCCCGCCAAGCCGTCGCGCTCGGCCGGCAAGAGCACGAGCATCGACAGGTCTTGCCCGGCATAGGGCAGCTCCACAATCTGCAACCCGTTGCCGACTCCATATCGGTATTCGTGCTTCTGGGCCATCATCATGACCTGGACCTGTTCTTGAGGCGTGACCCAAAAGGGTGACTCGCGGGTGAGACGCGATTCGAACTGGGTGGCCCAATCCCCTTTGAAGTAGATGGCGTTGACCAGGACCAGTAGCGTGAGAGGATCTAGCAACCCAGGCGGTATCAAGTCCTTGATCCTGCTCTCGGTCTTTTCTTCGACCCAGGCATTGATCGTATGGCGTGCCGCTTCTGTATCGCCATAGTCAAGTGAGGTGATCAGCACGCCATAGTACTGCCTGGCCAGGGCCAGGAACTCGGCCAGGAGCCCAGCCCGTTTGTCAGGCCAGAGGGCATTGGCCACCTTCAGCTGGACATGCCCCTTGTCACCCACCTCGCGCAGCTGCGCTTCGAGCACCGCAAGTGCCGGGTGAAGTGCCTCCTGATCCAGGAGCAAGTGCAAGGCATGGGCCATCTGGGCTTCGGTCTTGCCGCGGGCGCCGGCATAGGTCATGGCCAGCGCAGTGGAGATGCTGTACGGGGAGAAGAAGAGGTTTCCTGCCTCAGTGCGCAGCTTCTGATAGAGCTTGAGGGCAAACTCGGTGTTACCGCGCACCGCTGTTTCTATAGCGGCTTGGCCACCGTGAACACCCCGCTTAGTCGGTCTCATCTGCTCCTCCTGTGGTTGGATCGCGACCTTCCCGGTGTCTGCCGGGTGCAACCCCTCCCCGTGGCCGGCCTTGTTGGCCTGCAGCCGGTCCTCCAGCCGCGCGAAACGGGGCTTGCGCATGAAGGGCTGAGAAGAACGCGCTCATGATCAAAGCGGTGACCTCATGAACATGATGCCCAAGGGCAGCGCCGTCGGGATGGTCAGGATGCTGAGAGTCGCGGCAAGCCAGGTAGGCACGCTCAGCAGCCTTTTCAGGCCTATGGTCTCAATCGCGGCACCCCACAGGCTGATAGCCAGGTGGCTGATGCCCAGGAAGTACTGGTCTACACCACCCACCGCCACCCACGACCAATCCCAAAGGAGGATGAAGGCGCCGACAACAAGGTTCGACATGCCATAGAGGTTGAGGACCTGATCGAAATCGCTCTGCCTGCCGCTGAGCCTTAACACGACGTGGGTGAATGAGCCCGTGATCAGCCACTGAGCGCCAAGGACGATGGGCGTGAGCCAGATGAGGTGCCAGTAGTACTGTTCGGTGGGCAGGAACGCAAGGTTCGACGGCATCGGCGGGACAAACCCCATCAGGGCCAGGGGCAGGTAAAGGAGCAGGGCGTCAAGACCGGCCCTCAGGAACGCACCGTAGAAGCCCCATTGGGGCGCCGGTTTCGTCCGGAGCTGCTCGATCATCCTCACCGGACGATAATAGCCGGTGAACCAGAGGCGGACAAAACTAATCGGTGACTCCTCGACGGTTCCCGAAGGAGTTCGCGAGGCCGGCATCCGATCTGGAGCTCCAACTGAACCCGACATCTGAACGCACCCTCTTCCTACCCCTTTCCCATCAGAAACCAGGTCAGGTCGTCCTGCGGAAAGCTGGAATCGCGGTGATAGACAAAACCATAATCGATGAGCGACAGGTCGGGAAACATGTCCAGCATCTCCCCGGCAAAGTCCCTTTTGAAAAGCTTGCCTGTGTGCCCACGGTAGGAGACTTCGATGGGCTTCGGGTTGTAATACTCGGCGAGGAGCACATACCGTGACGAGCTGCAATACATGAGGTCGTACACCGCCGGCAACTTGTCGGGGTTAATGTGAATGAGGACCCCCTTGGTAAAGACCAGATCCCAGGTCGTACAGGGCTGAAAGTCAAAGATCGAAGTGCAGTGCAGGTCAACACTCCCCAGGTTGGCCAGTAGCTCGGCCGCTGCCCTCTCGTTGATCTCTACGGCGGAAAGCTGTGCCCCGGGGAGCAGCTGCCGGAGCGCCATCAAGTTCAGGCCACAGTTCGATCCGAGCTCGAGAATGCAGCGCACGTTACGCGTGCGGGCCAGGATCCGGCTGAAGAATGCCGCATTGGCGGCCGCCAGTCCCGGCCCTCTGTTCCGGTCCGTGTAATCGTTACCGAAGCTGCCTTTCCAGAAGGCCTCCTGCTCTGTACTGAGGGCCATGGACGACTCCTTTGCCCTGGCG
>JBFYTF010000430.1:0-5918 GCA_041300865.1 Anaerolineae bacterium
AGCCTCGTCGGCAACAGCTACGGCCTGCGCATGTTCGACCAGGTGGAGAGGGCCAAGATTGTCCTGTCGTCGGCCGAGCAGGGCGCCGTCCGGCTGCGGGGCCGGGATCTCGCCGTCGAAGAGCCCATCAGCCGCGAGCAGTTCGAGCACACCATCCGCGCCGAGGCCAGTGCCATCACCGCCTGCGTCGACGAGGCCCTGCGCCTGGCGCAGCTCGCCCCGGCCCAGGTCGACGCCGTCATCCGCACCGGCGGCTCGTCCCTCATCCCCCTCTTCCAGCGCATGCTCGCGGCCAGGTTCGGTACCGGCAAGCTGCAGGCCATCGACGAGTTTAGCAGCGTCACCGCCGGCCTGGCCATCGCCTCGCACCTGCTGGCCCGTGGCGAGCTGGAGCTGCCCGCCTATGGACCCGAGATCCTGGAGCACGGCTCGCTGGTGGCCCGCACCCAGGGCGGAGAGAGCCCCGTCCCGGCCCTGGCCCGGCAGCTGCGGCGCGAGAGGGAGGACGGGACGTCAGGGTTTGGTGCGCCGCCGCCACCAGCGTGACAGCAAGAGCACGATGGTCGCCCACACCGCGCCCAGCAGCCAGCCGGCCAGGACGTCGCTGGGCCAGTGCACCCCGAGGTAGACCCGGCTAAAGCCCACCAGCAGCGCCAGGATGATCCCTCCGAGGACGCTGTAGACCTTGAGCCGGGCGTCGGTCTGCGCCCGGGCGATGAGCGAGCCGAGGGTCAGGTAGGTGGCCGCGGCGACGGCCGAGTGGCCGCTCGGAAAGCTGGGCGCGAGGTAGAAGGTCAGGGCCGGCACCAGCTCGGGCCGGGGCCGGTCGTAGACGTATTTCAGCGAGTTGGTCAGAATTGCCCCGCCGGCGACGGTCAGAAACAACAGGGCCGCCAGGTGGTATTCCCGCCGCAGCAGAAAATAGCCCAGCACGCCGAGGGTGAGGATCACGAGCACCGCCGAGCCGCCGAGTGCCGTCAGGTCGCGCATGGCCGTCTCCAGCCACTCGGGCCCCACGGGCTCGTCGGGATTGTCGGGCTCGCGCAGCGCGAGGAGGATGTCCGTGTCCAGCCGGTGGGGGTCGACGGCCAGGCTCTGGTTCGCCACCACCAGGAACAGCCAGATGCCGCCCACAATGAGCATCAGCGTCAGCAGCAGGGAGAACTCGACGCCCTTGAGCCAGCGGGCGGCGGCGGCCAGCCGGGCCTGGAGCGGATGGTCTTGCATGTTGCACCTCGCGTGGCGGCCCCCTGCCCGGCGCCGGCAGTTGGTCGTAGCTTCGATTATACCCTCCCTGCGCGGGGCAGTCAAGGCGCGGCCCGCGGGGCGCGTTCGCCCCTCGTCACAGCCCAGGTGCCAAGGGCCTGGTGCCTTCCACCTGCTTTGCCCTCGGCGCGCGTCTGGTGTATAATGGCTCCGTGCCTGCCGGCCCGCGCGCCGGCCGAGGGGCCAACGCCCCGGACGGCCCGGGTCCGCTGGGACCATCCACTCGAAGACGAATGGAGGACGATTCCATGTCCGATCAGCCACCGCCTGTTGAGCCCGTGCGGGGCTTGCCCTACGCCCGCCCCTGGGCCCTCGTCGCCGGCCTGGTGCTGGTGGCCCTCGCCTTTGCCCTGGCCCTGCTCTTCGCCCGGCCCCCAGCGCCCCTGCCCGTGGACGCGCCGCCGTCCGAGTTTTCCGCCGGACGGGCCCTGGCCCTCCTCGGCGAGCTTCTGGCCGAGGGCCGGCCCCATCCTGTCGGCAGCGAGGCCAACGGCCTGCTACGGGCGCGCATCGCGGCGCACCTGGAGTCGCTGGGCTACGACGTCGATGTCCAGGAGACCGTCATCTGCCGCGGCTGGTCGGGCAGGCAGGCCACCTGCACGCCCGTCCAGAACCTGGCCGCCCGGCTGCCGGGCCAGGCGGAGGGCCCGGCCGTCATGCTCATGGCGCACTACGACTCGGTCGGCGCCGGGCCGGGCGCGGCCGACAATACGTCCGGCGTGGTCACGCTCCTGGAGATCGCCCGCATCCTCCAGGCCGAAGGCCCGCGGCGCAACCCCGTGATCTTCTTGTTCCCCGACGGCGAAGAGGTGGGGCTCATGGGCGCCCAGGCCTTTGCCGGCCGGCACCCCTGGGCCCAGGACCTGGGGGTCGTCATCAACCTCGAAGCCCGGGGGACTGGCGGCGCGAGCCTCCTGTTCGAGACGAGCGAGGACAATGCCTGGCTCATCGACGCCGTCGCCTCTTCCGTCCCGCACCCCTCGGCCAACTCTCTCAGCTACGAGGTCTACAAGGCGCTGCCCAACGACACTGACCTGACGGTCTTCAAGACGGCGGGGGACGCCGGGCTCAACTTTGCCTTCATCGACCGCGCCGTGCATTACCACACGCCCCTCGACGCGCTGGACAACCTCGATCCGGCCAGCGTCCAGCACCAGGGGGAGAGCACCCTGGCCGTCACCCGCGCCCTGGCCGGCCTGGACCTGGCCAATCCGCCGGCGGGCAACGCGTCTTACGTCGACTTCCTGAGCCGGGCCGTCATCCGCTGGCCCGCGGCCTGGACTCTGCCCCTGGCCGTGGCCATGGCCCTGATCCTCCTGGTCTGCGCCGTCGTGGCCATCCGCCGCCGCGCGCTGACGGTCGGCGGGCTCCTCCTGGGGCTGCTCGCGGCCTTCCTGTGCGTCATCCTGGCCGTCCTGCTGGGGCTGGGCCTGACGTGGCTCATCGCCCGCTTTGGCCACGGCACCCAGCCCTGGCACGCCTACCCGCTGCCCACGCGCCTGGCGCTGTGGGCCGGGGCGCTGCTGAGCGCCGGGCTGATGGCCACGCTCTTTGGCCGTCGTGCCGGGCTGTGGGGGCTGGGTCTGGGCGCCTGGCTCCTGTGGGCCATCCTGGCCGTGGCTGTGAGCCTGACGCTGGTGGGGGCGGCCGTCTTCTTGCTGCTGCCGAGCTTGTTCGCCGCCCTCCTGGCGCTCCTCGCGCTCCTGGTGGGCCGCCGGTTCGCGCCGGCGGGCGAAGTGGCCCTCGCTCTCGGCTCTGGCGCGGCAGGCATGTTCCTGCTGCCCCTGGCGCTGGTTCTCGAGATGGCGACGGGCTTTAGCCTGAGCCCGGCCATCACCCTGTTCCTCGGCCTGGCCGTGGCCACGCTGCTGCCCCTCCTCGCCCTGCCGCGGGAGCAGGCCGGGCTGCGGCGGGCCTTTGTCGTGGTCAGCGCGGCCATCGTCGCCGGCGCGGCGGTCACGGCGCTCCTCGTGCCGGCCTATTCCGAGGCCAGCCCCCAACGCCTGAACCTGTACTACCTGGCCGAGGCGGACGGCGGCCGGGCGCAGGTCGTCTCCGTCCCGGCGGACGACGTCACGCCGCCGCCGCTGCGCCAGAACTTTCAGGCCGAGCCGCAGACCGCGTTCCCCTGGTCCGACTCGCTCTACCTCGTCGCCCCGGCCGAGCCTGTCAGCGCCGAGGGGCCGGCGCTCCAGATCCTCTCCGAAACGCAGGTGGGCGAGAACCGGACGGTGCAGGCGCTGCTGCGCTCGCCGCGTGGTGCCGGTGCCATTGAGCTCCGGCTGCCCCTCGCCCGCCTGGCATCCATCTCGGCTGCCGGCCAGGAGCTGCCCGTCGACGGCAGCGAGGCCGGCCCGAATTATATCCTGTCGTGTTACGGCCTGGCCTGCGACGGCCTGGAGGTGACACTGGAGCTGGTGGGCCTCAAGCCCGTCCAGGCCCTGGTCAGCGACTCCAGCGCCGGCCTGCCCGCAGGTGCCGAGGCCCTGCTCGGCGACCGGCCGGCGACTGCCGTGCCCTACCAGGAGGGCGACCTGACGGTCATCTGGCGGCGGGTGGAGCTCTAGCTGCCTTCTGCCTCGCCCTGCGGGTAGGGGCGCACGACGTGCGCCCTGCGCTCGGGGCCGGGGTAAGGGCCGCGATCTCCTTTGGCGAATCCGGTGCGCGGTGGTATAATCAAACCCGGATGGGGCGGGCAGGCGGTGCGGCCGCGTTGCTTGCCCCCTGAAGCGTTATAGGAGGTCTGCGTGGAGCCTGAAAGCCGCAATGGGCCCGCCCTCAACCGCCGCACGGTCCTGCTCCTGTCGGTGCTGGCCGCGGCCGTCATCCTGGGCGGTGTCTATATCGTCTACCGCCTCGTCGCCCCGCCACCACCGCCGGATCCCCTGGCGGAGGTGACCGAGGGCACGCCCGAGGCATGGCCGGCCGCGCCGCCCACCTTCACCGCTACCCCCCGTTCCTCCCCGAGCGCGACGCTGCCGCCGCTGGCCACGGCGACGCCGACCCCGACGCCGACTCCCCTGCCGCCGCCGGTCTGGGAGGAGCTGGGCCACCTGACGAGCATCCGCTTCACGACGTCGACGGTGGTCGAAAGGGAGAGGCAGCGGCAGGGCCTGAGCGCCCTCATCGGCAGTGACCGCGTGCTGCTGATGGCCGTCGGCGAGGTGCAGGCCGGGGTGGACCTGGGCCAGATTGAGCCCGAGGACGTCGAGATCGACGGCACGAGCGTGCGGGTCGTCGTGCCGCACGCCACCGTGACAAGCGTCGAGCTGCTGCCGGGCCAGACGCGCATCTATGACAGCGAGCGCAGCTGGATCCTGTCCGAGTACGAGGGCCTGGAGACAGAGGCCCTGGAGCAGGCGCGCCTCCAGCTCCGGGAAGAGGCGGTAAACAGCCAGGGCATGATGGCCCTGGCCGACCGGGTCGCCCGGCTCCAGCTGGCAGACCTGCTCTACAATCTGGGCTTTACGGAAGTGGAGATCGTGTTCCGCGATGGAAGAAACTGAAAACCGGTCCTGTCTGAGCGCCCTGGCCAAGATCGGTCGCAACGCCCTGGCCGTCGTGGCCGTGGTGCTCATGGTCGCCTGGCTGTTCGACGCCGTCAGGGATCGCCTGTCGCCCCCCGAGGAAGCAGGTCCGAACGGGCCCGCGACGGTGTCCGAGATCGCCTCCCGGGCGGCCATCCTGGAGCGCGTGCAGCGGGTGAACAAGCAGCTCCTCATCGAGCACTATAACGCCGTGGACGTGCGCTACACCGAGGTGCCCGAGGGATTTCTCGGCTCCCTCGGCCTGAAGCAAGAGTTCGTCATGCTAATCCGCGGACGGGTGCCGGCCGGCTTTGACCTGCAGCAGCTCTCCGAGGACGACCTGTGGATCAGCAGCGATGGCCGGCGTGTGCAGCTGACCCTGCCCACGCCCCAGGTCTTTCGCGAGCAGGTGTCCATCGACTTCGAGAACAGCTACATCCTGACCCAACGCGATACCTGCCCCGGCTTTATCTGCCAAAATGACCTGGAGGCCTACCAGAGCGAGATCATGCCCACGGGCCGGGACCTCCTCATCGAGTACGCCCTGCGCAACGGCATCCTGGAGCAGGCGGCCCGCGACGGGCAGTCGTACTACGAGCAGCTTCTGTCGGCCCTCGGCTTCGAGGAGGTGCGCGTCATCGTCACCGGCTACGACGATTGAGCCCCACCCCGTGAAAGTTTATTTGACAGTTGGGCGATCTTGATGTATAATCTTTCACGCTGGCGACGGCAGGACTGGTTGTCGATCCTCGTTCCTCTGTAGTGTGCCGGCCGGCACGCGGTGGCCGCGGCCGATCCCGCCCGAGTCCTGGCAACATCTGGCAAAACGTCTCATCGGGGAGCCATATTGTGTCCGACTTTGCTCTGTCTACCATGTGGGCCATCGGCCAGTTTGAAAAGCTGGCCGATTTCTTCCAGGCCGGAAAGGAACTGGGGTTTGCCCAATTTGAGTTGAACCATGCCATCGACTCGGCCATGCTGGACGGCCTGTCGTTAAACGGCAACATCACCAGCGTCCACGAGCCCTGCCCGGCCGACGTCTCGGCCGGGACCCTCAAGGCGCGCAACTGGCTCGTCTCCGCTCTGGACGAGGAGGACAGGCAGCGAGGGGTGGCCGCCATCAAG
>JBFYTF010000437.1:0-35013 GCA_041300865.1 Anaerolineae bacterium
GCCAACCAGTTCCAGATCTACAAGGACGTCGTCATTCCCCTGGCCCGGCCGGCCCTGCTGACGGTCTTTATCCTCCAGTTCCAGGCGATGTGGAACAACTTTTTGACGCCGCTGCTATACCTGAACACACCCAACATGTGGGTGCTCAACGTGGCCCTGAGCGTCTTCCGCCAGCAGTACCAGGCACAATACAACCTGGTTCTCGTCGGGGCCATGTTCAATGCCATCCCGGTCCTGATCCTGTTCTTCCTCTTTAGCCGGTACTACATTCAAGGTGTGGCGTATGCAGGTGTCAAGGGCTAACGGGCTCTTGTCTCGAGGGGAGCCGGGACTATGAGAGACGCCTGGGAGGTGGTCCGCGCAGCGTTGGGGGACACATGGCGGGACCTGGTCACCACGGCGCTGGTGAACCTGGCCTGGCTGCTGTTATGCCTGCCGGTAGTGACCGGCCCACCCGCCACCCTGGCGCTCTCTTACACGGCCAATCGCATGGCCCGCGGGGAGGCCACGGATCCACGCGACTTTTTCCGGGCCCTGCCGCGCTACTTCTGGCTGGCCTGGCGCTGGGGCCTGCTCAACCTGATCGTGCTGGCCCTTCTCGCAGCCGACATCGCCCTTACCGGCCGGCTGGGTGCCGGCTCCAACGGTTCGCGCCTCGTCCAGGGGCTCTACCTGGCCGGCCTGGGCTTCTGGCTGCTGCTGCAGCTCTACGTCCTGGCGTTCTTCTTTGAGCAGGAAAGGCCAAGTCTGCGCCTGGCCTTGCGCAACGGGGCCCTCATGTTGGGCAGCAACCCCGTGTTTTCCGCGGTGCTGCTCGTGCTCGTGTCGCTGGCCTTGCTCCTGGGGAGCTTGCTCTTTTTCATCAGCCTGGCCGCGGGAGGCCTCTTTGTGGCCCTCGTAGCCAACCACGCCGTTCTGAATCGCCTGGCCGCACAACGTCTCTCGGCCGCAGAAGAGTGGCCGCAGTAGCATGACCGGCGGCCCTGCCGGCTGCCGGCGCGGCTCGTTCGATCCCTCGGGACGAGGTCGCCATGTCTGTTCATGTCGAGAATCTCGTAAAGCATTACCGCGTCCACCACAAGGTGCCCGGTCTCGCCGGCTCGCTGCGAAACCTCTTCCGGCGCCGTTACGAAAACGTGCGGGCCGTCGACGACATCTCGTTCGACATCGAGCAGGGAGAAGTGGTTGGCTTCCTCGGGCCCAACGGCGCGGGCAAGACCACGACACTCAAGTGCCTTTCGGGCCTGCTCTACCCCACGGCCGGCCAGGTCACGGTCCTGGGTTACAGCCCCCATCGGCGTGAGCGCGACTACCTCAAGAGCTTTACCCTGATCATGGGCCAGCGCAACCAGCTCCTGTGGGATCTCCCGGCAATGGAGACCTTCCTTGTGAACCAGGCGATCTATGGTGTGCCCGACGCCCAGTTCGGGCAGGCACTGGACGAGATGGTCGCCCTCCTGGACCTGGAACCGCTTCTCACAAAGCAGGTGCGCAAGCTGAGCTTGGGCGAGCGCATGCGCTGTGAACTGGCAGCCTCGCTGCTGCATCGCCCGCAGGTGCTCTTTCTCGATGAGCCGACAATCGGCCTGGACGTCACCGCGCAGGCATCCATCCGCCAATTCATTCGGGCCTACAATCAGCAGCACGGCGCCACAGTGCTTTTGACCAGCCACTACATGGCCGACGTGACGGCCCTGGCCCGTCGCATCTTGGTCATCGAGGACGGCCGGCTGATGTATGACGGCGACCTGGAGGCCCTTGTAGCTCAGACCGCGCCCTACAAGCTGTTGCGCCTGACGCTGGAGGTGCCGGTGGATAGCACTGATCTGCGCGCCCTGGGCGAGATCGATGCGCTCGACGGGCTAAAGGTGACCCTGCGCGTGAGCCGGGGTCAGACCAAGGATGCCGCGGCCCGGGCGTTGTCCACCCTCCCCGTGGCTGACGTATCGGTCGAGGAGCCGCCCGTGGAAGAGATCATCCGTGAGGTCTTTGCCAAGGGCCGGGCGGTGCCCCATGTCTGACCTCCTGCAGACTTACCGCGCCTTGGTGCGCACCTCCTGGGCCACGGTTCTCGAATATCGGGCCCAGGTGATCCTGTGGATCGTGAGCTGGCTCTTTCCACTGATCATGATGGCTGTTTGGCTGGCTGTGGTCGACGAGGCCGGGCCGGCGGCGGGTTGGGACGAGAGTGACTTTGCCTCCTATTACGTGGCGGCGGCCATGGTCATGTACTTGACCTCCGCGTGGGTCGTCTGGGAGTGGGATGAGGATATCCGCACCGGCAGCCTGTCGGTCAAGTTGCTCAAGCCCCTCGATCCCTTTCACCACTACCTTGCGAACGAGCTGGGCTGGAAGCTCTTTGCCCTGGCGCTTCTGGTGCCCCTGATCGCCGTGGCGACTTGGCTGCTGCCCATCCTGCACTACCCCGTGACACCCGGGCGACTTCTGGTCGTGGCCGTCAGTATTGTCCTGGGCTTTGCCCTCAACATGGCCATGAGCTGCGCCTTCGGTGTCCTCGCCTTCTGGACCACACAAGCCCACAGCCTGTTCGGCATCTGGACCGGGGTGGGACAGTTTCTTTCGGGCTGGATCGCGCCGCTGGCACTCTTTCCGGCCGGGCTTCGCCAGGTTGCCGGTATCTTGCCCTTTTACGCGACCCTGGGCCTGCCCATCGAGATCCTCATGGGCAGGCTAACGGGAGCCGAGATTGCCCGGGAATTGAGCGTCGGCGCGGTTTGGACGGTCTTTTTTGTCGTCCTCTACCGCGTCCTATGGCGTGCCGGGTTGCGACGGTACGAGGCTGTGGGCGCATGAAAAACAGCTACGTGCGTCTGATGAGCATCTTTTACAAGAACACGCTCATCAGCGAGATGGAATACCGGGTCAACTTTCTGTCCAACCTGGTGCTGAGCCTCTTCTGGCTGGTGTGGGCCGCACTTAGTGTGCGCGTCTATTTCTACCACGCTGAAACCATCGCCGGCTGGACCTACGACGAGTTGCTCATCGTCATGGGCCTCTTTTTCACCCTCAACGGCTACCGCCAGATGATCTTGGAGCCGAACCTGTCGCGCATGAGCGAGCACGTACGCTTGGGCACCCTGGACTATATCCTCACCAAGCCCGTCGACAGCCAGTTTCTGGTCAGCCTGAGGCACATTGGCGTCTTTAACTGGGGCGACCCGCTCCTGGGTCTGGGGCTCGTCGTCGTCGCCCTCTGGCGCTTGGACCGGGTGCCCGCACCGGCCGAGCTTGGCCTGTTCGTCGTGCTCCTCGTGGCGGCCATGGTGCTGCTTTACAGCCTGAGTCTCATCTTGCAAACGACTACGATCTGGCTGGTAAACGTAGAGCGGCTGGACACCGTCATCATGGGCTTTCTGGAAACGGGCCGGTTTCCGGTCGGCTTCTACCGCGGCTGGCTGCGCGTGATTCTGACCGTCGTCATCCCCGTGGCCTTCATGACTACCTTTCCTGCCCGGGCGCTGCTCGGCCGGCTTGAGCCATGGCTGGCAGCAGTGGCCGTCGCCCTGGCAGTTGCATCGTTCGTGGTCGCCTCCCTCTTCTGGCGCTTTGCTCTACGCCACTACACCGGAGCGAGTGCCTAAAGCGGCGGCCAGGACCACCCAGAAGGAGCACGTCATGGAGCTGAAGCGCCATCCGGCCGGCCCGGTTCTCTTGCCCGACCCAGCCTCTCCCTGGGAATGCTATAACGTCTTTAATCCGGGCGTGATCCACCACGCTGGGCTGTTCCACATGTTCTACCGCGCCCAGGGGCTGGACTGGATCAGCCGCCTGGGCTACGCGCTAAGTGCCGACGGTGTGCACTGGAACCGGCTGCGACAGCCGGTCGTGCAACCCATGGACGGCAGCGACTCGCGGGGGGTCGAGGACCCGCGCGTCGTCGAGATCGAGGGCAGCTTCTACATGACCTACACCGCCTATGGCCGGGACTTCCAGGGTAGCGGCACGCCCACCCACAGCGGCGGAGGCATCCTGCCCATGATCGCCCGCAGCGACAACCTGCTCACCTGGGAGCGCTTGGGGCCCATCGTCAGGGGTGAGAACGACAAGGATCACGTTCTGTTCCCACGGCGCATTCGGGGGCGCTACGCGGCCCTCCACCGTCGCTGGCCAGAGGTGTGGCTGGCTACGAGCGATGACCTGCTCACCTGGCGCGAGGAGGACATGGCCCCCGTTTTCGGGCCCCGCCTGCAGGCCTGGGACAGCAAGAGCGTGGGTGGCAATGGTGTGCCTATCGAAACCGAGGAGGGCTGGTTGTTCCTCTATCACGGATACGACGACGAGCACGTCTACCGCTTTGGTGCCTGCCTGCTGGATCTGGACGACCCCGGGCGCGTGATTCGCCGCGCGGCGGCACCGATCTTCTGGCCGAGGGAGATCTGGGAGATCCGGGGGGATGTGCCCATGGTCGTGTTCTCCGGGGCCAATCCCGTGGTTGACGGCACCGTGTACGTCTACTACGGCGGCGGCGACCACGTCGTCGGTCTGGCCACCTGCCCACTGCAGGACCTGTTGGCGTTCGCCCTCTCCGGCTAGCGGCTGCCCTATTATCCTCTTACCGGCCCCCAACTTTTTTCCCATTTTGACACAATGCTGCTATAATGCCTGTACCTATGGGCCATGTGCTTGCCTTGGCAAATCAAAAAGGTGGAGTTGGCAAAACCACCACCGCCGTGAACCTGGGGGCTTTCCTGGCTGCCGCTGGGAAGCGCGTGCTGCTCGTCGACCTGGACCCCCAGGCCAACGCCACCTCCAGCCTGGGCATCGACCGCAAGAACCTGCCGGCCTCGACATACGACGTCCTGCTGGGTGGCCTGGCCACCGAGCTGGCCATCGTCGTCAGCAAGCAAGTGCGCCTGGACCTTCTGCCCTCGGCCCCGGCTCTGGCCGGCGCCGAGGTCGAGCTGGTAAGCCTTATGGCCCGCGAACAGCGCCTGGGCCGGGTCTTGGAACCCGTTGCGGACCTATACGATTATGTTTTTATCGACTGCCCCCCTAGCCTGGGGCTGCTCACCGTCAACGCCCTGACCGCCGCCCGGAACGGGGTGCTCATCCCTGTGCAATGCGAATACCTGGCTTTGGAGGGGCTGGGGCAGCTGCTGAGGACCGTGTACATGGTCCGCGACAATCTGAACCCCGCCTTGGTCATTTCCGGAGTGGTCCTGACGATGTTTGATTCCCGCACCAACCTCTCCCGGCAGGTGGTCGCAGAGGTACGGCGCTTCTTCCCCGCCTACGTCTATCGGACCATTGTGCCCAGGAGCATCCGCCTGGGCGAAGCCCCCAGCTATGGGGAGACCATCCTGGACTATGCCCCGGATTCACCCGGCGCCCAGGCGTACCAGGCCCTGGCCACCGAGTTCATGGAGCGCAACCGATGAGCAAACGGACCGGGCTCGGCAAAGGGCTCGAAGCCCTCATTCCCACCGGCGACGAGCCGGCCAGAGGCCTGGCCCAGGTGCCCGTGGCGGCCATCACGCCTAACCCAATGCAGCCACGGACGGCCACCGATCCGGACACCCTGGCTGAGCTCGCAGACTCTATTCGCGAGCACGGGCTGCTCCAGCCCATCATCGTTACGCGCCAAGGTCCGGATCAGTACCAGCTCATCGCCGGAGAGCGGCGCTGGCAGGCAGCCCGGCTGGTGGGCCTGGCGAGCGTGCCGGCCATCATCAAGGAGGCCAGCCCCCAGGAGGTGTTGGAGCTCGCGCTCGTCGAGAACATCCAGCGCGCCGACCTGAATCCCCTGGAAGAGGCCCACGCCTTTCGCCAACTCGTGGACGAGTTCGGGCTGACACAGGAGCAGGTGGCGCAACGGGTGGGCAAGAGCCGCGTGGCGGTGACGAACGTCCTGCGCCTGCTGCGCCTGCCCGACGAGGCGCGCGCAGCCCTGGCCGATGGCTCGATCAGAGAGGGGCATGCCCGCGCTCTCCTGGCATTGCACACCCCCGAAGCCCAGCTCGCCGCCCTCAAGGTTGTCGTGCAGAAGGATCTGAGCGTGCGCCAGACCGAAGAGCTGGTGCGCCGGCTTCTCGCCGAGCCGCCGCAACCCAAGCCGCGCGAGGTGCCGAGTCCCGAGGTCCAAGCACTGGAGCAGCGGTTCCGCGACTCGCTCGGCACCAAAGTCAACCTCTACCGGGACCGCAAGGGCCGCGGCCGGTTGGTTATCCACTTTTTCTCCGACGAGGAGCTGCAGGCTATTCACGACGCGATCGTCGGCAGCGAGTAACCCTGATCCCTAGCCGCGGGGCAGCGCGGCCCGTTTGGCGCGCAGGTAGTCCAACAGCAGGGTTCGCGTCGCCAAAGCCTCATCCAGGGGGTTCAGCTCAATCGTCCACCAGGCACAGTCGGTCACGCATAAGGCGTCGACGATCGGACCGAGCACGGTCATGTCGCGGGGCGGATAGTGCCGGTCCGATTCGCGTTCATACACGTGAGCTTCGATTAACCGTTCCCCGAACATCGCGACGAAATCCAGCGGATCCAGCTCTCCCTTTGCCACCCGTGGGCAAGAGACCGCGTGGCCCACATCCAGGGTGATCATCGCACCCGACCGGCGGGCCAATGCCACGACCGTCTCGGGGTCGCTGGTGACGCCGTAGCGCAGGTTCTCCAGGGCGATGGTGGTACCCCGCCCTTGCGCATGCTCCACGAGGCGTGTGAGGTTTGCCAGGGCGCGCACGCCGCTGATCGGGACTTCCCGGTCCTGGCCGATGTGGACCGTGAGAACCTGTTGGCCCCAGCCGTGCAGCGCCTCGACTGCCGCTTTGTGGATACGTAGGGCACGCTCCGCTGCGTCGACATTGTCGTGTCCCAGGTCAAACTGCGGGAAGAATCCGTGGTGCCGCACGGGAACACCTGCCGCGAGGGCCGCATTCAGATGCACGGGGAGAAGGTCGAAGGCCTCGGGGTTGGGGGCGTACTCGAGGGCGAAACCGTGTGCTATTGCCCACTCGAAGCGCTCAGGATACATGTGCCAGTGCGCTGACAGGGCGATGGTAGGCACGAGCGGATCTGGCTCAGTGTTCGCCTGCTGTGGGCCTGGCGTGATCTGTGCCCCACGGTACTCACTCTTCATCTCGCACGCTCCTGAGGTTGGCCAACAGCGCCTTGTCGCTCCAGCGTCTACCGCCCGCCGATGCACCCCGGTGAACCCGATCCCACGTGTCTTCTATTGTACCACAAAAGAGGTCTCCGGGCCAGAATTAACGCGATCTTAACTTGTAAATTGCGAGAAATAAGGTATACTAAAACTTTGAAGCACCTTAGAGAGAGAAAATCATGGCGTCTGAAGCAGACAAGGCGGTTGCCACCGGGTTGCGCGGGGATAGATCCCGCCAGGGAGAGCCGGCAGCAGCAACCGCGATCGGCGCCCGAGCCGGTGCTCGTGGGCAAGGGATCCAGAGCAGTTCCCTGCTCGAGGACCGGCCCAGGGTCAACAACCTCCCCTTACCCCTAACCAGCTTTGTGGGCCAGGCAAGAGCCCTGGCGACCGTCGGGCTGATGGTCAGCAAGACCCGGCTTCTCACTCTCACCGGCCCGGGCGGGGTCGGCAAGACGCGCGTAGCCCAGGAGACTGCCACCGCGGTGATCGACCAATTCGGGGCTGGTGGCTACTGGGTCGACCTGGCGTCCCTGTCAGACCCGGCGTTGGTCGCCCACGCGGTCAGGCTGGCCCTGGGGCTGCCCGACAATCCAACCCGCTCGCAGGCTGCCGTCCTCGTCGAGCATCTGCAGGACAAGGAAATGCTCCTCGTGCTGGATGGCTGCGAGCACCTGGTCACGGCCTGTGCCCAGCTGGCCGAGCAGTTGCTGTCCTCTTGCCCCCACCTCCACATCCTGGTCACCAGCCGTGAGCCGTTGGGCCTGCCCGGAGAAACAGCCTGGCCGGTGCCTCCTCTCTCTGTACCCTGCCTCGAGGAGAACCTCACCCTTGAGAGCGTAACTGCATCCGACGCCGGCCAACTGTTTATCGAGAGAGCGCGAGCGGTTATGCCGACCCTCTCGTTGACAGAGCCCGCCATCACGGCCATCGCCCGCGTGTCTTGCCGGTTAGAGGGCATTCCACTCGCCATCGAGTTGGCCGCAGCGCGGGCGCAGGTCCTCTCGCTGCCCCAGATCGCAGCCCACGTCGACGACCGTTTCCGGCTGCTCACCGGTGGCAGCCGCACCGCCCCTGCCCGCCACCAGACCATGAGGGCTGCCATTGAGTGGAGCTACGATCTCCTGACCCCAGGGGAGCAGGTAGCGTTCAAGCGGCTGGCCGTCTTGACCGGCTTTCGGCTGGCGGCGGCAGAAGCTGTGGTCGCCGACCCCTCCGGCCCGGCCGCCATCCTGCCTGCCGATGTCCTGGACCTGCTCTCGCACCTGGTGTCCAAGTCCCTCGTCTTCATGCGCGGGGAGGGGCAGCGACGCTTCCACATGTTGGAGACAATCCGGCAGTTCGCCTGGGAGCGGCTGCGGGCTTCGGGTGAGCTAAAGCGGGTGCGTCACCGCCACCTGGCACATTATCTCGAGCTTGCCGAGGAGGCAGAGGCCAAGCTCTTGGATGCGGATCAGTCTGATTGGCTGCGTCTGCTGGAGGCCGAGCACGACAACCTGCGGGCCGCCCTGGCCTGGTCGCAGGAAAGCGAGGCTCGAGAATCCGGGCTACGGTTGGCGAGCGCCCTCGCCGTGTTCTGGCTGCGGGCTGGGACCCTCAGCGAGGGGATGGTGTGGCTGAGCCGGACCCTCGCCGGCTGCCGGCAGGTGGGGCCGGCGCGCATGGACGCCCTCTATGGTGCCGGGCGGCTGGCCCAACAGGCGGGCGACTACCCGCAGGCCCGGGCGTTTGCCAGGCAGAGCCTGGCAGTGAGCCGCCGGCTGAAAGACTTGCCGGGCACGGCGCGTGCCTTGGGTCTCCTGGGATGGATCGCCCACTGGCAGGGAGAACGCGGCCGAGCAGGCTCCGTGCTGGAGGCAAGCCTGGCACTGGCCCGCGACAGTGGAGACGAACGGACCATGGCTCGGGCCCTTCTCTGGCTAGGAGATCTACTCCTGCGCCAGGGGGCTCAGGAGCGGGCGGCTGCGCTGCTCGAGGAAAGCCTCGCGCTCTTCCAGCACCTGGGAGACGGATGGAACATGGCCTGGGCTTTCTTGGCCCTGGGGCAGGTCGCCCGGTTGCGTGGTGACTTTGAGCGGGCAGCTGCCTATTGCCAGTTGGGCCTATCGTTCTACCAGAAGCTCGACAGCAAAGCGGAGATACCCTACTCTTTGGAAGCGCTGGCACTCGTTGCCGCTGCGCAGGATCAGTTCGAACGAGCAGCCTCCCTCTGGGGTGCGGCCAGCGCCATGCGCGATGCGACGCATGCGCAGCTGCCGCCGTCCTTTGAGGCTGACGACAGGCCTTACGTCGAAAAGGTCCGGGCAGCGCTGGGCAAAAAGGCCTTTGCCACCCACTGGGCCGAGGGCCGGGTGCTGACGCTCGACGAGACCCTGGCCCTGGCCGGTGAGCCGGCGTCAAGCGCAGAACTCGACTTGCCGGCAATGACACCGGCGAGCTCTAGCCCACGCCCTGACGGCCGGTCTCGACACCGCGAGTATGGACTCACGCCCCGGGAGCTAGAAGTTGTGTGCCTGGTGGCCGCCGGCCTGACCGATGCCCAAGTCGCCGAAAGGCTGGTCATCAGCCCACGGACCGTAGGAAAGCACTTGCAGTCTATTTATGACAAATTAGATCTCCACTCGCGCAGCGCCGCCACGCGCTGGGCGATTGAGCACCACCTGGCCTGAGTTCCGCCCCGGCTGCGCGGTCGAATATCCGGCCGGCGCAAGCTACGCAGTTGTACGTAGCCACCCCCCAGCAGCATCGCAGTTCTGCAGCTCAAAAGATACGCAGTTCTCCGCTTGTGGGCCCACCTCAAGTATGATACCCTGTGCACATGGGATATTAAGGAGGGGAATGGCCAGAGCGTCAGATCCCCGTTTGGACCAAATGGAAAGGGAGTCTAACAATGAACATCACGCAGGTAAACGGTGGGCGTCAAATTGACCGGTTGTCGGGGCCGTCAAAGTTTGTGGTGGGCGCAATAGCGCTGTTGATTTTGGTCGCAATCCTGGCATTGGCTGCCACGTGGGCGCTCGGCATGTGGCCGCTGAACGTCGGGCAGGCCTCCATCGAGCGGGGGATCGATGCCAGCGCGGCGCGGTATTCGGCTCTCGGCGAGCTCTACGTCTCCCGTGGCGCGGAGGCCGACGCGGCGCGCTGGGCAGCTCTCGGCGAGAGCCACGCTGCCGCCGCAAGGGGTCGTGATGCTGATTCCGCCCGCTGGGCCGGGCTAGGGCGCGCCGACCTTGCTGCCCGCGGAGCCGCGGCTGATGCCGCCCGCTGGGCCGCGCGTGGCCAGTCATACATGTCGAGCTCGGCGGTGCCTGGTTCGGCCGCACGGCCGTACACCGATGTCTCAATGTTCTACGCGGAGCGGATGAGGTCCATCGCCCGGGAGAACGCCCTGTTCACGGCGAATCCCGAGGTCATGGCCGCCCGCCGGGCTTACGTGGCCCTCAACGAGCTGGCCGCGAGCCCAGAGCTGATGGCGGCCCGCCGGGCATACCCGGTGCAGAACGAGCTGGCTGCCAACCCCGAGCTCATGTCCGCTCGCCGGACATACGCAGTGCAGAACGAGCTGGCGGCCAACCCCGAGCTCAGGTCCGCCCGCGGGGTATACGGGGGGCCTGATACGGTGTTCGGGGTTCCGGAGCCCGCGATCGCCGGCGCGTCCTCCAGCGGCAGTGCCGTCTGCTCGTCGGAGCCTTACGAATCGCCCGTGTTTGAGGGGGAACTGGTCTTCCCCGGTGAGCGCAGTTGCTAGACCGCTAGGTCAATAAAACAGTACGGGGCCCGGCATCTCTCCGTCGATGCCGGGCCCCTGCCTCGCCTCGTCTCCGGGTTCTGGCCTTTCGGACCAGACCTTCGCAATTTGCCGTTTTCGCTATTTCCTGGTACAATCCGAGCCGATGACTGACAGAACGCTACCGCCACCTGTTTGGGTTGACACGCCGGCCGGCTTTCGGGCCATGCTGGCGCACCTCGAAGGGGAACCAGCCCTGGCAGTTGACACGGAATCCAACAGCCTGTACGTTTACCAGGAGCGCGTGTGCCTGATCCAGATCTCGGTGCCGGGCGTCGACTACCTGATCGATCCGTTTGCCTTGCACGACCTTTCCGGACTGGGCCCGTTGCTGGCCGACCCCGGGATGCTCAAGGTTCTCCACGGAGCCGAGTACGATCTGAGCGTCCTGCACCGGGACTATGGCTTCACTTTGGCGAACCTGTTCGACACCATGTGGGCCAGCCGCATTCTTGGCTGGCCGGCCCATGGCCTCGGGGATCTGCTGCAGCAGCAGTTCGGCGTCAGCCTCAACAAGAAGTACCAGCGCGCCAACTGGGGGCTGCGTCCCCTGCCCCCAGCACAGCTCGACTATGCGCGCCTGGATACGCACTACTTGCTCCCCCTCCAGCAGATCGAAGCGCAGGAGCTGACCGCCGCGGGGCGATGGCCGCAGGCCCGGCACCGCTTCCAGCGCATGGTAGAGATCCGCTGGGAGTCCAAGGACTTTGATCCTGAGGGTTTCTGGCGGCTGCCGGGCGTGCGCGATATGGACGACATCAGCCGCGGTGTACTGCGCCAGTTATATCTCTATCGCGAGGAGCGCGCGCGTCTCGAGAACCGCCCACCCTTTCGTGTGATCTCGAACCGGTCCCTGGTGAGCCTGGCCCAGGTGCGGCCTCCGAACCGCAGAGAGCTGCCCAGGGTAAAGGGTATCTCGGAGGGGATGGCCCGGCGGTACGGCCAGGGGCTACTGAACGCCATTCAGCGGGGGAAGGAGCATCCCCTGTCGTGGAGCGAGCGGCCGAGGGCCGGGAACAATCACGCTGCCAGGCCCAACGGGCGCCCCACACCCGCCGCCCACGCGCGCTTCGAGGCGCTGCGCCACTGGCGCAACGCCAAGGCCGAGGAACGCGGCGTCGAGCCCGACATCGTCCTCAACAACCAGACGCTGTGGGCCATCGCCCTAGTCAATCCCCGGAACCGCCACGAGCTCTCGGGCGAGGGTCTTCTCGCCGGATGGCAGGTTGACGAGTACGGCGACGACCTTCTGGAGGTCGTCGCCAAGGCACGCTGACCACCAGCTTCTGAGGACCGAGACGTGGCGCACATCCTGTTGACCAACGACGACGGCATCGAGGCGCCAGGGCTGCAGGCGCTTGTGGAAGCCCTCCGGCCGCTGGCCCGGCTGTCGATCTTGGCCCCGGATCACAACTGGTCGGCCGCCGGCCACACCAAGACGATGCACAAACCTCTGCGCGTGGCCCGTTACCCCTGGGCGAAGCTGAAAGGCGGCGACGTGGAGGCCTACACCAGCAGCGGAGCACCCTCCGACTGCGTGGCCCTGGCGCTCCTGGGGCTCCTAGCCGACCGGCCCGACGTGGTGGTGTCGGGCATCAACCAAGGGGCAAACCTGGGTCACGACGTCACGTATTCGGGCACCGTGGCCGCGGCCATCGAAGCAGCGATCTTTGGCCTGCCCGCTGTGGCCGTTTCGCTCGACAGCCACGACAGCCAGGAGTTCGGCCTGGCCGCCCGGGCGACCGCCGCCGTCGTGGCCAGGGTTCTGGAGCACGGGCTGCCTCCGTACACCATCCTAAATGTCAATGTCCCACCTATTGGTCCTGGCGAGCTGGCCGGGGTGGTGGTCACCCGCCTGGGAAGGCGGGTGTACCGCGATGTGCTGGTCGAACGCCGGGACCCGCGTGAGCGCCCTTATTACTGGATCGGCGGCGAGCCACCCAGTGGGCACCTGGACGAGGGCACCGACATCTGGGCCGTGGCCCAGGGCTATGTCTCTGTCACGCCCATTCACCTGGACATGACCGCCCACGAGCTCATCCCCCGTCTCGAGGCGTGGAAGTTTGGCGAAATATCGACTCAGACTCGGTGAGGAGGAGTGATGGACTTCTGGCAGGTAGTGGAAGCGAGGTACAGCGTCCGCGAGTTCGATCCGGCCGTGGAGGTGTCACCTGAAACAGTGGAGCGCATTCTGCAGGTGGCGCTCCGCTCCCCCTCGGCCGGCAACCGGCAGCCCTGGCACTTTTATGTCGTGCGCGATCAAGCCCTGCGCCGCGGGCTCGCGGCTGCGGCCGGTGATCAGGAGTTCGTGTCTCAGGCACCCGTCGCCATCGTCGTCTGCGCCGATGCCGAGCAGTCAGCCGCCCACTACCGAGAGCGCGGTCGCCAACTCTATTACCTCCAGGACACAGCAGCCGCCGCGACGCACGTGCTTCTGGCCGCCGTTGCGCTGGGCTTGGGGAGCTGCTGGGTGGGCGCCTTCGACGAGCTTGAGGCGGCCGCCGTCCTGGACCTTCCCACCCGCCACCGGCCCGTGGCCATTCTGCCTATTGGTCGCCCTGCCGGGCAGCCAGAAGGCAGAACGCCGCGCCAGCCACTGGAGGCGGTAGCAACCTTCATGGGATAGTTGCGTGCTGCACCGAAAACGAGTATAATCGTAGGAGAGGTGACGGGATGCCCAAGTATGCGTTTTTCCAAGGCAAGTTCGTACCCATTGAAGACGCCAAGATCAGCATCATGGCTCACGCCCTGAACTATGGCACCGGCTGTTTCGAAGGCATCCGGGCCTACTGGAACGAGAAAGACGACCAGCTCTATGTCTTCCGCCTGCCCGAGCACTTCGAGCGCATGCACCGCAGTTGCCGCATCCTGCGTATCGACCTGCCCTACAGCCCCCAGGAGCTGTGCGAGTTGACCGTGGAGCTCCTGCGCCGAGAGGGACATCACCAGGACGTCTACGTCCGGCCCCTGGCCTACAAGGCCAGCGAGGTGATCGGTGTCCGGCTGCACGACTTGGAAGACGCCTTTGCCATGTTCGCGGTGCCCTTTGGCCGCTACCTCGAAAAGGAAGAGGGTGCTCACGTCTGCATTTCGAGCTGGCGGCGGGTGGACGACAATGCCACGCCCGCGCGGGCCAAGATAACGGGCGCCTATATCAATTCGGCCTTGTCCAAGACCGACGCCGTGCTGTCCGGTTACGACGAAGCCCTGGTCCTGACTGACACCGGCCACATTTCCGAAGGCAGTGCCGAGAACTTTTTCATGGTGCGCAACGGTCACCTGGTCACTCCGCCCGTGACGTCGAATATCCTCGAGGGCATTACGCGCGACACCGTCATCCAGCTGGCCGCGGACGAGATGGGGATGCGCACGCAGCAGCGCTCCATCGATCGCAGCGAGATCTATATCTGCGACGAAGCGTTCCTGTGCGGCACCGGGGTCCAGGTGGCAGCCGTGACCCAGATCGAGCACCGGCCCATCGGCACCGGGAGCATAGGACCCGTCGTCAGCCGCCTGCGAGACCTCTATTTCGACGTCGTGCGCGGCAATAATCCGAAGTATAAGCACTGGTGTACGCCGGTTTATGGCTAGTTCATCGACGGCCCGATCCCGGCGCCGAGAGCGAAATCCGTGACTTACCGGCCCAAGTTTTCCATGGGGGGAGTCCTCGGGCTCCTGTTCATCGCCCTGGTCCTGGCCCTGGATGCCTTGCTGGTGCGGGCCTTGGTTGTGCACAGCATCCGGCCGCAAGAGATCAACCTGCTTTCGTTTCTCATCGGGTTGGTCGTCCTTGCCAGCCTGCCGGCCCTGGCGCTCGCCGCTTTCGAGACTGTGAGCTGGTTTAGCCTGCGCTATCATCTGGACCGGAACGGCATCGCCATCCGCTATGCGGGCACGGAAGAGATCATTCCCCTGGGCGACGTGAAGTGCATCGTGCCGGGCAGCAAGTTTGACGGGACGCCGGTGCCCAAACGTGGGATTCACTGGCCGGGCCACGAGCGTGGCGACGGAGTGGTGCCCGGCGTGGGACGCACCCGGTTCCTGGCCACAAGGCCCACGGCCGAGCTGCTGCTGCTTATCACGCCCGGCCAGGCGTTTGCCATCTCGCCCCAGAACACGGATGGATTCCTGAAGGGCTTCGAGGCTCGCCGGGCCATGGGACCCAACCGGCTCCTGGAGCGGGAGCTGCGCCATCCGGCCTGGCGGCGACTGTCGCTGTGGACCGACCAGACCGCCTGGGTCCTGTTGGGCGCCGCTTTGGCGGTCAACCTGGCCTTGTTTGCTTACCTGGCCATCCGTTTCCCAACGCTGGATCTGAACCTGCCCTTGCATTTTGACTCTCAGGGCCTGGCTGACCGCCCCGGGACCAAGGCGGAGCTCTTTGGCCTGCCCATCATCGGCTTGATCATCCTGGGCACCAACCTGGTTCTTGGCCTGCTCCTCTACCGGCGGGAGCGGGCGGGATCGTACCTGCTGTGGGGGTCGGCCGCGGCTGTCCAGGCCCTGTTCTGGCTGGCGACGTTCAGCATCGTGCCGTGAGCGCACCCCTCTGAGTAGCGCGCTGAACCATGGAAGTCGTCGCCGGACAGTTGCTTGCCGGCCTTGTGCTGAGTGCGGTGATGGGCGGCCTCGGATATTGGCGGCAGTCCCTGTCGCGCAGTGGCGTCGTGGGAGCCATCATCGTCGGCACCCTGATCTTTGGCCTGGGAGGCTGGATTTGGGGCCTTTTGCTCATCACTTTCTTTGTCTCCTCCAGCCTCCTGTCGCATTACCGGGAGCGCGACAAAGAAGCCGTCACGGAGGAGTTCGCCAAGGGAGGCCGCCGGGACCTGGGGCAGGCCCTGGCCAACGGCGGCATGGGGGGCATCCTGGCTGTCGTCTACTTTGCCAACCCGGAACCGGTACTGCTAGCCGCATACCTCGGTGTCATGGCCACGGTCAACGCCGACACTTGGGCCACGGAGCTCGGTGTCTTGAGCCGCGTTCCACCGCGGCTGATCACTACCGGCCAAGAGGTCTCTCCCGGCGCCTCAGGCGGGGTGTCCAACCTGGGGATCTGGGCTTCACTGGCCGGTGCCCTGCTCATCGGCGCCATGGCCACGGCCCTCACTCAGGTGGCCTCGCTTCTGCGCGGCAGCGGCTGGGATGCCCGCGCCCTGGCGTTCCCTGTCCTGGCCGTCGCCGGGGGCATGGCCGGGTCCCTGTTCGATAGCCTGCTGGGAGCGACTGTCCAGGGCATCTACTACTGCGATCGCTGCGGCAAAGAGACCGAGAGCGCGCGGCATCGCTGCGGCCAGGCGGCGGTGCCGGTGCGTGGGTGGCCGTGGCTCACTAACGACCTCGTGAACTTGTTTTCATCGATCGTGGGCGGCATCGTGGCCGCTTCCCTGGGCTTGCTCTTCTGGAGGTAGGACGGTGACACGCAGACAAATGGCCTTTATGATTGCCGTCAACGCTGGGGTTTCGGCACTGATCACCCTGCTCCTGGTCCTGGTGATCCTGCCGGCATTTGGCGCGCCCGTGGCCATCCAGGGTGACCCTACCGCCACGTCCGCTCCCGTAACTGGGATGGTCACCGAGCCGGCCCCTCAGGTACAGCCCAGCCCTACGGCACTCGTCCATATCGTGGCAGCAGGTGACACCATTTCAGGGCTGTCACAGAGATATGACGTGCCGGCTGAGGACATCATTGCGGCCAACCAGATCCCGAACCCGAACTTTTTGCAGCTGGGTACCGAGTTGGTGATCCCGGTGGGCGGGTTTGAAGAGCCGACTCCGACGCTGACGCCGGTGCCGACACCCACCGAAACGCCTATCCCCTTCGAGCCGCCTCCGGCACTGACCGCGACGGCAGCAGCGGTCATCACCGCCACGGCCCCGCCGCCAGAGCTGCCGTCGAGCGGGGAGCTGCGCGTCGAGATCAGCGAGATCCTGGGGGCAGGCGAGGTGACATTGGAACGGGTCATCATTGCCAACATGGGCGAGCGCCTGGCAGACATGCAGGGCTGGACCCTCAGCGACAGCGGTGGTAACGTATACACCTTTGCCAACTTTCGCCTATGGAACGGTGGCAGCGCGATCGTTCACACCCGAATCGGGGAGGAGGGCAACCCACCGGCCAATTTCTACTGGGGCAAGCTCGAGGCCGTCTGGGCTCCCGGCGAGGTGGCGACTCTGAAGGATAGGGAAGGCCAGGTAATCGACACGTACACGGCGCCGTAGTATCCGGCCAGGCTGCCGCATGCCGGCTAGGAATCCTTGTAGCCCGCGGCCAGATGGCAACAATCGTTGAGGTGAAGCAGGTCCCAGCGGCCACGCTGCTGGTCAAAGACGTTCAGCGCCGCGGGTTCCTGGCCAATGCGGTCGATCTGGTCCAGCTCAAGGTCCAGGAGAGCACAGACCAGGACCTTGTTGACAATTTGATGCCCCACCAGGACGACGGTCTGTCCCGGGTGGACCTCTGCCAGTTGGCCAAGGAGAGCAAGGAGCCGGTCTCTGACATCTGACAGGCTTTCTCCTTCGGGGAAGCGGACTCGGTTCGGCCTGGTGCGCCATAGCCTGTACAGTTCGGGATAGGCTGTCGCCGCCTCCGCGTGCGTCAAACCCTGCCAGAGGCCATAATTAATATCGAGCAGTCCCTCGTGGGGCCGCACCGGCAAACCCAGGCGGTCTGCAAGGGGAGCGGCCGTCTGCCGGGCGCGCTCGAGTGGGCTGGCATAGATGGCGGCGATACCGGCGGCGGCCAGCCGCCGGCCGACGCGCTCGGCCTGTGCGAGCCCGGTGGCATCCAGGGGCAGGTCCGTGCGCCCGCGAAACCGCTCTGGTCCTGCTCCCAGGTTCCAGGCAGTTTGACCGTGGCGCACCAGGAGCACCCTCAACCCTGGGGCATGGTGCGGTGGCAGGGCCGGGGCGAGGTGACAGGTGTCGTTGAGCTGCTCGACGCTGAACCGCTCGCTGCCCGGATCGTAGCTGTAGGTGGTCAGGTTGCACAGGTCCTGGTGGATCTGCCAGTAGGCGATGCTGGGCAGGCCGAGCAGCCCGCAAGCGAGGAGCCTGGTGACTGCCTGGTGGGTTACCACGAGCAGCCTCTCTCCAGGCGCGTGCCGCGCAACGACGTCGCGGACGGCAGCCACGGCCCGTTCCTGGAGGCCGGCGACGCTCTCCCCACCGGGAATCTGGATACCGAAGGGATCGCGGCGCCAGGCGGCATAAAGATCCGGCCAGTCCTGCGCCACGTCGGCGTGGCTGCGGCCGGCCCACTGGCCAAAGCTCATGGTTCGCAGCCCGGGCAGCACCTGCACCGGTAGATCGTGGGGCCCGGCGAGGATCTCGGCGGTGCCGCGTGCTCGCAGCAGAGGGCTGGTATAGACCGCGGTCAAGGGTTGATCTGCGAGCCGCCGCGCCGTGGCGTGAGCCTGGGCCAGGCCGTCGGGGGCCAAGGGCACGTCGATGCATCCACGAAAGCGCTCGGCCATGCCTTCGCCGGTGTTGAGGGAGGTGCGGCCGTGGCGGACGACAGTGAGTTGGATCATGCGTGGTCTCCTGATAAGGTGGCGCTATTGTAGCGCCCCTGGAAATGGGTGTCAAGGTGAGAACAGAACGAGACTGGGAAAGCTGGATCGACCAACAGATCCGTGAGGCAGAGGCTCGCGGCGATTTCAACAACCTGCCGGGCAAAGGCAAGCCGCTGAGCATCGAGCCCAATCCTTACGCCACAGACCGCGAGCTGGCATACAAGATCCTCAAGGATGCCGGCTATGCGCCCGAGTGGATCGAGCTGGACAAATCCATCCGCGGTCATCTGGAGCAGGCGCGCGGGACGCTGGCCCGCTCCTGGAAGTGGTACCAAGCGAACTTGGCGCGGCTGGGCGACCGGACAGACAGGGGAGCTGAATCAGAGCGCGGCCGGCTCAAGACCGGGTGGCAGCGCGCCGTAGCCGCGTTCCAGGTCGAGATCAAGGCGATCAACACCGACATTGCCGCGCTCAACCTCAAGGTGCCCAGCCCTCGCTTCCAGCGGCCCCGGCTCAATGAGGAGGACGAGCGGCAACAGATCACAGGCGAGGGCCAATGAGCGACATGCCAAGAGCCGAGGGCTCCGAGGAGCGTGGACAGGCGGGCCGCGCGGAGCGCATGGCCGAAGCAGTGCGTCTGGTGGTCACCAGCCGCGAGCGCGCCCCCCGCCCCCCACGCCTGGAGCGCGCTTTGAAACGTCTTGTCTGGCGCTATCATCGCCTGAGCGGCCAGGAAGCCACAGGCCAGGAGGAAAGCACGAATGCTGCGAAATAGAGGTTGCGTCCTGTTCCTGATCCTCCTGTCGGCCGCTCTCGTCGTGGCCTACCTGCTGCTCGATTTCTATACCGACTGGGCCTGGTTCGACTCCCTGGGCCTCGCTTCCATCCTCTGGCGGCGGCTGCTGGCCGAATGGCTCTTGTTTTTGGCGGCCTGGGCAGTGGCCACTGCCATCCTGGCGGCTAACTGGTTGCTGGCCCGGCGGCGGGCCGGCGGCGGCCAGATGAGCATCCCCTGGCTGCGCCAGGAGAGCTATCGCTCCCAGGTCTATGCCACGCCCACCACGCGCACCCTGGGCGCGCGCACGGTAGACGTTGTCCTGGCCGTGCTCGCGGCCATCTTTGGCCTCTTGTTTGCCCTGCCCGCGCGCACTGCGTGGTTAACGGCGCTGCGTAGCCTGAATGCAGTCCCCTTTGGACAGGCAGACCCGATCCTCAATCGCGACATTGGCTTTTACATCTTTCAGTTGCCTTGGCTAGAGTTCCTGCAGGGCTGGTTCTTGTGGGTGACCCTCGTCGCCCTCGCCGGGACCGCGCTGGTGTACGTCGGCAGCTACTCCGCGCAGAGGCTGAACGCTCAGGTCGAGATCGTGTCAGCCAGGGGTCCCTGGGTGCGACTGCCGCCCCGCGCCGAACGACATCTGCTGGTCCTGGGCGCGCTGGCCCTGGTTCTGTTCGCCTGGGGTTATCAGCTGGACATCCCGCACCTGCTATACAGCAGCGCGGGGGCGGCCTACGGTGCCGGTTATGTCGATGTACAGGTTCGCCTGCCCGTCCTGCACCTGCTGACCGTCATCGCCCTCGCCGGCGCCCTCGTCCTGCTGGCCAGCATCATGGTCCGGGTGCGCTGGCTGCCTTACGCCGTCATCGCCGTCTGGCTGCTGACGGCCTTTCTGGGCGGCAGCCTGGTCCCGGGCCTGGTCCAACGCTTCGGGGTCGTCCCCAACGAGCTGGCTCGCGAGCAGGAGTACATCGCGCACACGATCCAGCTCACACGGGCCGCGTACGGGATGGACGACGTCGTTGCGGCCGATTACGACGTGGCGACGGATGCGGTGCCCATCGATGTGGCCGCTGAGGCAGCAACGATCAGCAACATCCGCCTCTGGGACTACCGGCCACTCCTGCGCACCTATGGGCAGCTGCAAGAGATCCGCCTGTATTATGCCTTCAGCGACGTGGACGTGGATAGATACACCGTAGACGGCGACTATCGCCAGGTAACCCTGGCGGTTCGAGAGCTGGCCACGGAAGAGCTGCCCGACACGGCCCAGACCTGGGTGAACCGCCACCTGGTCTATTCCCACGGCGTTGGAGCCGTCGTCAGCCCCGTGAATGAAGTGGTCGAAGAAGGTCTACCCGACCTGTGGCTGCGCGACATTCCACCCCAAGCTCTCTATCCCGAGCTGGCGCTGCCCCGCTACGAGATCTATTACGGGGAGCTGACCGATGACTATGTCGTCGTAAACACCGACGTCGAAGAACTCGACTACCCGTCCGGCGACGAGAACGTGTACACCAGTTATGACGGATCGGGAGGTGTGGTCCTTAACTCTCTCGTCAAGCGGCTGGCCTACGCTTTGCGCCTGGGCAGCAGCCAGTTCCTGCTCAGCAGCGCCATCAACACCGACAGCCAGCTGCTGTGGCGGCGAGCCATCGACGAGCGGGTCGAGACCCTGGCCCCCTTCCTTCGCTACGATCCGGACCCTTACGCAGTCATTCTAGATGGGCGGTTGGTGTGGATGCTGGATGCCTATACCACCAGCAGCCGGTACCCCTACTCGGATCCGATCAACACCGCTTTTGGCCAGCTTAACTACATCCGCAACTCGGTCAAGGTCACGGTAGATGCCTACACCGGTGCTGTGGCATTTTACCTTGTCGATCCTGGCGACCCCATCGCCGCCACGTATGCCGCCATCTTTCCTGACCTGTTTGTCTCCGCGGCCGAGATGCCGCAGGGTCTGGTGGAGCACTGGCGCTATCCGGAAGGGCTGTTTCGGATTCAAGCCAGCAAGCTGCAGACCTTTCACATGCTGGACCCCCAAGTGTTCTACAACCAGGAGGATCTCTGGAACTGGCCGGAGGAGCTCGCCTCCGGCGAGCAGGTTCCCGTGGAGCCTTATTACGTCATCATGAAACTGCCGGATGAAGCCCAGGCCGAGTTTGTGCTCATGCTGCCCTTCACGCCCTCGAACCGTCAGAACATGATCGCCTGGTTCTACGCCCGCAATGACGGCGATGCCTATGGCGAGCTGGGCGTTTACAACTTTCCCAAACAGCGGCTCGTCTACGGGCCGATGCAGGTCGAGTCACGCATAAACCAGGATCCGCAGATCAGCGCGCAGCTCTCCCTGTGGAACCAACAGGGCAGCCAGGTCATCCGGGGCAATCTCCTCGTGATCCCCCTGGAGAACACCATCCTGTACGTCGAGCCGCTCTACCTGCAGGCCGAGACGAGCCAACTGCCCGAGCTGCGGCGGGTCATTGTCGTCTACGGCAACCGCATCGCCATGGAAGAGACGCTGGCCGCGAGCCTGGTGCGGGTGATGGCTGCCGGACCCCTGGATGAAGGCATTGAAACGGGCGGCGCGGAGGAGCCCTCCGGCGGCGAGGAGCCGGCTGCTCCCGGCGCCGTCGGAGGCGAGGTGGCCGAGCTGGCACGGCAGGCAGAGAGCCACTACCAGGCCGCCCAGGACTGCTTGCGATTAAGCGACTGGGTGTGTTATGGCGAGGAGATGGATACCCTGGAACAGGTGCTGGAGGCCCTGGTGGCAGCCACCGAGCAGTAGAGACACCTTGAGTCTGAAAGGAGACTAGAATGGCGAAGCGTCGAGATCGTTTCGAGAGCCCGGGATCCGAAGAAGCCCTGGAAGCAGAGGACGAGGCCAAAGAGGCCATCCGCGAGTCAGTCGAGGCCAACACCGGCTACGAGCCCGAGTTCGAAGAGGAGTGGAGCGCGCAGCGCCGCCTGGACCTGAACACCGCATCGGAGCAAGAGCTGCAGGAGCTGCCCGGCATCGGGCCGGAGCTGGCAGCCGAAATCGTAGCCTATCGCGAGGAGAGGGGCGGCTTCCGAGAGCCCGCCGAGATCACGGGTGTTCCCGGGATCACGGCCGACGTTTACAATGGTCTCGCGGACCGCGTCACAACGGGGGCTGATCTCGCGGACGAGTACGTCGTCGAGGAGGGCGTCATCCTGCCGGCAGAGGCCCGCTCCTACGTCGAGGAAGAGCCGCCACCGATCCCCGAGGAACCCGAGCTGGCCGAGGAGGAAGTCGCAGTCGTGTCAGAGCCGGAGCCGCTAGACGAAGAGGTCACGGGGGTCGACGAAGCGCCGCGGGCCGAAGAGGTGCCGCCTGCTCCGCCCCCGCCGCCCACGCCGGTGCGAGTGACCACTCCTCCACCGCGCGGAGGCGTCGGTTGGCTGCCATTGCTGCTGGTGGGCCTGTTGAGCGCCATCGCCGGCGCCCTGCTGGCGCTCCTGGTGCTTTGGCTCCTCAACGGTACGCTGGACATGCAGCAGAGCGCCGAGCGTCGGCTGCGGAACGAAGTCTTTCGCCTCGAAGGCGATATGGAGGCCATTCGTGCCCAGGTGGGTGGGGTCGAGGACCGCATCACCGGGGTGGAGAGCCTGGCCGCCGATGTGGAACAGGCACGCAGTGAGATCCGCAACCTGCAGCGCTCGACCGACAGTCTGCAGGGCGAAATCGATACCGCGACGCAGAGGCTCGACGACCTGCAGGCCGGGCTCGCCGGGTTGAGCGACGACATGGTGAACGTCGAAGAGAGCGTCACCACCCTCGGTACCCAGCTCCAGGACGTCGAGGCCCGCGTGGGCACCATGGCCGAAGAGCTGGCCGAGGCGCAGGAGGCGGTCTCGCGCTTTGACGCTTTCCTGGAGGGCCTGCGAGCGCTGCTGTTGGACACGTCAACGGGTGGGATGGGCACCAGTGTGCCCATGCTCCAGACCATGACGCCGCTGCCCACCTCGACGCGGCGTCCAGACGTGACGGTCATACCGCTGGCGACACGCACGCCCACGACGCCATAGGCCGTGCCGGCAGCGGTTGGGGCGCACGGCCGTGCTTGCGCATCGAGTGCAAGGGGCCGTGCGCCGCTTCACGCACCTCTGCACCGGCCCGCACAAGTTCTGGAGGGGCGCACGGCGTGCGCCCCAAGCACATCATGACAAGGCTGATGTCACAAGCGAGGCAGCCGTGCTGCCGCAGAGACGACAAGCGGCCTGGCGCCCTTAGAGCGCCGGCTCAAGGAGTAGTTCTACGAGGCGCAGGCAGTTGGCCTTGGCGTCTTCGCCCACTTCGGCCACAGGGCCGACGCACGACGGGCAGCCTCTTGGGCAGCGGCAGGCAGCCACCAGCTCGCGCGCGGCAAGGAGCAGTGTATCGTGTAGCCGGAATAGCTCTTCGCTAAAGCCCAGTCCGCCCGGCGCATTGTCATAGATCGTGCAGGTGGGGAGCCCCGTCAGGGCCGATTTGACCTCGCTCACCACGCCGATGTCCCGCGGGTCGCACATGAGGTAGAGGGGCGCGATGTGGCTGACGACGTGGGCCAGGGCGCTCAGCGTGCCCAGCACCAGCAGGTCGACCTCCACCCGGCGGTGGCAGGAGCGGCAGAGGGTAACCAAGTTTTCCAGGCGATTGGCCGCCAGGTAGCGATCGTTTTCGCCGCGCCTGTAGCCAAAGGTGCGGAACGGCTCAACGTGGTGCACGTCGTGGCCGCGGTCGGCCCGCTCCGGTGCGCCACAGTGGCGGCAGCGGTGCCCGTCGCGGTCCCGTGCCCGGTTGCGTTGCTGCTCCCAATTGGGCCCGCGGTCGTCGCGAGCCATGTTCAGCAGCCCTTCCTGTTCGAGCAGTGCCGTAGTTTCCGGCAGGATGTTGAACCAATAGGCCGTGGTCTCCATCTCTTGCTGAGGGATCCGCTCGGCGTCGATCTCACCCCAGCCCAGGATCTCGTGGGTGTAGAGCCGTACCTTCTTGAACGACGTCGGCCGCAACAGGACCCGCACCAATCCCCTTGCCTTCTGCGTCGCAGGCCCTGCTAGCTCTTCCCCGACCTCCACGACCTCAACCTGGACTGAGGCGCTCGCCTGGGTGTAATAGCCTACCGCAGCCGGTTCTACGCGGGCCAGCCTGGCCTCCCAGTCCAGCTCGCGCACCAGGTAGGCCTCGCCGCCATGCATGTACACCGCCCCCTCGTGCAGGAGCAACGGCGCGCTCTGGCGGTCAACCACGCCGATCACCGCACCCTCCTGGGCGGCATTGAGCACGGCGAAATTGTCCATCTCGGCCGTGCGCAGGCTGACGGCCTCAGCCGGGTAGGCCTGGTCCGCCCAGTGCCACTGGCGCCCACTGTGCCGCAGCAGGCCCTCCTCCTCGAGGAAGTCGAGCACCTGCTGCGTGTAGGGAAAGCGGCCGAAGGGCTCGCCCTCAGCGAAGGGCAGCTCAAAGGCCGCGCAGCGAACGTGGTTCACGGCGATGACCAGGTTGTCGGGATTGAGGAGCGCCCTCTCGGGCGAGCGTCCAAAGAAATAATCGGGATGGTGCACGATGTACTGATCGAGCGGGGATGCACCTGCCACCAGGATGGCCGCCGACGTCCCCGCCCGGCGGCCGGCCCGCCCCGCCTGCTGCCAGGTGCTGGCCACAGTGCCCGGGTAGCCGGTCATGATGCACAGGTCCAGGTGCCCGATGCTGATGCCCAGCTCCAGGGCGTTGGTGGCCACCACGCCCAGCACGCTTCGCTCGCGCAGCCCGCGCTCGATGGCGCGCCGCTCGTTGGGCAGGTAGCCGCCGCGGTAGCCCTGCACCTTTTCCCCCGGCAGCCCTTCCCGCCGCGCCGCGTCGCGCAGGTAGGTCAGCAGCACCTCCGTCGTCAGCCGCGCCCGGGCAAAGACGATGGTCTGGACGTCGGCTGCCAAAAAGCGCTCGGCCAGCAAGCGCACGTCGCTCACTGCGCTCCTGCGGATGCCAAGATCGCGGTCGACGAGGGGCGGGTTGTAAAAGATCAGGTGCTTGTCGCCGCTGGGCGAGCCGTCCTCCTCGGCGCCGACCAGGGAAAAGGGCTCCTCGACTAGGCGGTCGGCCAGCTCCAGGGGGTTGGCGATGGTGGCCGAGGCGCAGATGAACAGTGGGCTGGCGCCGTAGAAGGCGCAGACCCGCTTCAGGCGGCGCAAGACGTTGGCCACGTGGCTGCCCAGCACGCCACGGTAGGTGTGGATCTCGTCCAGGACGACGTAGCGCAGCCCCTGGAAGAAGCGGGCCCAACGCGTGTGGTGTGGTAGGATACCGGCGTGGAGCATGTCCGGGTTGCTGATGACCAGCCGAGCTGTCTGGCGAATGCCCGCTCTGGCCCCCTGGGGCGTGTCGCCGTCGTAGGTGTTCACGCCCAGCTTGAGGTGCAGCTCCTTTTCCAACGCCTGCAGTCCGGCCAGCTGATCCTGGGCCAGCGCCTTGGTCGGAAAGAGATAAAGCGCCCGCGCCTGCGGATCGGCCAGCAAGCGGTCGAGCACGGGCAGGTCGTAGCACAGCGTCTTGCCGCTGGCCGTGGGCGTGACCACCACCACGTTCTGGCCGCCACGGGCGGCCTCCACGGCGTGCGCTTGGTGGCTGTAGAGCTGTTCGATGCCCCGCTTGCGCAGTGCGGCCAGCAGCCGGGGATCGATGCCGGGCATCCAGTCGACGCAGGCAGCCGGCCGGGCGGGCAGGTGGCGCCAGTGCTTGATGCGCGCCGCCGTCTGGGCGTCGGCCCTCAGCTCCTCCAGGATCTCTTCCAGGTTCATGGCGAACCGGACCTCACCGCATCTCCTCCTAACCCGGGCGGCCGGGTTTGGCCATTGTAGCACACCCTAGGCCGAGGAGCAAGGAGAGCCTGCCCATTTTTGAAACCGGCAAACCTCGTTTATAATGGGCCACCGGGAGATGACGGGCCGGAGGTGGCATGCAACCAGGAGTGACGCTCCGCCAGGCAACGACGGCCGATGCCGCCGTTGCCCTGCCGCTCATCGAGCGTTTCTTTGCCGAGGAGGGCTTCCACGCGCCTCCCGGCCAGGTACGCCGCCAGCTCTTGGGGCTCCTGGGCGAGGACGAATGCGCGGTGTTCCTCGCCTGGCAGGGTGAGGAGGCAGTGGGCGTGGCCACGGTGACGACCACCAGCGGCATCGAGCTCGGGCTCTCGGCCGAAATGGAGGATCTGTACGTCCTGCCCACAGCCCGCGGGCTGGGCGTGGGCGCAGCGCTCATCGAGGCGGTCAAGGGCTGGTGCCGCGCCCGGGGCTGCAGCCTGGTCTCGGTCATCGTCACCCCCGAGGGCCAGGCCGCCCACGACCTACTGGCTTACTACCGGCACCGGGGTTTTGTAGAGACGGGCCGCACCGTCCTGTTTGCGCGCCTGGATGCCGCGGAGGGCGGCGACGAGGCCGAGCCGCGCAGCGGTGATGCCCGCTGAGGAGCAGCGATGATACGGAGGTCGAGACAATGACTCAGGAGCCACCCTATGTGGATGAGGGCCACACCATTCTCGCCCGGGTGATCAAGCAGGAGGGCCACTGCGCCGCCGGGCACTGCGTAGGCGACGAGGTCCTCTTTGACGGGCAGACGGTGCAGGGCAAGGTCTGCATCCACGCCCTCTACAGCTTTTTGCCCAAGGTGTTTGCCATGCGCTACGGCGCCCAGTTCCCCTGGGCACAGGAACCCGACGTCGCCACCCATGCCTGCCCAGATGCCTGGAACCCGGTCGTGTTCGAGATCCGGCGCCTGAGGAAGGAACCATGACCAACTGCGTTAACTGCGGCGGCGCCGCCGGGGGCCGCTTCCGGCCGGTGCTGGGGCGGGGCCGCATGGAGCGCCTCTGCCCGGCCTGCTCTGACCGCCTGTCGGTGCTGGTCCAGACCGCGGGCGAGACCTGCGTGTTGCACCTGGATGATCCCCGCTTCCAGCATTGGCTGGAGACCGGCCGCTGGCCGACGCGGGATGGCGGCTCGGTTGGCCCTGAAGACGTGCCGGCCGGTCTGCACGCCAACGACTGCCCCTGCTGCGCGGCCTTTGCCGAGGAAGATGAGTGATGAGGAGCAAGCACAATGGCACAGCTTAACGTCCGCACCGGGATGCATTTCGAAGAGTTCGAGCCAGGCCAGAGTATCGTCAGCGCCGCCCGCACGATCACCGAGGCCGACGTGGTGGCCTTTGCCGCTCTCAGCGGCGACTGGAATGCCATCCACACCGATGCTGTCTATGCTTCACAGAGTTTCTTTGGGCGGCGCGTGGCCCATGGGCTGCTGATCATGTCCGTTGCCACCGGCCTCGCCGACCGCCTCGGCTTCCTGGAAGGGACTACGCTGGCATTCCGAGAGATCGAGGGCTGGAAGTTCAGCCAGCCCGTCTTTATCGGCGACACCGTCCGCCTGCGGGCCACCGTCACGGACACAAAAGCCATGGCCCGCCTCGGCGGCGGAGAGGTGAGCCTCAAGGTCGAGATTCTCAACCAGGATGACAAGGTTGTCCAACGCGGCACCTGGAGCGTGCTGGTCAAGAGCAGGAGCTGAGGATCGCGCCTGCCAACGTCCATTTCGGAATCGGAGCCGGGACCTCACCCGTGGTATAATGGCCGGCGAGGTCTGGAAGAATGCACGACGAGCGAGCGCCGGGCTTTATCCGGCTTGTCAACCTCTCCAAGAGCTACCGTGAAGGCGCCCACCTGCGCACCGTGCTGCACCGGGCCAACGCCGCCTTTGCCCGTGGCGAGTTTGTGGCCATCCTGGGCAAGAGCGGCAGCGGCAAGAGCACGCTTCTCAACCTGATCAGCGGCATCGACCTGGTGGACGAAGGCGAGGTTTGGGTCAACGGCCAGGGGCTGGCCGCCCTGGACGAGCACCGGCGCACCCTCTTTCGCCGCCACAACATCGGCTTTGTCTTCCAGTTCTTTAACCTGATCCCCACCCTGACCGTCTGGGAAAACGTGATCCTGCCCCTGGAGCTGGCCGGAGTAGCCAACGGCGCCGTCCGGCCACGTGCCGAGGGTCTCCTCCAGGCCGTGGGCCTCCTTGACCGCCGGGACACCTTTCCGGATCGGCTATCGGGCGGCGAGCAGCAGCGCGTGGCCATCGCCCGTGCCCTGGTCCACGATCCCCTCCTCGTCCTGGCCGACGAGCCCACCGGCAACCTGGACGAAGAGACGGGGCGCCAGGTGATGGATCTGCTGGACAGCCTCACCCGCCGCGTGGGCAAGAACCTGATCCTGGTCACCCACAGTGTTGAGGCGGCGCGCGATGCCGACCGCGTCCTTACCCTGCGTGAGGGCAAGCTGATCGATGGCGGCCGGGATGCCTGAGGCCTCCCGCACCCTCTGGAACGTCGGCTGGCGCACCCTGACGCGCCACCCGTGGCAGACTGTCCTGATGATCTTGGGCATTGCCCTGGGGGTCGGCGTGGCCGTCGCCGTGGACCTGGCCAACAGCAGTGCCTCCCGCGCCTTTGACTATAGCACTGACGCCGTAGCCGGCCGCGCCACACACCAGGTGGTCGCCGGGTCCCAGGGGCTTGACGAGGGAGTCTACGTCACGTTTCGCCGCCAGGGCCTGGCTCCCGGGACTGCCGCCGCCCCTGTCGTTACGGACATCATCTCGTCGCCCGACCTTGGCGGCCGCCCCCTGCAGCTCCTGGGCGTCGATCCTTTTGCCGAGGCACCTTTTCGCAGTTATCTCTGGGGCGAGGGCGGGGTGCCGGTAGACCAGCTCTCTGCCCTGCTCACCCGGCCCGGCGCGCTGTTGCTGTCGTCGGACGTGGCGGCCCGCTACGGGCTGGCGCCGGGCGCGACTTTGACGCTGGAGGTGGGCGGTTACGAGCACCAGGCCTTTATCGCCGGCCTTCTCGAGCCGGCCGACGACCTTAGCCGGCGCGCCATCGACGGCCTGCTCCTGGCCGACATCGCCACGGCCCAGGAGCTAACCGGCCGCCTGGGCCGCCTGGACCGCATCGACCTGATCCTGCCCGACGACGCCGCGCGGCAGGAGATGGGCGCAAGGCTGCCTCCCGGGGCCAGCATCGTGGAGGTCGCCGAGCGGAGCGGCACCGTCGCCGAAATGACTGCCGCCTTTCGCCTCAACCTGCTGGCCCTCAGCCTGCTGGCGCTGGTCGTGGGCCTCTTTCTCATCTACAACACCATGACGTTCTCCGTCGTCCAACGCCGTCCTCTCTTTGGCACCCTGCGCTGCCTGGGCGTCACCCGCCGCGAGATATTTGCCCTGGTCAGTAGCGAGGCGTTCCTCGTCGGCGTCGCCGGCTCGGCCCTGGGCCTGATCCTGGGCGTGGCCATGGGCCGCGGCGCCGTGCGGGCCGTGACCCAGACGGTCAACGACCTCTATTTCTCGGTGACCGTGCAGGACGTCGAGATTGCCGGCTCCAGTCTTGTCAAGGGTGCGCTCCTGGGCGTGGTCGCCACAGTGCTGGCTGCAGCACCGCCGGCCTGGGAGGCCGCCTCGGTGCCTGCCCGGGCCGCCCTCTCGCGCTCGGTGCTTGAGGGCAAGGCGCGGCGGGCAGTGGGCCGGGTAGCCCTGGCCGGTCTCCTGCTGGGTGCAGCCGGCGTGCTTCTGCTGGCTCTGCCCACCGACAGCCTGGCGGTGAGCTTTGCCGGCACCTTTGCCGCCGTGGCCGCCTTTGCCGCCCTGACGCCTCTCACCACAGCGCTGTTGATGCCCATCGCAGCTCGTCCCCTGGGACAGTTGTGGGGTGCCCTGGGCCGCATGGCACCCCGCAACGTGGTGAATGCTATTAGCCGCACGGGCGTGGCTGTGGCGGCTCTCATGGTGGCCGTCGCCGTCACCATCGGCGTCAGCTTGATGATCGGTAGCTTTCGCCACACCGTGGTCACCTGGCTGGACCAGGTGCTGCAGGGCGACGTCTACATCTCCGCCCCGGGCTACACGGGCACCCAGGCGACGACGCCGCTGGCGCCGGGCATCAGGGAAGTGGCCGCCTCCTGGCCAGGCGTGGAGCGTGTCGACGCCCTGCGGACGGCCACGGTCGAATCGCCACAGGGTCCGGCCTCGATTTTCGGCATCGACAACCCCGACTTTGCCCGGCGTCCCTTTCTCTCCACCGCCGTGCCCCAGGCTGAGGTTTGGGCCGCTATGGAGCAGGGAGCCGTGGCTGTCTCCGAGCCTTACGCCAACCGCCTGGGCCTGCCGCGCCACGGCGCACAGTTGACGCTCGAGACGAAGCAGGGTCCTCGCACGTTCCCGGTGGCCGGCGTCTATTACGACTATGCGACCAGCAGTGGCACCGTGGCCATGACTCTCGACACCTACCGCCGTTACTGGGACGACGACTCCCTGACGGCCCTGGCCCTCCGCCTGGTCCCCGGCACCGATGCCAGCCTGGTGGCCCAGGAGTTGGGCGACGCTCTTGCCCCGCGGCAGAAGCTCTTTGTGCGGCCCAATCAGGACCTGCGCCGCGAAGCCATGGCCGTCTTTGATCGCACCTTTGCCATCACCGGTGCCCTCCAGATCCTGGCCACGGCCGTGGCCTTTATCGGCGTGCTGAGCGCACTCCTTTCCCTGCAATTGGAGAAACAGCGCGAGCTGGGCATTCTCCGCGCCGTAGGACTGACCGCTCGCCAGCTGTGGGGTTTGGTCATGCTCGAGACAGGACTCATGGGGGCCGTAGCGGGCCTGTTGGCCATGCCCACGGGGGTGGTGCTGTCTCTGATCCTGATCTATATCATCAACCTCCGCTCCTTTGGCTGGACGCTGCAGATGCAGGTAGAGGCCGCGCCATTTCTCCAGGCCCTGGCCGTGGCCGTGGTCGCGGCTCTGCTGGCCGGCGTCTACCCCGCTTGGCACATGGGGCGGACCATCACCGCCGAGGCGCTCCGCCATGAGTAGAACCGGCCGGCAGCGCCTGGCCAGGATCGCCCTGGTGCTTGCTGCTCTCGGCGTCCTCGTGGCGGCTCCGCTGTGGCTTGCCGGCCGCGACGAGCCGCAGGTCCGCGCCAGCCTGGTGGCCCTGGCCGGCGACCCGGAGGGCTACCGGCGGGCCGAGGGCCCCGCGTCGCTGGCATTCCCCACCGACTACGGCCCGCACCCCGATTACCAGAATGAGTGGTGGTACTATACCGGCAACTTGCAGGCCCCCGGTGGCGAGCACTTTGGCTACCAGTTGACCTTCTTCCGGCGGGCCCTTGTCCCTCCCGGCGACCGCGTCGAGAGGCCGTCGGCGTGGGCCACGGACCAGGTGTACATGGCCCACCTGGCCTTGACCGACGTGGCCGGCGGGCGCTTCCACGCCTTCGAGCGCTTCTCCCGGCAGGGGACGGGCTTGGCCGGCGCGCGGTCGTCGCCCTACGCCGTCTGGCTCGAGGATTGGAGCGTGGAGGAGGTCGAGGCAGGCACAGTCAGGCTGCGCGCGGCCCAGGGCGATGTGGCCCTCGACCTGCTCCTGGCCGATACCCGGGGCCCGGTGCTCCATGGCGACCAGGGCTACAGCCCCAAGGGTTCGGAGCCGGGGAACGCCTCCTATTACTACAGCCAGGTGCGCCTGGAGACTGCGGGCAGCGTCCGCATCAGGGACCAGGCCTACGACGTCACGGGCCTCAGCTGGAAGGATCATGAATGGAGCACCAGCAGCCTCGGAACCGGGCAGGTGGGCTGGGATTGGTTCTCAATCCAGTTGGACGACGGCAGCGCGCTGATGGCCTTTCAGCTCCGCAGAGAAGACGACAGCATCGACCCCTATTCGAGCGGGACCTTTGTCGCCCCTGACGGCACCGCCCGCCATCTGGCAGCCGGGGACGTGGAGATTCGCAGCCAAGATACCTGGCGCAGTCCTAAAACCGGGAGCGTCTACCCCGCCCGCTGGACCGTGAGCGTGCCGGCACTCGAGCTCGAGGTCGAGATCGCGCCCTACCTGGCCGCCCAGGAACTGGTTGTGACCTATACGTATTGGGAGGGCGCCGTGCGAGTCGAGGGCCAACGCGCTGGCCGGCCTGTGGCCGGCAGCGGTTATGTGGAGCTGACGGGCTACACGGGATCGATGCGGGGCCGTTTCTAGCGAACGCCAGGCGCTCTGATGCGCGTACCACGAACTGGACTGCTGCCGGCGCTCCAGCGCCGTAAGCGCGCACGACGAACACGTGCGCCGGCAAGCTGTAAAGTAGAGAAAGGATCAGAATTCATGGTTAATCCGACTTACCCAGTGACGCCAACCTGCGACCAGGTCGATGATTACCACGGCACCCTGGTCGCTGACCCCTACCGCTGGCTGGAAGACACCGACTCGCCGGAGACGAGGGCCTGGATCGAGGCTCAAAACCAGGTAACCTTCGCTTTCCTTGAGAACATCCCGGAGAGAGAACGGATCCGCCAACGTCTCACCGGGCTGTGGGACTATCCCAAGGCCTGGGCCCCGGTCAAGCGCGGTGGGCGCTACTTCCAGCTGCGCAACAGCGGCCTGCAAAACCAGGACGTGCTCTTTGTCCTCGACAGCCTGGAGGGGGAGCCCCGCGTCCTCCTCGATCCCAATGACCTTTCAGACGATGGCACCGTGGCCCTGACCAGCTGGGAGCCGAGCCCCGATGGTCGCCGGCTAGCGTACGCGACGAGCGCCGCCGGATCCGACTGGCTGACCTGGCGGGTGCGCGATGTGGTCACGGGCCAGGATCTCCCCGACCTTGTAGAATGGAGCAAGTTCTCCGGCGCCGCCTGGCTGGCCGACAGCTCGGGCTTTTTCTATTCGCGCTACGATGCGCCGGCCCCCGGCACAGATTATACCGGGGTCAACTACTACCACAAGCTCTACCTGCATCGCCTGGGTGAGGCGCAGGCCCGGGATGCCCTCATCTACGAGCGACCCGACGAGAAGGAGTGGGGCTTTGGCGCTCAGACAAGCGACGACGGCCGCTACTTGATCATCAGCGTCTGGCAGGGGACCGACGTGCGCAACCGGCTGTTTTACCAGGATCTAGAGTCCGGCGGCCCCGTCGTCGAGCTCATCGATGAGCTGCAGGCCGCCTATACCTTTGTCGGCAACGATGGCCCGGCCTTTTACCTGCGCAGCGACCTGGAGGCCCCTCGCGGCCGGCTAATCGCCCTGGACACGGAGCACCCGGAGCGAGAGGCGTGGCGGACCCTTATTCCCGAGGGGACCGATGTGTTGGGCGAAGTGCGGATGGTGCACGACGAATTCATTGCCCTCTACCTACACGACGGTTACCACCAGGTTCTGCGCTTTGCACCGAGCGGCGCTCCTCTGGGCAAAGTCGAGCTGCCGACCCTCGGCTCCATTCCCTCCCTGGGCGACACGCTACAGCTCACCGGGCAACGAAGCGACGACGAGCTCTATTACGCCTTCCAGTCCTTCCTCTACCCGGTCACAATCTTCCGCTACAACCTGGCCCGGAACGAGGGGGATCTGCTGTTTGCCCCTCCTCTGGACTTTGACGCCGGTCCCTACATCACGCGCCAGGTCTTTGTTCCCGGCCGGGAAGGTACGGCGATCCCGATGTTCCTCACCCACCGGCGCGACATGACTGTTGACGGTCACAACCCAACCCTGCTCTACGGCTATGGCGGCTTTAGCATCTCGCTGGTGCCGGCTTTCGCTCCCAGCCGACTGGTCTGGCTGGAGATGGGCGGCGTCTATGCATCGGCCAACCTGCGGGGCGGCGGCGAGTACGGCGAAGAGTGGCACCAGGCGGGTATGCTCCACAACAAGCAGAACGTCTTTGACGACATGATCGCCTGCGCCGAGTGGCTGGTGGACTCGGGCATCACCTCCCCTTCGCGGCTCGCGATCATGGGCGGCTCCAACGGCGGCCTGTTGGTCGGTGCCTGCCTGGCCCAACGGCCGGAGCTGTTCGGCGCGGCCGTGCCCCTGGTGGGCGTCATGGACATGCTGCGCTTTCAGAAGTTTACCATCGGCTGGGCGTGGGTCAGCGACTATGGCTGTGCTGACGACCCTGAGCAGTTCAAGACCTTGTTCGCCTACTCGCCCCTTCACAACCTGCACCCCGGCACCTCCTACCCCGCGACCCTGATCCTGACCGGCGACCACGACGACCGGGTGGTGCCCGGCCATTCGTTCAAATTCGCCGCAGCCCTCCAGGCGGCCCAGGCCGGCGGCGCCCCCACGTTGCTCCGCATTCAGACCCGAGCCGGTCACGGCTTTGGTAAGCCTACGGCCATCGTCATCCAGGAAGCAGCGGACATCTGGGCCTTCCTCGTCGAGGTGCTGGGCGTAGGCTCGAGCCGGGACCGCGTGGGAGAGGGACGATGACGCCGGCCGGGCGCCACCCGTCGCCGGGCGGCGACTTAACGAGCTGGAGACGAGGACAAGAGATGCAGCTGCAAAAGTACCATGCCCTGGGCAATGACTACCTGGTGCTGGATCCCGGCGGGTCGGAGGTGACCTTGAGCGGCGCCCAGATCCAGCGCGTCTGCGACCGGCACTACGGTGTAGGCTCCGACGGCCTGCTGGTCGGGCCCATGCCCGTCGCCGGATGCGACTTTGGGGTTAAGCTTTATAACCCGGACGGCGCCGAGTTCGAGAAGAGCGGCAACGGGCTGCGCATCTTTGCCCGCTATCTATGGGACACGGGCCGGGTGGGAACGGCGCCCTTTTCCATCTGTACCCTGGGAGGCAGCGTTACGGCGCGGGTGCACGACGACGGGCGGCGCGTGACTCTCGAGATGGGGCAGGTGAGCTTTGACAGCCAGAAGATCCCTGTCGCCGGCCGGCCCCGCGAGGTGCTGGACGAGAGCCTTACCCTGGGCGGCTGGTCGCTGCGCGTTAGCTGTGCCACGG
>JBFYTF010000441.1:0-5935 GCA_041300865.1 Anaerolineae bacterium
GGTCGACGGCGTAGACCTGGCCATCGCGCCGGGTGAGATCGTGCTCATCATGGGGCCGTCTGGCAGTGGCAAGACAACCTTGTTGAGCATGGCCGGCTTGCTGTTGAGCCCGACGGAGGGCAAGATCTATATTCAGGGTGAGCAGGTGACCGGCGCGAGCCGGCGTGAGCGTGCGGCGCTGCGCCTCAAGGGGGTGGGGTTCGTCTTTCAGGCCTACAACCTGCTCGACGCCCTGACGGCTCGTGAGAACGTCGAGCTGGTGATGAACATGGCCGGGGTGAAGGGACGAGATGCGCGCGATCGGGCGATCGAGCTGCTGACCATGCTCGGCTTGGAGCACCGCCTGGATCACCTGCCGGCAGACCTGTCGGGCGGGGAGAAGCAGCGCGTGGCAATCGCCCGTGCCCTGGCTAACGACGCGCCCCTGATCCTGGCCGACGAGCCGACAGGCAACCTCGACAGCAAGACGGGCAGAGAGATCATGGAGCTGCTGTGCTGTGGGCTGCGCCGTGACGAGGGCCGTGCCATCGTCATCGTGACGCACGACCATCGCCTGCGCCAGATCGCAGACCGGGTGCTATGGCTAGAAGACGGCCGGCTGACGAACGGCGACCGCCGGGCGGAGTGGCAGGAACCGGAGCAGGAAGCGCAGAATGTACCTCAACATATATGTACCTCTGTTCTATACCCCGAACCATTGATCCCGGCATTCCGGGGATCGATAGTACTCAGGTTGGGGTCTGTCACTGTATGAGTATGTAGAAATCGCCGAGAGGAGCGTGGAGTATGAATCGCGATCAAGTACGTGTAGCGGTAAATGGGTACGGCGTCATCGGCAAGCGCGTGGCCGACGCCGTGACGCTGCAGCACGACATGGAGCTGGCAGGCGTGGCTGACGTAACGTATGATTACCGGATTCGGGTGGCGGTCGAGCGTGGCTACCCGGTCTACGCCTCTGTGCCGGAGAAGCGACCCGAGATGGAAGACGCCGGCATCCATGTCGCAGGAGATCTGATGGACCTGCTGCGCCAGGTGGATGTGGTGGTGGATGCCACCCCCAAAGGCATTGGCGCTAAAAACAAAGAAATCTATGAGGACGTCGGGGTCAAGGCCATCTGGCAGGGGGGCGAGAAGCACGATCTGGCAGGGTACTCGTTTGTTGCGCAGGTCAACTATGAAGGCGTGCTCAACCGCCAGTACGCGCGCGTCGTCTCGTGCAACACCACGGCGCTCAGCCGGGTGATGCACGCCTTGCACCGGCAGGGCTGGGTAAAGCGGGCGAGGGCAGTGCTCTTGCGCCGCGCGACAGACCCGTGGGAGTCGCACGTCAACGGCATGATCAATACGGTCGTGCCCGAGACCAAGGTGCCCAGACATCAGGGTCCCGATGCGAAAGACGTGATCCCCGACCTGAACATCACGACCATGGCAGCGGCCGCGCCGCACAACCTGAGCCACATCCACATGGCCATGGTCGAGACGACGAGGCCACTCAGCTTGGATGAGGTGCGCCACGCCCTGTGGCAGGCTCCGCGCATCGCCTTCGTGCACGCGGCCAACGGCCTGGTTGCATTGAACACCGTGATCGAGCTAATGCGTGACCTGGAGCGGCCCCGGAACGACATGTGGGAGGTTGCCGTGTGGGAGGACGCGCTGGCAGTCGACGAGCAGGAGGTGTACCTGACCTATCAAGTGCACAACGAGGCCATCGTCGTGCCGGAAAATATCGACGCCATCCGCGCCCTGACGGGGTTGGAAACGGATGGGGCGCGTTCGATCGAGGAAACCAACCGGACGTTGGGCATCGTCAAGAGCTTTTTGCCCGAGACGGTTCCGGAAGTGGACTGGCACGCCGCGATGGACGAGCGGCTGCGTGCGGCTCAGTCCGAGTTCATGGAGGTCGGGTTCAAAGGGTCCGAGGAGCCGACGGAAGCGGTTCCCACGTGGGAGCAGCTAGGCAAGGAGGGGTAGAGTGAAAAGGAACCACCTGTTTTGGCTGGGAGCGCTGCTTGGCCTGGGTGCTCGCAGCGTGCTGCGCGAGATGGGTGCCGGCGGCTTTCGCCAGGAGACGATCGGGCGCGTGTACAACGTCTGGGCGCCTGTCTACCACCTGGCGAACGTCTACCTGCTGGGCCAGCTACCCCGTTTCCGCGGGCTGGCCGTCGAAAAACTGCGGCTGCAAGCGGGAGACAGCGTGCTCGACCTGTCGTGCGGTGCGCCACGAGGCGCTGTTACGATAATACCCGAACGGAAAGGAGGAAAGCCAGTAGGGTCAGCAGTGTACCTCAACACTGTTGAGGCTGATCCGGCAGGCGGGGGGCCACAAGCCAGAACCCGTCTGGAGCCCGGAAAACACGCGGCAAGGGGCGGCACTCCATCACGACCCCGAGGCTGCAAGCCTAAGCCGGAGCATGGTTACGCAAGAAACCTCTGTCAGAAGCGTCCAGAGGGTCAACACCCTGGGAAACGATGGAGATGGGGTGGAAGTCATCGTGTAACTAACTGGTCGCATGGCAGTTAGTGAAAAGCCCATTCGACCGGGGGCGAACCGACAATGGCTAGCGAGGTACAAGCCAGCGGACGATGGCGACGGTGTCAGGAGACACCGTACGGGCGTACAGGAGGAACCTAAACTCCGGCGCAGAGTATCGGACAGCGAACGTGGGAGGCCCAACCGCCCGCCCTGAGAAGGGCTGGACAGGCTGTGGTTGATGTGGCGGGAGGGCGTCGGAGCGGCCATAGTAGTCGGAGATGGAGAAAGACCATCACAAGGCGAAGGGCCGCAGGGACTGGAGAGAAACTTGAGTGTGCGAAGCCCGAAACGGAACATCCTGTAGATGTACGGATGATATTCGCAAGACACAAGAGAGTTTCGCCCGTAAAGCCCAAGGGCAACCTCAACACAGGTTTGAGGATTTGTACCATCTGATATGCCGAGTAGATTGGCTCACGGCAGCCTTGGACAAGGTGCTGAACAATCCTGGCAGTCGTACCGCTGGTGTCGATGGCATAAGCCGGAAACACTTCAACGAAGAAGGCAAACGGCAAGCCTTTGTCCAAACACTGCGTACAGAACTGCAGAACAAAACGTACCGACCGCAACCCGTGCAACGGCGATGGATACCCAAAGCAAACGGCAAGCAACGGCCGCTTGGCATCCCTACGATAAAAGACCGAGTAGTGCAGATGGCACTGAAGATGCTGCTTGAACCGATCTGGGAAAGCGACTTTCTGAACTGCTCGAATGGCTTCCGACCAGGGCGCCGAACCATGGATTGCATCCGAGTCTGTCAGAGCCGAATCACAACGCAAAACAAGTACCTGTGGATCATCGAAGGCGACATACGAGGCTGTTTTGACCACATTCAACATGCCATCCTGCTCAGGCTCATCAAGCGACGAGTCCAAGATAAGCACGTGCTCAATCTGATTGCCGCCATGCTCAAAGCAGGCGTCATGGAAGGACAACTGTTCCGGCACACGGAAGAAGGTACGCCACAAGGCGGTATCCTCTCTCCTCTACTGGCAAACATCTACCTGCACGAGTTCGACGCGTGGTGGTGGCAGAAGTACGGGAAGCTGACTCCTTACGAAAAAGAGAAGCGCCGACGAGCTGGAGTAGGCAACTGCATTCTAACCCGCTATGCAGACGACTTCATCATCCTGTGCAATGGACCCAAAACAGAAGCGGAACGGATACGAGAAGAAGCCCGCCAAGTCCTCTGGGACCGGCTGCAACTTGAACTGTCCCTGGAGAAGACATATCTCACTCATGCAACCGATGGCTTTGACTTCCTAGGATTTCACCTACAATGGAAGCTCCCTCGATGCGGAAAGCCATGGCTGCGGGTGACGCCCAGCCAAAAGAGTATCGAACGCTTCAAGCGAACTGTCAAAGACCTGACACAGCGCAAGACCTTCTATCAGTCTCCACTGGAGAAGGTTCGTAGCCTGAACCGTATCATGCGCGGCTGGAACCAATACTATGAGTATGCTAACGCCACTCGAATAGCCAATGAGCTAACCTATTGGGCCGATGACCGGTTCTTCACCTGGCTCAAGAAACGCCATAAGAAAGGAGCCAGGTGGGTGATGCGGAGATACCGCCATCGGGAAAGGAAAGGTAGTCACGACCGATGGAATCTGGGTGTTCAGAATGAAAAAGGACGGATGGAATACCTATACCGGATGCCGGACTTGCACCGCCGCATCTACTACGCGCGTACACATCCTCATCCGTATCTGGTCGTAGACCTTGTCCCGCCGGTGGTAGACACTCCTTTCCCCGCTCAATGGGAAGGCAGAACCACGCCTGAAAAAGCGGACTGGGCGGAAATCCGATTAGCGGTCCTTGCACGAGATGGGTATCGCTGCACGCACTGCGGGGGTCAGGACAACTTACATGTGCACCATCACCGCCCCCGAAGGAAGAGCGGCGCAAGTCAGATGGACAATCTTCAGACCTTGTGTGAAAGCTGCCACATGAGCATAACGCCATGGGGCCGACCCAAGGGTACGGGTGGTACCCAGTCCTGGAGAGCCGGATGAGGGGAAACTCTCACGTCCGGTTCGGGGAGAGGGGTGGGGAAACACGCCTGCCGCAAGGTAGGAAGGTGCGCCCTGCCCCTACTCTACGCACCGGGGCCAACTTTCCGCTGTTAGAAGCCGAGATCGGGCCCCACGCGCGATTGGTAGGGCTCGACTACACGCACGCGATGCTCGAGCAGGCGCGGCAGTTGGTCGAAAAGGAGGGGTGGCAGAACGTCGAGCTGGTCGAGGCTGATGCAGGCGCGTTCGACCTCGACGAGCAGTTCGACGCCGTGCTCTGGACGCTGGCCGCGTCGGTGGTACCTGCGTGGCAGCTCGCCCTGCAGCGTGCCGCGGCACACCTGAAGCCCGGCGGGCGGCTGGTGATCGCCGACGCGCGCTTTACAGATCGCTGGTACGTGCGCCCCTTCAATTGGGTCGCGGACCTGCTCGGGGTAGGCGCGGCGGCGGACGTGGCGCGACGCCCGTGGGAGTTGATGCCTCGCTTCCTCGACCACATCGGCTACGCCGAGTTGCTCATGGGGTTTCTGTACGTAGCCTGGGGCACCAAGCCGCCGAGTCAGTCAATTGGCAGAACGACAGGTAGAGCGAGAACGCGGGCGACACAAGCGGATCGCGAACTCGAAATCTTGGAATCCACGACGGCAGATGGATCGATCGTGTAGGGAGAGACACGCATGCAAGAACGCAACGAAGCACTGTTTTTCGACCCCATCTGTGGCATGTGGCTGCAGGCCGGCGAGGTTGCGGTCACGTTCACGTTTATTGGGCGTACATACGCATTCTGCTGCGCAGAATGCTGCGATCTCTTTGCTCGGGCGCCCGAGGTATACGTGTCCCACCTGGCCCACGAGCCACACCAGTGCGCAGGCCACGTGTGCCCGTTCAAGCGCCGGGGAAACAATGGCAACCGTTTTCCAGACAAGGGTGGTGCCAGGTGATCCGCTGTCATTTCTGCGTCTCTGATTGGGTCGATCGAGCCGTGGAGTTGGCCGGCGTGCCGCTCGCCGATCTGGTGCGACGGCGCCTGATCGCTTCGCTGCTGTCTCGCCCCCACCTGATCCTGAGCGGTGTGCCGGGAATCGGAAAAATGCGGTTGGCTCGCGCCCTTGCCGTGTCGGGAGTCGGGGGACTGGAGGACCGGGTGTGCCGGTTGATTGGCACGTACGACGCCGACCTACCTCTGGCGCTGGATGGGCGCACGAACCAACTCGTGGGCCAGCTGCACCTTGGTCGTCGCCGTGAGTATCGCCTCGATCAGAGAGACGCAAGAAACGAATCGCCGCAGAACCGGTTGCTCACCTGCCGTTGAGGCCTGTCGATCGAGGGCAAGCTATTCCCGGCGGAGTTTGACAATCCCCCCTTCGTCGTGTACCATAACGAGCGT
>JBFYTF010000454.1:0-4489 GCA_041300865.1 Anaerolineae bacterium
AAAGTCCGAGGCCGGGGCAGCCAGGTAGATGGCCATGGCTGCCAGATCGAGCGGCTCCGCGATGCGCCCCAGGGGGATGCGCGCCACGAGCGGGTTGTAGAATGCCGGGTCGTCGAGGTAATCCTTGACCAGCTCGGTGCGGGTGAAGGTCGGGGCGATGCCGTTGACGGTGATCTTGTGCCCGGCCCACTCGGTGGCGAGCTGCTTGATCATCAGGTTGAGTCCGGCTTTGCTGGCGCAGTAGGCCACGTAGCAGCGGCGGATGCCGAGGGCACTCCTCACGGAGCTGATGTGCACCTGTTTGCCGCCGCCCCCGGGGATCTGGGCCCTGGCCACGGCCTGTGCCAGGAAGAAAGCGGCCTTGAGGTTGAGGTCAAAGACGGTGTCCCAATCGGCCTCGGCATAGTCCACGGCCGGCGCTTCGATGTGGGTGCCCGCGCTGTTCACCAGGATGTCGAGCCGGCCGTGGCGCGCCACGATCTGATCCACCAGTCTGCGTGTCGCGGTAAAGTCGAGTACGTCCAGCTCGACACCCCACGCTTGCCCGCCCGCGGCGCAGATGCCGGCGGCCAGCTGCTCGGCCTTGGCCCCGGTGCGGCCGGCAACGATCACAGCGGCACCGTACGCGGCCAGCCCCTCGGAGATGGCGCTGCCGATGCCCCCGGCCCCGCCGGCCACGAGGGCCACCTTGCCCCGCAGATCAAAGAGCGCTCGATAGGCCTCGAACGATGCCATGCGTTCCTTCCTTTCGCTTCGTCGTGATGCTAACCGCCCGATGTGTGCGGCATCATCAGCACGCTGTCGCCGTCGTGCAGGACGCGGTCCGCCGTCGCCCCGAATGCACCCCCGACGCTCACCTGCCAGCCGCCCTGTTCGATGACCCCCGCCGGCGAAAAGCCCAGGTAGGTGTCGATGCCAAGCTGCACGATCAGGTCGGCAACGGTCGCCCCGTCGGGCAGGGTGACCGTCGCCTGTCCGCGGCTGGCCCCCGCCGGCAGGCAGTCGCGCACTATCGAAAAAAGGTGCACCCGGATCTCCATGGGCCTCTCCTAGGCAGCCGCCGCCGCGAGCATGTCGCGCATGAGCTGCACGGCCGTCTCGCCCACCTGGGGGTCGTTGAGGTGGGTGTCCAGCTCGACCACTGTCACCCGCGGCGGCAGGCCGGCTTTCAAGGTGTCGATAAAGGCCCGGTCAGCCTCAGGGTCGTGCAGCGGCTGGCCCTCACAGGAGAACCAGCCAAAGGCGCGCAGGGGGAGGATGGCTGCCGACGGGCCCGTCGCTTCGGCCAGCCGGCCGGCGATCAGCCGCGCCACGGCGGCCATCTCGTCCGCAGAGGTGCGGACCAGGGAGATGGTTGGGGTATGGGCCATCGTCCTGCGGCCCGCGTAGCGGGCGGGAAGCCGGTCCAGAGGCCCTTCGATGATAAAGTCCAGCCCGCCGGGCGCGATAACCTGCGGAATGCCCCGGCGGCCGGCGGCGCGCATTCGCTCCGGGCCGGCAGAAAATGGGCCGTCCACCACGAGGGCGGCCATCTCGCCCGGAGAGACGTCAAAGACGCCGTCCACCACGCCGCTGTCGACGATCTCTTCCAGCGCGCGCCCGCCGGTGCCGACGGAATGGTAGGCGATCAGCTCTCCGCCAAAGGCATCGGCCACCAGGCTTTCTATGTGGCTCACCAGGAGCGTCGACACGCCCAGCATGGAGGCGGCGAAAATGCGCCGGTCACCGCCCCGGATAGGCGCTCCGACGCGGCTCATGGCCACGATGGCCGCCGCTGCATTGGCAAAGACCTGCCTGGTCACGACGTTCAGCCCGGCGACGTCGGCCACGGAATGCATCAGCGTGACGTCCTTGGTGCCGACGTAGGGCTCGAAGGTGTTCTGGCCGCTGGCCATGGTCGAAACCATGAGCTTGGGCACGCCCACCGGCAGCGACTGCATGACGCGGGTGCTGAGGGCCGTGCCCCGCGAGCCGCCGATGCTCAGCACCCCGCCCAGCCGGCCCTCGAGGAGCAGAGCGCGCAGGATGGCGCCAGCGCCATCGGCCATGGTGAGCAGGGCCTCGCTCTTGTCCCCGCGGCGGATCAGAGCGGCGATGCTGGATCCCGCGGCGCCGGCCACCTCGTGGCGGGTCACGTCGGCAGCGGCCGTGGGCTCGCCCAGGACGCCGGTGTCGACCACCAGTGGCTCACCGCCCTGAGCGCGAACTGCCTGGCGCAGAAAGTCGGTCTCCGGCCCTTTGGTGTCGAGGGAGCCCAGGATGGCCACAACGCGGCTCATGCTGCGGAACGCTCCTAGTCTTCTACGATGGCCACGGCGCGGACCGGCGCGGCGGTGGTCACTTTCCACTTGATGGGCAGGACCGACACCTTGAAGCCAAAGGGCCTGGGGATGGCGTCGAGGTTGGCCATGTTCTCCAGGTGGTAATACTCGCGGTGCATCATGACCACGTGTCCCGGCCAGAACTCCTTGGTCTCGAACATGGACTTGACCGGGCGGTCCCACGTCGGCGCATCGATGCCGGTCATTTTAATGCCCTGGTCGATGAGCCATTCGGTCGATTCGCCGGTCATGCCGCAGTGCTCGGTCAGGTAGCGCAGCTCGGTGTTGTAGCGCGAGGCGCCGGTCTTGACCAGCACGATGTCCAGCGGCTTGAGGGTGTAGCCGATGCGGTCCAACTCCTGCCGGCAGTCGGCGGCGGTAATGCCATAGCCGATGGGCTTGTCCGCAAAGTCCAGAACCACGCCGTCGCCGTAGCAGTACTCGAGGGGGATGTCGCCCGGCCCCGGAGCGTCCTGGCGCATGTGCTTGAGCGAGTCGACGTGCGTGCCGACGTGATCACCCAGGACCACGACATAGTGGGCCGTGAGCCAGGTGGCGCCGTATTGGGCGGCGCCGATGTTGGTGGCAAACTCCTCCCAGCTTTCGAGCATGGCCATGATCGGCCGGGCGACGCGCGGAAAGACCACCATGTCGGCGCTGACTTCCATGCTCAGATCGATCAGTTTCGTCATTGTCCACTCCTTTGGGCGTTGTGAGCTGTTGCCCGGCCGCTGCTGCGGCGCCGGCGGCTACGAGATGTCGATGCCATGCTTCTCCAGGTCGTCGGCGACGTCACCCAGCCCCAGGCTCTCCAGTCGCTCGCGGCGGGGAACGCCGGTCTCGGGATTCCAGCCTTGCACGGTGTACCAGGCCTCTCTGAAAGGCTCGAGGATGTCGTACACCTGGCCCTTGGCCGGGCCCTCGGGCATGGGATCCTCGGTGAAGCGCGGCGGAAGCGTATCGTCCTTGGCCCTCAGGCCCAGGCGGTTGTTGTGGGCGCGCTCCAGGTCGTTGACCCGCGTCGCCGTGCGCATGAGCTCGTCGCCGGAGAGCGCAAAGCCGGTCGCGGCGTGGTACAGCTTTGGGGCGACCTCCAGCGTGCGATACAGCGACTTCTCGGGCGTCTCGGTGTAATAGGTGTAGGCGAATTTGCAGACGCCCATCAGGTCGGGGATGGTGACCACGCTCTGCCAGTAGGCCAGCTTGGCCGCCGCCTCGGACATCGGCAGCTGGTCCAGCGCGTAGCCCCCCGGTGCCGAGATGCGCAGGTGATCGGCGCCCCGGGGCGAGACGGCGTAGCGAAAGTTATAGACCTTGACCGGCCGCGCATCGAGCGGCGCAGGCGTCATGCCTTTGACGTGGACGGCGTAGCGCTCTGCACCCCGCCCGATCTCCTGGGCCGCCACGTGGACGCCGTGGGCCAACAGGTCGGCAAAGGCACCTTCGCGGTAGGCGATGCGCCGGACCAGCTCCAGCATGGTGTGGTAGTTGCCCCACTCCAGGTCCAGGCCGTCGGCCTCCTCTTTGCTCAGAATGCCCCGTTGGTACAGCTCCATGCTGAAGGCAATGACGCCGCCCAGGTCAATGGTGTCCAGCCCGTAGCGGTTGGCCAGATCATTGCCCTTGAGGATGGCGGACAGGTTGTCGATGCCCAGGCTCGGCCCGAGAGCCACGGCCGTGCTGTACTCGGGGCCGTCCACCTCGACGCCGGCGAACTCGCCCTCGTTCACGCGGCTGCGCCGGTCGCACTTGAGCGAGCAGCCATAGCAGCCCGTCGGCCGGACCAGGTACTCTGCTGCCAAGGCCTCGTGATCGACCTTCTCTTTGCCCTCAAACTGGCCATACTGATAGTTGCGCGTGTTCATGGCCCCGATCGCCGAGTGATGGTCCATCAACGTGCCCAGCGTCCCCCGGGCGGTCAGGCCCTGGGCCCGCCGGTCGTTTCTCTCGATCTCGCGGAGCTCATCAACCAGCTCCTTGAAGGCTGTTGGATTCCGGTACGGAAAGTCCCGCCGGGACCGCACGGCAATGGCCTTGAGGTTCTTCGAGCCCATCACGGCGCCCAATCCGGTGCGCGCCGCGGCGTGTTCCTTGTCGGCCATCACCGCGGCGATGCGGACCAGGTTTTCGCCGGCCGGACCGATGGCGGCCACGCGGAACCCGCGCCC
>JBFYTF010000494.1:0-11530 GCA_041300865.1 Anaerolineae bacterium
AGGCTGCGAAAGGTGAGAAGGTTCACAGGACCAAGGCCGCGGCCGGCGCCATAGCCGGCTTTTGTCAGAGCCGCTCGCGCCTGTTCAGGATCATGCGGCAGGCCGATCTCTGGAGAGTGTCCCGGCATGCCGGGGGGAATCAGGCCGCCCGTGCCGGGGAAATGGTAGCCCTTCATGACCACGCCGGTCAGATATTCCCGATCCGTCGCCAGGATCAGTGCCCGGCGTACGTCCAGGTTATCAAAGGGAGGACGACTGACGTCAAAGCCTGCGTATGTAGTCCCCAATGACGGAGTTGAGACATAGTCTCCTGCGTACTTCTGCCGGACCCAGTCCCGCTCTAACGGCGGCAGAGCGCCGATGTCGAAAACATCCAACTCGTCATCTTTGTACTTTTGCAGGTGAGTGGAGGCGTCTGAAAGCAGCGAGAGCTCTATGCGCTCCACATTGCCTGACGGACTGCCATGGTACCTGGGGTTGCGTACCAGGACCAAGGCCTGTCCTGGCTGCCAAGCCATAAGTTGAAACGGACCGTTGGTCACCAGGGTCCCGGCGGTGGCCCACGCCTCGCCGTGAGTCTCAACGATGTGCCGGGGTAATGGAAAACTGACGTGATGGGCCAACAGGTAAGGGAAATGGCCGGTAGGTCGTTCCAACTCTACGACCAGAGTCCGGTCATCCGGCGTCCAGAGCCCCAACTCGTCTGGCCCAGGTTGCTCACCGTGGTGAAAGGCCCGGGCGCCCTTGATTTCGTATAGCAGGCTGGCATTGGCCGAGTCGGCCATGGGCTCCAGAACGCGCCTCCACGCATAGGCAAAGTCGCCCGCTGTTAGGGGTGTGCCGTCCGTCCAGTACACGTCGTCTCGCAAATGAAACACGTATTGCAGGCCGCCCTGTAACACCTCCCAGGCCTGCGCTACGTCGGGCGTGACCTCCATCTCAGGGCCATACTCCACCAGCCCGCTGAACAACTGGTCTATCACGCAAGACGAATACAGATCCCAGGCTTTCGTCGAGTCCAGCGTCCTCGGCTCATTCCAGTTTACCTTCAGGGCATCCGGCGCTGTGACTGCTGGTTGGCGCATCATATGCTGCCTCCGCCCCGCTTGTTGCCACAGGACAAACCCCTCCTCGTAGGCCTGGCGGGCCTGCTGGAAGTCAAAGGCGCTGTGATAGGTCAAACCGAGCTTCATCAGTATCCGTGCTGCCTGCTCATGGTCCTGGCGCTCCTTCAGCAGCGTCAACGCTCCCTGGTAGTGGTCGATGGCCTCGTCGTGGGCATAGAGCCCCCGCGCCTGGTCCCCTGCCAGGCTCAAATATCCAATCGCCTTCTCGGCGATCCCTGCCTTTTGGAAATGCCGCGCCAGCTGGATCGCTATCTCGCTCCTTTTCTGCCCATACAGCGCCTCCAGGACAAATCCTACGTCCTCATGCCGGTAGGCCCTCTCCGCTTCTCCCAGGCTGTTGTATAGGTACTCTTGAAACAGAATGTGCCGGAAGCGGTATCTTGACAAGCGCTGACCGTTCATGTGCTGGATCTCGCGGGCGTTCACCAGGCGATGCTCTGTGTCGAGTTTGCTTAACCAGCGTAGCACCTGCCGTTCATTCACGTCCAATACCCGGGCTGCCACTTCAGCAGTGAAGGTTTCACCTTCCACACTCGCTATCTGCAGCAGTTCTCGCGCATCCTCGGCCAGGCGGCCCAGGCGTTCGGCAACAACCGCCTCTAGCCGGGCAGGCAGGGTCTTCCAGTCCAACTCGGGCCCTTCCACCCATTGACCACTCGCATCCTGCACCAGATCCCCTCGCTGCTGCATCTCCCGCAGCAGCTCGATCGTAGAGAGGGGATGTCCCCGCGTTTGCCTGTACAGGGTATCGCGAAAGATCTCACCCAAGTGGTTCGGTTCCGAGTCCACGAACGCTTCGACAAACTGCCGGCTCTCTGCCTGGTCCAGATCCAACTGAATCTCGCCCTCGAGACGCTTCAGCTCGTTGACAACGGTTTCCAGCGGATGTCTCTCCCCATCTCTACCCGTGGTCACCTCGGCCGGGCGATAGGATCCGATGACCAGGATGGGACGACTCTGCAGCCGCCTGCCAAGATGGAAGAGCAGGTTCGTGGAACCACCATCTGCCCATTGCAGGTCGTCCAACACCAGGAGCAAGGGTCTGTGGGAAGCCAGCGCCAGCAGGAACCGGGTGCATTGTTCCAGCAGGGTGCTTTGCTGTAACTCGGGGTTGCCCGCGATGGCTTCCTTGCGGGCCACAAGCTCCTGCAGTCGGGTCAGCCGCTCTGCCGGGATAGGCGGCTGGGTGAATGCTCTCGCTCGCCTGATCAGGGCTGTGTCGGCTACAAACAGCCCGACGAGGTCGGCCCCAACCTCCACCAGGGCCTGCATCGCGTGGGGGAATAGATGCGATAGACGTTCCACCTGTCCCTGACTGACAGCTCCGGCAGCCCGGAGGGATTCAACGTCGCCGGTCAACAAACTCAGGATCTCACGAAAAGGCAAATACGGGTCGCCAATGCCGGTATGCGCGTTGCAGTTGCCGGTGGCAACGACCAGCTGCGGATGGGCGGCCTGGGCGCGCCACGCAAATTCGTGGATCAAGGCCGTCTTCCCCTGGCCGGCATCGCCCAGCACAAAAACCGCCTGACCGTGGCCTGCCAGTGCCCTGCGGAGAAACTGGTCCAGTTGTGCCATCTCCCGCTCTCGACCGACAAAAACGGGCCTGGCCATCGGGCTTTCAATGTCCAAGATTGGAGGTTGCATCGCCGGAACGGACAGAGTGGCAGAACCCCGGCCTTTCAGGATCGCTTCCAGTTCCGCCCCTACCAGCCGCACGCTCGGAATGCGCTGCTGATGGCCCTTTTCCAGCATCCGGTGGACCAGTTTGGCCAGGGCGTCGGGTACGTCTGGGCGTAACTCAGCCAGGGCAGGAGCGGGTTGGGTGAGAATGTTCGTCAGCTGCGCACCGAGAGTCTGTCCCGTAAAGGGCAGCTCCCCGCTCAACATCTCGTACAGTACCACGCCAAAGGCCCAGATGTCAGCCCGTTCGTCGAGCACCTTGCCTTCGCATGCCTCAGGGCTGAGATAAGCCACCGTACCTATCGTGACGCCCGACTGGGTCAGGCGGGAGCCGTCGGCCAGGTAGGCGAGACCAAAGTCGGTCAGGCGAGGCGTTCCATCCTCCGCCATTAGCGCGTTGGCCGGCTTCAAGTCGCGGTGGATGATACCGAGGCGGTGAGCGCGAGTCAAGGCGTCGGCCAGATCGAGCGCAATCTCGACCGTACGCAGGCTGGGTAGTGGACCACGCGCCGCGAGCAATTCCTGGAGCGTGCCACCCGCCACATACTCCATGACCAAGTAGTGCCGGCCTGTTTCTTTGACGGCTGCCACCATGCTCACGATATTGGGATGATGGAGTTGGCGCAGAGCCTTGCCTTCGCGCACGAATCGGGCGACGAGGTTGGGATTGGCAGCCACATACTCCGGCTTGAGCGACTTGATCGCGACTGCCTGCCCGGTCCGGGTGTCCCATCCCTTGTAGACGGTGCCCATGCCCCCGCTGCCCACCAGATCTTTATCGAGGTCGCCGATCTCGAATCGACCGGCGATGACTTGGCCTTTGCTCATCGTATCATCCCAGTTCTAAGCCGCTCCTGCATCCCCATCAGGCGATAGCTTGCGCACAGCCACTGTGGGACGTCTTGGTCGGGATGGAGCCTTCCGCTATAGAGGGGCCGATCCCCAAGAGCCTGCTTCTATTATAGCGCCAAACCCAGTGCATTGCAATAGAGGCGTAAGCGGCACGCGGTCGTCCGCTATGCATCCGAACGGGTCGCCCATCCCGTCACCCGACAGCTTCTCGTACTCGACGCGGGGCACCTCGCTGCCGCGGAGCGTGTCCATCCCACGGGGAGGTTGCGCACTGCGGGCACGGCCTAATCTGTGCTCAATAAATAGATTTATACGATATTAATTTGACATTTGGACGCAACAGGTGTATTTTGTACAAACATCTGACACCTCCCACTGGTTCTCGACGTCACGTCAAAAATGATGATTTGCTGTGAAGGAGAACTGGATCATGAAAGCAATTCGTCTTAATGGCTGGGGAAGGCCTTTGGATGTAGAAGATATCCCTGAGCCTGCACCAAATGAAAACGAGGTGCTGGTCCGTGTTCACGCCGCTTCTCTCAACCCCTTCGACACCGCCGTGCAAGCAGGTTATTTGCAGCACATGGCGAGTACACCCCTGACCCTGGGGACAGACTTTGCCGGCGAAGTAGTGGTCGTTGGCTCGAACCTCACATACCTGAAGCCAGGCGATGCCGTCTACGGACTCGCCGTTCTCGGCCCCGGGGCGTTCGCGGAGTACACGACGGCCAAGGCACATGAGGTCGCGCACAAGCCTCAGTCGCTGGATTATACCTATGCGGCGGCAGTGCCCTTGCCGGCGATGGCCGCCTGGATATCGCTTTTCGAGCTGCTACAAGTGAAAAGTGGCGAGCGGCTGTTGATCCATGGCGCAGCGGGCAACGTTGGCGGCCTCGCCGTGCAACTCGCCAGGGCCGAAGGCGTGTTCGTTTATGGGGTGGATATCCCGGAAAAGGCCGGGCATGCCCGAGAACTGGGGGTCAACCAGTTCATCTCCAACCAGGAACGGTTTGAAACCATCGTCAAGGATGTAGATGCCGTCCTCGATTTGGTCGGTGGCGAGTTGCTGGAACGGTCTTACAACGTGCTGAGATCCGGCGGGCGGTATGTTACCTCGCTCCTGGCGGAGGTCCCTCAGGAGGAGCCGCAACGGCGAGCCATTCGCAGCATGGGGCTTGCGGCATGGCCAAATGCTGACGTTCTGGCGAAAGTGGCAGAGCTGATTGACTCTGGGAGCCTCCGGGTGTTCGTCAATCGCACGTTCCCGTTGGAAGAGGTCAATGCTGCCATGGCATACCGGCTGGAGACCAAGGCACCCGGAAAGGTCGTCCTGACCGTCGCATAGCGAGCCCTAGGGGCGGACTGGGTTGCCAGACGTGCTGACGAAATACTCCAACGCTCTAGGCTTGCTGGTCATCGGTCAGGAGGTACGCCCAACCTCCTTGCGCCTACCGGGCAGCACGTGCATCGCCGGGTCTGTGGCTGTACAACGTGCCGCAGACCCGGCGATGGTCACGTTCTAGCTGTGGCCCAGCGTTGGGTGGGGATGCATTCGCCGGTTCACACCTGGTACCATGTGCCGCTGACTCCCGGTGAAGCTGCCGCCCGGATAGCTCCCGGCTCCAGGGAACCCGTCAAAGGCTAGAGAATAATCGGGTCGAAGGGGAAACGGCAAAACCACTTGATCAGCCTGCTGCCCGCAGGATCTCCGCCCGGCCCCCAGGTATAGATTTCTATCCGCACGTCCTTGAAGCCATTGTCGTTCGTGGCCTCAAAGGCGCGGGTTGTCACGAACACCGGGTCCTGCGACTGGGCGGTGGCCACCAAGATAAGCGGATGTTTGGGCACAATGTCCGCGCAGTGGTGTTCGCTCAAAAAGAACTCGGCTTTGCCATCGGGACCCGTTGCCGTTAGCCCCCCGACACTGAACAAGCCGCGCGAACCACAAGCCTTGGTAGAGCTCCCGGTTGTGCCGATTTCCCTTGACGTCTCGTGACCCTGCTCGACCGACCACAGCCCCGTGGAATCCCGCAGCAGGATTTCGCCGTCCGACAGATCTACGAACTCGCGGCCGATGATGGCCTCAAAGTGCTTTCTCAAATCCGGGCCTTTTTTCATGGTTTTCCTTTTCTGTGGCATTTGACTACCAGTAACTCGAGATGTGGCCTTCAGACCTCGGCAGTCATTGTCTGCAGGAGCAGCATTGATCGTGTACGGTGGGCATCGTGCTTCAGTGTGGGAGCCAACTGGATGGGCGCACATCCAGTGTGTTGAGGAACTACTTATAGCACTGACCGGGGCAGAAGTCAAGAGCTGTCACTCTGAGTCAGAAGGCGAAAACAGCTTACTCTGTTTTGGATCTATCGACTTAATTCGAATTCTCCTTCCCCGGCCGGCGATTCTTTATCTTTTCTTAATGTAATTTTAATCGATGCCTGCAGCCTATTTGTGAGAAGAGTGGCTTCAAGCACCGGGCAGTGCGGTCCAGGGAGCCTCGTCTACTCACTCCGGTTTCAGGCTAGCGTAGCGCACGCTTGGGCTCAGCGGCGCGCTCTCTCCGTCGCACTTGCAGCGCCATCAACACAAACGCCAACATCAGCACCAGCCAATAGAGGCGCTGAAAGAGACCACCAACCTGAGATGAGTGGAGGGGTCCCTGGAACAGAAACAGCAGCATGGCGGAGGCCAGGAGAAGCCCGCCGAGCCAGAAAGCGATGGGCCGTCGAGAGCCACTCGCCCCACCCGGTGCCAGCCCGATCAGCAGGAGCGCAGGGGGGATGAGGACAAAGTTCATGCCTGCCAGGTTGTGGATTGTGCCAGAGACGGTGGTAGGCCCTCCTGGCGCATCAACTGGAAAGAGCCCCGCAAGGACCTGGAGCAAGCCCCAGGCGATCAGCAGGACAAGCCCGGACCGGCCGAGCGCTGACGACGTCGTGGGCCATAATGCAAGAGCTAGTGCGATTCCCGAAAGGCCAACAAGGACGAGCGCGATCCCAAGGATGAGACCATACCGCCCAAGGCCGTAGAAGCTTATGCCAGACGAGGCTGGGTTCACATCCGGCCTAAGCAGCTGCAGAGCAGCGATCGCCACGACAAAGAGCGCTGTTGCGAGAAGGCTAAGTGTCGCCAAGTACCGCGCCATCTCGTTACCTCCTTCGCGGGGCCACCTGGCTCGACAAGGCTCGGCAGCCCGGCGGCCTAACCCTTGACTTCTTCCGTGAACGAAACGCCTACGCGTAGCCCGCCTGACAGCTTCTTGTCAGCGCTGGACTCGTGACACACTGCGATTGACGGTGTAGAAGCGCCTCACGGGCTGACAATGAATGAGATAGCATGTCTGACGTGAATTGTCAAGTATTGTTTGCCAAGCCTTGCACGTAGAAGAGCAGGGGCTTGGGGTGATCTATTTGGTTTGGGGCAGGGTCTAGCTAGTCCACGGTGACCAAGTCCCGGACGTAAGGGGCCCCTCGCGAAATCATATTCTCGAAGTATTCGGGGAACGGATTGCCACCAACTAACAGTTTAGAATGATACTCACACTAACAGACCAGTTTGACATCGAGTGTAGTGTGTGTTATGATCGCTTTGCTCACACGATAGCCTACATCACCAAGAAGTTGCCCCAGTTCCTATTGGATGACGTGGCTGAGGCGTGTCCGTGTGTGACTGGAGACGAGACAGATCGCCGACCTTCTGCCAGAAAACCACCTGGCCAGGTCGGCGTTTTCGTTTCCTGAGGCCCCGAACTCCGCGCTGGGGAGCGCATGCAGGTTAGGCACAGAAGGGAGGTGGCAACCATGCAATCAACAAGCGATCTATCCTTCAAGTTCCAGTTTGTGCAGGATGGACAGGCAAGAGGACTGAGGGTCAAGGCCGCATCCGCGTCGTCGGATGCGCTAATGCTGGACGGTGAGCCGATCCGGTACGAGGATATCGTCGACACGACCAGCCAGGACAAGCGCCTGGTCCTGACTCTGGCCTCGACGGTGCAGTTGGGTCAGAAAACGGCAAAGGCATGCCAAGAGGGAGGTGTCCTGGCCTTGGAGGTCAAGAGCATCCAGGCTCGTGACCTGGAGCGTACCATTGATTGTCGGGCGTCGGCGCTGGCTGCGCAGCGCCACAAGCGCGAGCTGGCAGCAGCGGATGAGGAGAGCCGGTACCGGGTGATGACTTGCCCTCACTGTCAGGCCACCATCGACCTCTCGGACTTTGAGCGGACGCGCTACGTGTACTGCCGCTATTGCAAATCGATCCTGGATCAAGGCGGCGGCATCGTCTCGGCCGGCGACGCCTACTGCGTCTGCAGTGAATGCCAGATGTTCGGTCGGGTGCGGGGCTACACCGTCTTCTATTTCTACTTTCTGCTCATCGCCTACGGCTTTTCGTACAGCCGCCGCTACCTGTGTGATACCTGCGCGGTGCGGACGGCGCAGCAGGCCCTGTTGCTCAACTTCATCTTCCTGCTGGGCATTCCTTCCTCCATCTACATGTGGGTCAAAGCCCTCACCGGGCACGAGCCGGAGATGAAGGATCTGCTCAAGGCCAACGCCCTGGCACGGAAAGGAAAAGCCAAGGAAGCGGAGGAGATCTATGGGCGACTGCTGCAGCGGCTTCCTGAACACCCAGGGCTGCTGATCAACCAGGGCATAGGCTACCTGCATGCTAACGATGGCCAACAAGGAGTCGAATACCTGAATCGCTCGCTGCGGGCTTGCAGCAACTACCAGCTAGCGATGCAGCTGCTACTGCGCTTGCAGCGGATGGCCGAAGCGTCTCGCCCAATGCCCAAGGATCCCGTGACATGATGGGTTTCGCAGTGCAAAACACGGCCGACTTCGCTGAGCTGCGGGAGCAGGTCTACCAGGAGCTCTTTGGCACGGCGGCAAAGATTAGCCATGAAGTCTTTCCCTTGATACCGCACATCGATGTCTGTATCTATCCACCAGGCCATGCCGGCCGGGCGTTCTATACCCTGGTGTCAAGCGGCATGAGCGATCTGCCCATGGAGCTTGAAGAAGGCGTGGACCGGGCGTACCGCCGCCGCGAGATCATCTTGTACTGTGAAACACCTGAGGAAGAATACGTCGACATGGTGCGTTTCTTTGGCCGCTTTCCGTTCCGCTACTCCACCTGGCTAGGGGCTGGCCATACAATCCCTAATGGTGACCCTCCGCAGCCCATGTTTGAGAACAGCAAACTCGTTGCGATCGTACTGACAGATACCGTTGTGCGATCAGATAGCGAGTTGGCAGACAAGCTGGTGCTTGGCGGAGATCCCGTCGAGTTTCTGTGGCCGATTCCCATCACCCAAGCAGAGCTCGATCTCAAGCTGAGCCGTGGCTATGGTGCGCTCATGGACAGATTCAACGAAGTCGAACATCCGGTCATCCTGAACCCCCGCCGCGCATCGAATGTGTAGGTTTTGGATCGGTCGGTCGCTTCCGATCGCTATTGGATTTCAGCGAGGCCAGCAATATGAGCAATAGCCTGTTGTCTATCCCCGAACTGGAAGAGAGAATGCGCCCAGGTGCAATGTCGGACGGAGGCTTCCTCGGCCCTACTGAATCTCTGGAAGCGGTGCTGGCCAGGGATCGCCGCACCCTGGAAGAAGCACAGGTGACGTATGACCAGGTAGCGGACACGCTCGAGCGTGTTTTGCAGTCCGCCCTCGATCAACAGCAGCAGTCAAGCACCCAAGAGATTCACAAGCGGCACGTGGAGTTACCCGATCTGCGTCGGCCCTGGCCCGTTCTCCGGTTCTCGCTAGACAACTTGCCTGACCCAGGGAGCGGCTATTTGGTCGGGGAGACGCTGCAAGTCTTCTTGACAGTGTATCGCGGCTTCCAGCCCTGTCCATGGTGTGGGGATAGCACGTGGGGTTACTTCGATTTCTTGATCCTCAGTCGACGAACTGGCGAACATATCACCGGGCCAGGCCTGATCGTCCACCTGATTCGAGAGCATCAGTTCTTTGAAGGCAGTGAGAGCCCCTATCGGGTGGAGCCGATCAAAGCCCTTCGGGTCTTGGAGCTGGGTTCTGACCTCATCGAGCCTGCACAGCTACCACCCGCGCTGCCCAACGAGTGGTTACAGCTTGCTGAAGTTCCGCTACACTCGTCGATATTCTCCGCAACGGTCAGCCACTGGCCTGCACGCCTGATTGGTGTTGTTGGTGTCATTGTCTTTGCCCTCTTTAGTGCACTAGCCATCGCCGCCAATTCCCCTTGCGGGCTGATTTTCTTCATTCCCCTCACACTTGCCTGTATCCCGCTGGCTCTCCTCTACGGCCAGACGACTATGAACCAGTGGGGGATCACGCACTCAGCGCCTCTGCAGCGGTACGCGTTGGGCTGGGACGAGATCCATGAAGTCGTGATGGACATCGGTGACAATACCGTCGTGTTCAAAGGGGAGGGGAGGCAGCTTGTCCTCCCGGGGTTCCTCTTTTGGGCGGGGCGTGACAGGTCCGCCGCGAGGGAACTGATGGCGCGGGAGCTAAAGCGACGCGGGATCAAGACCTCAAAAGGGTTTGCCGTCTTTGCCATGTCTCGCCATTGCCGGGTGAAGGGGCCGCTTGATCAGCGATAAGTTGCCACCGCCGATCAGGGTGACCCCGAATCCGAGCCAGCCCGCGAGTCAGTCTTGCGGGTCTATCTGCAGTGCATGATTGAGCTGATAGACGGGGGATTGGGGGAATCGGCAGCAGACGATCCGAAGCGGTGCACCGCCCGGCTACAGACGCAGGCGGCGCTGCCACAACTGGATGGCGAGGGCAAGGGGCTGCTGCTACGATTCCTGTACGAGTCTGGCCTGATTGGAGGAGCGGGAACGGGCCCAAGCGAGGGCATCGTGTCCCTGAAAAGCGTCGACCTCAGAAGGGCCAGCCTAACCGAGACTGACCTTAACGGGGCCGACTTGAGCGAAGCCGCCCTGAGCGAAGCCGCCCTGAGCGGAGCCAATCTGAGCGAGGCTGATCTGAGCGGCACGGATCTGAGTGGCGCGGACCTGAGCAAGGCCAATTTGCAGGGAACTCGCCTTCTCTTGTCCAGGCTAAACCGGGCCAACCTGCGCGGCGCCGCCCTGCGCGACGCCAACCTGCACCACGCTTATCTGGAAGAGGCTAACCTGAGCGGGGCCTTCCTGGACGAGGCCAACCTGAGTGGGGGCCAACCTGAGTGGGGGCCAACCTGAGTGAGGCTGACCTGCGCGAGGCTGACCCAAGAGAGGTTCAGGTGAAGGCTGAACAACTGGCCCAGGCCAAGACGCTCGCACGCGTGACCATGCCGGACGGCACGGTACACAAATGACCGGCGATGTGCGCCTGTCCCGGCCGCATGTTCTTGTCTGTCAAGCAGATCGAGCGCATATTGGTCTCTCATGCCGCTGCCACTGGTCTTGCCGGCTCCCAGGGGGCCGCTCATCGACACGTTGTGTACGAAACCCCGTCGCATTTGGCGCGACCGTTGCACTTGACTGACTGTCTCAGGATATGGGACATAAGCAAGCCGGCGTGCTTACCGCTATTGTACAACAGGGGCGTTCAGCGAAGCAAATGCTACCCCGAGACCTTGGCTGGGGATTACAGCCTCTCCAGGGCATGAATGGCTTCCTGCGCTGACAGTCGGCGCAATCTAGGCAAATGCCGCCTTGCTGATGGCAGCCTCGAACGTCGTGAGCAAGGGTTTGCCGAGGGAGGGTGTTAGCGGCCACGCTATTTGATCGGCGTTTGGTCAAACTGGATGATCGGATGGGGCGGGAAAAAAGAGGCCCCGAAGGGCCTCGTAGGATGATGAGGAAAGCAGCGGTCAGCCAACTTGGCCTTCCAGGTCGAGGATGACCCGCTTGAGGTCGGTTTCGTCGAGGATCTG
>JBFYTF010000535.1:0-3165 GCA_041300865.1 Anaerolineae bacterium
ATGTTGCCGTCGACGTCGGCGTAGACCAGGTTCTGGGCGGGGACGTGAAAGAGGCTGGCAGCCTGGCGGAACTCGTTCCAGTTCTGTGCCAGGTTAAAGCGCCAGACGGCCGGGAAGACGAAACCGGGGTCCAACGCCGTCCAGCGCAGGGCCAGGCCGTAGTGCGCGGGCAGCTCAATGCCGGCCTGCTGCTGGAACTCATCGTGGCTCTCTTCCCACATCAAGGGGCCGTGGCGGGTAAGGCGCACGGTGAGGGACACCGGCTCGCCGCCGGCAACCAGGAGTGCCTCTTCGACGACCTCCATGTCGACCCACTCGCCGTTGACCTCGTACTGATTCGGGTTGTCGGGGTTGAGCTTCTCGACATAAATGTCCTGGACGTCGGGGCCGACGTTGGTAAAGCCCCAGGCGATGCGATCGTTGTGGCCGATGACCACGCCGGGAACGCCGGCGAAGGAGACACCGGTGACCTGGTAGGGGCAGGCCGGCCCCTGGGGCTGGCAATGCAGCGCCACCTCGTACCAGATGGACGGCATCTGGACCGACAGGTGGGGGTCGTTGGCCAGGATGGGCGCGCCCGTGACCGTCTTCTGGCCGGCGACGACCCAGCTGTTGGAACAGATGGCGGTCCCCCGCGGACCGGTGAGCGCCTCGAGGGCGGCGGGTGGCTCGGCCAGGGCGGCCAGGCCGGGGGCGACACGGCTCAACAGGGCGCGGTTCAGGTCGGGCAGCGCGCTCTCGCCCTCAAACGTGCCAAACTCGGACACGATGACCGGGTGGCCGGCGGGATAGGGCGGGAACAGATCGGCCATCTGCTGTTCGGACAGGCTGCCGAGAAGGAGGGCCCGCCCGTACTCTTCGTCCATGTTGCCGCCCAGGTTCCAGGCCATGACCTTGCCCCACAGCAGGGTGTCCTCCGGCTGCCAGGGCTCCGGCTCGTAGGCGGCATTGGTCAGCTTCAGGACGGCGTACTCCAGGCTCAGGGCGCTGCCCTGCCGCTCGGCCAGGTAGGCGTTGACACCCTGGGCATACGCGTCCAGAATGGCCTGGCTTTCGGGCTCGAGCTGGTCCAGCTCTTGTTGGACCACACGCGCCCAGCCAAAGGTCCGCAGGAAGCGGTCGCTCTCGAGCTGCGACTCGCCAAAGAGCTCTGACAGGCGGCCCGCGCCGATGTGCCGCCAAAAGTCCATCTGCCAGAAACGATCCTGGGCGTGCACGTAACCCTGGGCCAGAAAGAGGTCGTGGCTGTTTTCAGCATAGATGTGTGGCACGCCCCAGTCGTCGCGGACGACCTCGACGGGGCCTTCCAGGCCGGCAATCTCGATCTCGCCCTCGATCTGCGGGAAGGAACGGCGGGTGACGTACAGGCCGGCAGCCGCGAGGACCAGGGCCAGGACGGCAACGACTGCGACCAGGATCAGCAACACGCGACCAAGCTTCTTAGCCATTGTCACCACTCCTCCTGAATCCACCGGCGAGTGCGGCGTAACGTGCCGGCGCCTTCGCCTGCTGGCCCGGGCGACTCCCGGGACGGTGAACGAGCCGCGGACAGGGGCTCCCCGGCGGCCGGGCAGTTAGCCGGCCAGGACACTGGCCAGGAGCGCGCACACTGCCAGCCAGGTGAGAGCGACGAGGACGACCATAAAGACCACGGCAGCCTGCTTGCCACGGGGCAGCTTACCCACGGCCCTGGCCACATCTTGGACGCGGTTCCTCAAGCGTCTCTCCTCCCTCCCGGGGTCCTGTCGTCCCGGCGCAACGATACGCGTGCGCTTGTGGGGGACAGTGGGGTGATTATAGCACGGGAGCCACGAGGTGTCAACGAACGATGACGACGCATTTCTGCTTTGCGCGATAGCGCGCAGCGGCCCAAAACCCACGCGGGTTGCGCCACAGGGCACGCCGGGGCGACAAGCCGCCGAATTGCGCGCGCCACCAACGGGGCTCGGGGTTGCGGTCAGCTACCGGCCGGGGACAGGGGGGGGAGCTGTTCGAGGCTGGTCAGCCCGAACTGCTGCAGGAACTCGAAGGTCGTGCCATAGATAATGGGCCGGCCGGCCTGCTCCAGGCGGCCCTGCTCTTCGACCAGGCCACGGGTCACAAGGGTGCGCAGGACGCTATCCGAGTTGACGCCGCGCACGCCCTCGATCTGAGCCCGGGTGACCGGCTGGCGATAGGCGACGATGGCCAGGGTTTCGAGGGCCGCCGGCGAGACCTTGCTGCTCAGCTCCAGCCCGAGGAAGAGGCGTACCTCTTCGGCTGCCTCGGGCGCCGTCACCAACTGGGCGCGCTCGCCCTTGCGCTGCAGCCTGAACCCGCGCCCCTGGTACTCGGCTTCAAGCTCCGCCAGGGCTTCCTCCACCCGGCCGGCGTCCGCCTGCAGGACGGCCGCCAGGCGGCTGCAGCTCACCGGCTCACCGGCCACAAAGAGCAGGCTCTCTATCTGTGCCTTGAGGGACAGGGTTGCCGGCTGTTGGCCGGCTGCCGTCGACTCACCATCCATCGTTCTTGATTCGCCCTTTGTAGTCTGTTGTGTTACAATGTCGGGCGTTGCCCGCCCGTCGCCAGAAGCAGAGCCGGGATCCCGGTGCGGGTGCAGCCCGGCGACAATCATACTACGACGCTCTCAGGAGGTCAAGCTGCAATGCAAAAGCAGCCGGTGTGGGTGCGCTTGGTACTGCCTCTGTTGCTCCTTTTGGGTCTGGCCTGCGGACCCTGCAACCTGCTGGCCGGTGACCGGCCAACGCCCCCACGTCCCATCGCCGTTTCGACAGAGTCGGCCGGACAGCTCGAGTCGCGCATTCAACAGAACCTGACGGGCGAGCCGGGCCAGCAGTTTATCCTGCAAATGTCTGACGCGGAGGTGACCTCCCTGGTGGCGGCCAAGCTGGCCGAGTCCGGTGACGCACCCGTCACCGAGCCCCAAATCTGGTTCACCAAGGGCAAGATCTATGGCACGGGCAAGCTGGTCAACGTTCTGCCCGTCGCGACCGACTTTACCCTGGTGGCCACGCCCCGCGTCGAGGATGGCAAGGTGGTAATCGAGATGGAAGAGACCTCGGCCGGCGCGGTGCCCATCCCTGATAGCCTGCTGAGCACCGTGTCGCAGAGCATCAACGAAACCGTCGAAGAGCTCCAGCTCGACGTCGAGATAACGGCCCTCGA
>JBFYTF010000540.1:0-3125 GCA_041300865.1 Anaerolineae bacterium
GGGCCTGCCGAAGCCCCCGATCCCGATCCCCTCGACGCGGGCACCGGCGGTGGCCACGGCACCCACGTATCACACATTATTGCCGGTGTGGAAAGCGCCGCGGGAGCAGGTGGCGTCGCGCCCGGTGCCAGCCTCTATGCCGTCAAGGTCTGCTCCTCCATCTCCACGGCCTGCTCCGGCATCGCCCTTATCCAAGGCATGGAGTTTGCCGTAGACCCGAACGGCGACGGAGACCCCTCCGACCACGTGGACCTGATCAACATGTCCCTTGGCTCGCCCTACGGCAATCCCTTCGACGATGACCTTTCGTTCGCCGTGGACAACGCTACGGCCGCCGGCGTTCTGACGGTAGCCTCGACGGGCAACAGCGCCGACAAGCCCTATGCCAGTGGCTCGCCCGGCAACGCGGCCACAGCGCTTGCTACGGCCCAGACCAACGTCCCGTCGGCAAGCCTCCCGCTGCTGCTGGTTGTATCCCCCGAGGGCTATGGCCCCCTGCCAGCCGAGTGGCAGCCCTGGTCGGCGCCGTTGACGTCCCGCATCTCGGGGCCGCTCCAGTACGGTGATGGCACGGGCGGCCAGCTCCTGGGCTGCTCCCTGGGAGCGGATCCCAACTCGGTCGCCGACGGCACCGAGCCCTACCCGCCCGGTTCGCTGGACGGCAAGATAGTCCTCGTCGACCGCGGAGTGTGCGGCTTCAGCGTCAAGATCTATAACATCCAGCGGGGTGGGGGCATGGCCGGCATCATCGGCCTCGTGGCCCCCGGCGATCCCTTTGCCGGCGGCTTTGGCGGCGGCGGTCCATTCACTATCCCGGGCTACATGATCAGCCAGGCCAACTCGAACCTGCTCAAGAGCCTACTGCCGGGGGGCGTCGTGGTGGCCTTCGATCCGGCCTTTGGGATCCCCCTGGTGATGCACATGGTCGGTTCCTCGTCTCGTGGGCCCAGCGTGTGGATGAACATGGTCAAGCCCGAGATCGGCGCACCCGGCGCATCGGTGTCGGCCATCTACGGCACGGGGACGGGCGTCGGACCCTTTGGCGGCACTTCAGGCGCGGCTCCTATGGTCACCGGTTCGGCAGCGCTCCTCAAGCAGGCCTACCCCGGCCGCTCGCCCCTGGAGCTCAAGGCCGCGTTGATGAACAACGGCGAGACGGACATCATGAATGTGCCGGCCTTCTTTGGCGGCAGCCTGGCACCCATCACCCGCATCGGAGGCGGGGAGGTGCGGGCCGACCGGGCCCTCAACGCCTCGGCCGCGGCCTGGGATCAGGATGCCCCCAGTGGAGCCCTGAGCTTTGGCTTTGTCGACGTAGACTACGACGTCCTGAACCTCCACAAGAAGGTAGTCGTGCACAACTACTCGGACCACGATATCACCTACAACATCATCCCCTCCTTCCGCTTCGCGGACGACGAGGCTACCGGCGCCGTATTGCTGGAGGCACCACCCAAGGTCAAGGTCAAGGCCGGCAGAGAGGCCACCTTCCCCGTGAAGCTGACCATCAACGGCGGGCTGCTCTGGACCAACTACATGAACTCGGGCAGCATGGGGGCCAATCCCGCAGGGCTGACCCTGAACGAGTTCGACGGCTACCTGACCCTGGACGACGGGGCCAACCCCATCCACCTGGCCTGGCACGTGCTGCCCCGCCAGGCGGCCCGCACCAACGGCCGCCCCATCTTGACCCTGCAGGGCGGGCAAGACTCTATTGAGCTGGCCAATAGCGGCGTGGGCACCGCACAGAACGACGCCTACTCGCTCCTTGCTCTCAGCGAGGACATTCCAGAGGGACCACGCGGCGGGCAGGCGCCTACGCCTGATATCCGGGCCGTGGGCATCAACACCTTCCCCGTGCCGGCCGGCTACTGCTCGGCAAACCCGTCCTTCCTCTGGGCCTTTGCAGTGAACACATGGGAGAGGCAGTCGCACCTGCTGCCCGTCAGCCACCAGTTCTACCTGGATACGAACAGGGATGGCGTGGATGACTATGTCGTCCTCAACCGCGACGCCTCGGGCCTTGGCACCATCACCGACGGCCGTCAGCTTGCCTGGGCGCTCAACCTGGCAACCGGCACGGCATCGGCATTCTTCTATGCCGAGCACGCCACAAACACGGGCAACACCGTGCTCTACATCTGCGGTGAGCAAGTGGGCCTGACGGGCACCGACATGCTGGCCAGAAACGTGGGCTTGAGCGTCTATGCCCAGGACTTTTACTTTGGCGGCCCCGGCGACCTGGTCGAGGGATTGGTCGTCACCCCCCTGGGTGAGCAGTACTACGGCATCCCTGCGGACATCCCGGGCAAGTCGACGGGCACTCTGCAAGTCATCGACTACGGGCCGTTCCCAGGCAACACGCCCGAGCTGGGCGTCATGCTCCTGACCAACGGCGACCGGGGCGCGGGCTTCCGCGGCGGCGCGACGCAGGATTCGGAGGTGCTGCTCTTCACCGTCAAATAGCGGCGGGATCTACCACGACGGGGCTCCTCTCGGGGAGCCCCGTCTTCTTTTGGACCTGCCTTCCGCCTGCCAGCACGCCCCATGCTCGGCACGCGTGCCCGCTCGGCCCCGGCTCAGAGCCGTCCGGAAAAGCCTCTGGCCTGTCCTGCGCTCTCCTGGCGCCACATACTCCTGACACCCGCCTATCTCACTCGGTCTCGCCGCCCCCGGGGATGCCCGGCATAGCACCGGCATTCTCGCACAAGCGGAAATAGCCGCCCTCGCTGGCCCGATAGTCATACGATTGGCCGCCGTACTCGAGGACCACCCAATACCCGTCAACCAGGGCCTGGGTGTACATCATCCCTGGCTCTGGGCAGCCCAGGGAACCGTCGTTCCAGACGACCGCCTCGTCCCGCACCACCTCGATCGCGTCGACGGAAACGCCCAGGCGGCCGGCCAGGTCGGCGAGGATGGCGTCCAGCAGCGCAGCCGGCGCCTCTCCGGTGACGGGCGGGCCCGGCGTGATCGCGGGCGCGAGCTCGGGCAATGGTTTGGTCTCAGCGGTCAAGCCTGGGACAAGCTCGGGCAGGCCCGTGGACCCTGGCGTCCGGCGTGCCTCCCGGTCAGGCGTGGGCAGCGGGCTATTGGCCGGGGCGGCGGGCGTCGCCGTCGCCGGC
>JBFYTF010000556.1:0-13213 GCA_041300865.1 Anaerolineae bacterium
CCTTGGCCACCGAGAGCAAGTGCATGGTACGAGGAAAGCGCCGCCTGGTGGGCAGGTTAAGATGCCATTACCCTATCCAGTTCCGCAAGGCCACTTGACAGCCGGCGGGATTCAGGATAGAATCGCAACATCAATATGGGGCAGTGGTCGCGCGGGCACCCGGCTAGCCGGGTGCTTTGTCAGTAACACGGGAAACTCAACATGAGCACGATAGAAGACGAGAACGGGACCAAGATTCTGCGTCGCTCGACGGACTATGTCCCTCGGCGCTCATGGCGCACGTGGCTCATTGGCCGGCCCCTACCGACGGCAGACGCACCGCACCAGACCGTAGGCCGGCTCATTGGCCTTGCGGTTTTCGCCAGTGATGCTCTCTCCTCGACAGCCTATGCTACTCAGGAGATACTGGTGATCCTCGCCGCGGTGGGCACCGCCGCCTTTGGCCTTGCCTTCCCTATCTCCATCGCCATCGTCGTCCTGCTGACCCTTGTCACCATCTCTTACCAGCAGACCATCCACGCCTACCCGGATGGCGGCGGTGCCTACATCGTCGCCCGCGATAATCTGGGCGAGATCCCGGCCCAGCTGGCCGGTGCTGCACTCCTGATCGACTATGTGCTAACCGTGGCCGTTTCCGTCTCAGCTGGCGTGGCGCAGCTCGTCTCGGCCTACCCCGACCTGTTCGCTTACCGGGTGGTCGTGGCCATCGGCCTCGTGCTCTTTGTGGTGCTCATCAACCTCCGCGGCGTCAGGGAGTCGGGCTCCGCCTTTGCCATTCCGACCTACTTCTTTCTGGCGATGATCTTCTTGACTGTGGGAGTCTCTCTCGTTCGCTATGTGTCCGGGGCTCTGGGCACCGTGGTGGACCCACCACCCATGGAGGTGGTGCACGGGACCCAGGCCCTGAGCCTGTTCCTGATCCTGAGGGCCTTCTCGGGCGGCACCACGGCCCTGACAGGCGTGGAAGCCATTTCTAACGGCGTTACCGCGTTCCGCGAGCCACGCAGCCGCAACGCAGCCACCACTCTGCTGTGGATGTCGGGCATCCTGGGCGTCCTGCTGCTGGCCATCACCTTCCTGGCCGTGGAGATCGGCGCCCTGCCCTCGGAGGAGGAGACGGTCATCTCGCAGTTGGCGCGCACCGCCTATGGCGGCCGAGGGCCTCTGTACCTGGCGACGATCGCGGCCACGACCATCATCCTGATGATGGCCAGCAACACTTCCTTTGCCGGCTTTCCCCGCTTGAGCGCGATCCTGGGCGAAGACGGGTTTCTGCCCCGGCAGTTCGCCTATCGAGGCAGCCGCCTCGTCTACTCGCGGGGCATCCTGGTCCTGGCCCTGCTGGCCTGCCTGCTCATCGTCGCCTTCCAGGCGAGTGTGACGGGCCTGATCCCGCTGTACGCCATCGGCGTTTTTCTTTCCTTCACCCTGTCGCAGACCGGCATGGCCCGCCGCTGGTGGAAGATCGGCCACATGACCCCCGGGCAGGAACGGCAGGAGCGCGGCTCGACGCTTAGCTACCAGGCCGGCTGGCAACTGCGCATGACGATCAACAGCATTGGCGCGGTCGCCACCCTGGTCGTGCTGTTCGTGTTTGCCATCACCAAGTTCCTCGACGGCGCCTGGCTCGTACTGCTCCTGGTGCCGGCCCTGGTCTTGATGCTTGCCGGCATCCACCGCCATTATCGCCTGCTGGCCTCGAATCTTTCCCTCGAAGATTATGGAGGACCGCCGCCTATCTCTCGCCATCGCGTGATCCTGCCAATAAGCGGCGTACACCGGGGAAGTCTCGCGGCGCTGCGCTATGCCCTCTCTCTGTCCCACGACGTCACGGCCGTCTATGTCTCCATGGATCCCGCCGAGGCTGATAGGCTCAAAGACAAGTGGGCGGTCTGGGGCGAGGGAGTGCGCCTTGTAATCCTGGACTCGCCCTATCGCCTGCTACTGGAGCCACTGCTGGACTATATCCAGCAGATCGCCGACCAGCGCCAGCCGAACGAGGCAATCACTATTGTCGTGCCGCAGTTCGTGCCCAGGCACTGGTGGAACAACGTGCTCCACACCCAGGCGGCCTGGATGCTGCGGCTGGCGCTATTACTGAGGCCGGGCATCGTCATCATCGACGTGCCCTACCAAGTAGAATAGCTTTCGAGCATACGTGCGACCGTCTGCCTGTCTGATTCCGGGCAAGGAATAGAGGGCAGGGTCGGAAAGCAGGGTAACTCTCATGAACATCATCGTCGTCGGCAGCGGGCGGGTAGGCTCCGAGCTTGCCTACCGGCTTTTCCAGCGCGGGCACAGGGTCACGGTCATCGATCCCACCCGAGCCTCGTTCGACAATCTGCCTCCTGACTTTCGGGGGCAGACCATCGAGGGCGAGGCACTCAACCAGGACGTCCTGCGCCGGGCAGGCATTGCCCAGGCCGAAGGCCTGGCCGCCGCCACCAACTCGGATTCCACCAACGCCGTAGTGGCCCACGTTGCCAGGACCGTATACCACGTACCCAATGTGGTGGTTCGCAACTACGACCCCCACTGGCGTGGTCAGCACGAGGCGTTTGGCCTGCAGTTGGTCAGCTCGGCCAGTTGGGGCGCGCAGCGTATGGAAGAGATGCTCTACCAGAGCGAGATCCGCACCGTCTTTTCCGCAGGCAATGGCGAGGTCGAGATCTACGAGTTCGGCGTGCCTGAAGCCTGGAACGGTGCCAGCCTGGCAGACCTCTTCCCCGACGGTCCATGCACCGTCGCCGCCATCACCCGTGCCGGCAGAGCTGAACTGCCGTCGAACGGCACGCGGCTGGAGACCGGCGACGCGATCCTAGTCAGTGCCACGATGGAAGGGATCCTGGAACTGAGGCAGCGGCTTGCGCGCCCTACGGAGGCCTAGATGTTTGTACTGATCGCCGGGGGCGGACGCACTGCCTCCCAGCTGGCCAACCTGCTCCTCGCGGAGAACCACCAGGTACGCGTCATTGAGAGCCGGAGCGAAGTCCTGGCCCACCTTCATCGCGAGCTGCCGACAGAAGCCATCCTGGTCGGCAATGCCACCCATCCCCACGTCCTCGAACAGGCCGGGGTTAACGAGACCCAGGTGCTGGCCGCTTGCACGCCGCGCGATGCCGACAACCTGGTGCTCTGTTTCCTGGCCCGGACTCGCTACGAGGTGCCGAGGACCATCGCCCAGATTAACAACCCACGCAACGCCTGGTTGTTCGACAGCAAGTTCCACGTCGACGTCGCTCTCAACGAGTCCGAGATCCTCTCCCGGCTCATCGAGGAGGAGATGTCGCTGGGCGATATGATGACTCTCCTGAAGCTGCGCCGCGGCCAGTACTCGGTTGTCGAGGAAAAGGTCCCGCCCGGAGCGCAGGCGGTGGGTAAGACGATCCAGGACCTCAACCTATCAGACAAGTGCATCATCGCCGCCATCATCCGCAAGGGCGAGATGGTCGTCCCGCGGGGTGCAACCGTCCTGGAGCAGGGTGACGAGGTGCTGGCCATCACCGACCGCAAGGGCGCCGAGGGCTTGGCCGCACTCCTGGCCCCGCCGGCCGGGTTCAACCCCAGAGCCCCCCGCCGGCACGAAAGCGGATGATTGCTTACAGACGAAACGCCTGCTACCCCTCAGAATAGGTGACACCGGCGCCGCGTCCAGGGCGTCGTACGGTAATGAGGCAGCAAATGACCAGACCGACGGCGCGACCGCAGCGCCGCTCTGCAACCGAATGGCAAACGCGGCCGCTGCGGCGCGAAGCCGGGCCCCCGCCGGAGCGCCCGGCCCGGCAGAGCCGGCTCCTGGCCTGGGAGGCGACCTTCGCCCTCCTGGCGTTCGCCATCGCCATCGCCACCGTGGCAACGCTGCTGTTCCTCGAGCTGTGGCTTGCCGACCGGATCCTGCCCGGCATTTATGCCTGGGACGTGGACGTCGGTGGCCTCCGCCCCGAGGAGGCCGCCGAGCGGCTGGCCACGAGCTTTGAGTACCCTGCCGATCGTCACCTTACCCTGCGCTACGGAGACCAGGCCTGGCCCGTGACTCCGGCAGACCTGGGCGCCAGCCTTGACGTTCAGGCCACCGTCGACAGCGCGATGCTCGTAGGTCACAGCGGCGATCTGCCCACCCGCGTGCGCGACCAGGTCGGAGTTCTGCTCAGCAGCCGCCTGGTGATGCCCGTCTTTTCCTTCCGGCCAGGTGCCGCCGAGATGTTCTTGAGCCAGATGGGCCGCGACATCAACCGCCCACTGCGCAACGCAACCCTACGCCTTGGCGACGCCTTCCAGGTAGAAGTGGTCCCCGGCCAGGCCGGCCAGGAGGTGGACGTCCAGGGCACGAGCCAGGCTCTCCAGCAGCGCCTGCGGCAGATGACGGGTGGCGACGTGGCCCTCCTGGTTCGCGAGAGCGAGCCGCTCCTGACGGATCTGACGGAGGCTCAGAGCCAGGTGCAGAGCATCCTGGCCGGCCCCGTGACGCTCACCGCCCCCGATGCGGGGCCGTGGACGATCGCCCCAGAGACCCTGGCCGGCTGGCTGATCCTGAGGCCCACCGCTGCGGGGGACGGCGGTGCCACCTTGGCCGTGAGCCTCGACGCCGGGCGCGTGCTGAGCTACGCGCAAGAGATCGCCGCCCAGGTGACCATCACCCCCACCAACGCCCAGTTTCGCTTTGACGATGCCACGGGCGCCCTCGTGCCCGTGGTGCAGAGTGTGCCCGGCCGGACTCTTGACGTGACGGCCACGGTGAGCCTCCTTGAGGCGGCGGCCGCCGGCCAGGAGCGAACCGTGCCGCTGCCCCTGTTGCCCGTACAGCCCGGCCTGGCCACCGAGGACGGGCCGGCGCTGGGCATTGTCGAGCTCATCGGCGAGGGAGTGACCCGTTTTGCCGGGTCGTCGGCGTCGCGGGTGCAAAACATCATCGTCGGCGCGCGGCAGTTTGACGGCGTCCTCGTTGCCCCTGGAGAAGAGTTTTCCTTCAACCATTACCTGGGCGAGGTCACGGCCGAAAAGGGGTACGAGGAGAGCATTATCATCTGGGGCAACACCACCCGGGCCGACGTCGGCGGCGGGCTGTGCCAGGTATCATCCACGGCCTTTCGCGCCGCCTTTTGGGCCGGGCTGCCGGTCACCGAGCGTTGGCCTCACGCCTTTCGCGTATCTTACTACGAGCCTCCCCTGGGCATGGATGCCACGATCTACTCACCCCAGGTAGACCTTAAATGGGTGAACGACACGGGGCACCACATTCTTATCCACACGGGCGTGGACGAGGCCAACCAGACGCTGACCTTTCGCTACTATGGCACCAACCCGGGGCGCACGGTGGAAATGGACGGCCCTCACGAGTCCAACCCCGTCGCTCACGGCCCAACAGTCTACCGCGACGATCCCACGCTGCCCAAGGGCGAAAGCCGGCAGATCGAGTGGGCCAAAGACGGACTGGACGTGACGGTCTACCGCATCATCAAGGAGAACGGCGTGGAAGTCGGGCGCGACACGTTTTTCAGCCGCTACCGCCCCTGGCAGGCCGTTTTCCTCGTCGGCACCAAGTAGGGGGCTAGTGCCTGCTGCCAGAGCCCACTTGCGCTCGTAGGGCGCGATGCGGAGCGGTGGCACTTGTCCCGCCCATGCGCGCACAAGCGCCCACTACGAGCCCCCGGTCACAACGCTCATGTTCGTAGGGCGCGACCGCGAGCGATCGCGAATCTCATAGGGTTCCGCCGCGCCACGGCGGAGCGCCTCACCACACGGCAAGGCGCCCCGTCGCGTGGACTACCTTTGGGTCAATCGCTCAGGCCAACCTGACACTGCGGCGGCGGACAACCATGCCGACGCCCAGCAGGGCAGCACCCATGATGGCCAGCCCGCCAATGATGACCGGAGCGGGCAGGTCGATGCCGGTGCCCGGCGGGAGATCCTCGTAGCAACCCGGATTGTTCGGGTCAATGGGGCAGGTGCCGTCCTCCTCCAAGAGGCGCACGCGATAGCGCCACTCGTCCGTGTCAGTCGAGCAGTCACAGCACATCTGGTAGACGATCACGGTTGGGTCTTCGCCGAGGGCCGCCCAGTCGACCCGGTCGGCCAGCAGCGGGCAGACGTTCGTTTCGACGTCAAAGTTGGCCTCGGCCAGGGCTTCACTTTCGCCGCAGCAGTCCTCGATATCGGGGTGGTTAAGAATGATCGGCTGGCAGCCGCTGCCCGTGCGAGTGAGATCTTCAAAGTCGCGGTTGATGACGATGTAGAACGGCGGCGTCTCAGAGACACAAGGTATGTTGGGATCGTCCGGGCACCCTCCGCCCTGGGCATACCCGGCCAGGGGCAGCATCAAGGCCAAGAGCAGCAGGAGCAAACCCGTGATTCGCAGTGTGGAACGCATTTCTACCTCCTTGTGATTGGCGCACCCGGCCGGGGGCCAGGCGCATGGAAAACGGACGCGGGCAGACTGCCGGCCAGCGTAAGGGTCTTCTGGGCCTCAGTCCAATCGTAGGCTGCTGTCAACCACCCCCTTTCTCCGCCGCCAGGAACTCTACTCGCTCTGGCTGGCCTCCGGCACGTCATAGAGCTCTTGTAAGTGCCGACGGGTCTTGGCCCTGGTCTCTTCGTCGGCGGCAGTGGCCAGCGCTCGTTCGAAAGCCGACGTGGCCGCGGCCGTCCGGCCAAGGGACTTGTAGGCCAGGCCCAGGAAGAAATAACCCTGCGGCTGGGCTGCGTCCAGGGCAATGGCGTGTTGCAAAGCGGCAATCGCCTCCTCGTGATTCCGCTCCTCGAGGGCGACCGCCCCGAGCACGGTATAAGCGGCAGCCAAGTCCTGGTCATAGTTCAGTGCCTTGCGGGCCATGGTGGCGGCCTCGCCGGGCTGGCCCAGCGCATAGTACGCGACGGCCATATTGGCCAGCGTGTTGGCCTGGGGTTCATCCAACGCCAGGGCCAGGCGATAGTGCTCCAGCGCTTCGGCCTCCTGCTTCGATGCCTGCAAGCTCAGGGCCAGGTTGTTTTCGGCAGCGGCGATGCCCGGCTCCAGCTCCAGGGCGCGAAGAAAGGCAGCAACGGCCATCTTATGATCGCCCTGTTCGGCATAGACCAAACCCAGGTTGTTGTAGGCTTCGGGCAGGTCCGGTGCCAGGCTACGGACCTCTTCGAAGGTCTCTTCGGCCGCCGCCACGTTGTCGCCGGCGAAATAGAGGTTGCCCAACGCCAAAAGAGGGTTGACGTCAGACGGTGCCAGGTCAGCGGCCATCCGCCACGACTCCTCGGCGCACCGGGCAAAGCCGCCCTCCAGGCACCATTGCCCCACAGCCATGGGAGCCAGGGCGAGGGCATTGCGACCGGCCGGGACGCCGACGGCGACGAGTGCGAGCAGCACGACCAGGAGAAGGACGGCGGCTGCCCTGACGAGGCGCCACAAGCCGGCCACTTGCCGCTCTTGCTGGTAGCCGCGGAGGACGGGATCAAGATCTGCCCGGCGCAGAAAGCCAATCTCACAGCGCGTGAGGGCCTGCAGCGTGGCATGGCTGGGACGGCTTTCGACGAGCATCGCCTCGCCGAAAGTGCTGCCTGCCAGGAGCACGACGACAAGCCGGGCAGCAGCCCGGGAGCCGACGTGTACTGCCACCCGTCCCCGGATCACCACGCCCAGGCAGTCAGCGGTGGCGCCCCGCGGGACAATGATCTCGCTGGGGTGGTAGACCCTTCTGTGCATCCCGCGCGACAGGCGGTGCACATCTGCCGCCCTGAGGCCCAGGCGCCCCAGCCTGTGGCGCACGATGTCGTGCACCTCGGCCGGACTCAGCCGGGTGTCTTCCGGCTGACCGGGGAGCGGCATCGCGTCGTTCGTTTCGCGTGCCATGGCTCTCCCAACCAGGAAACTGGACACAGTTTAGCATATATCTCGTAAAAAGTCAACTGGTTTTGCGTGAGCATAGGGATTTCGCGCGAAATTGGAGGACGGGGGTGCTGGTTTGACGCCAAACAAAGATGGGGGTATAATTGCCCTATGGAGGTTGCTCGGCGGTCGAGGCTTGTTCCGAGTGCACCGGTCCTGCAAGGGCAGCAGACCCGGCAGGCAGCCGTCGGTCGCTCTCTCTCCAGCGTACTATTCCTGCTCGGCGGCCTCCTTCTCCTGGGGGCCATGCTCTACGCTGCTTACTCGATGCTCAACACCTGGCTCATGAACCAGGACCGCTACCTGCGCTCTGAACAGCAGGCTTTCCTGCCGGTGCCGGCCATGACCTTCACACCCTCGCCGACGCCGACCCCGACCCTGCCGCCGACCATCACTCCCACGCCGACGCCCCTTCCCTCGCCGACGCCCACTCCCAGGCCTACCCCTCTGCCGGCGCCGGCGCAGCTCCGGATCCCCGCCATCGGTGTCTCGCGCTCTATCGTGAATCTGCCCCAGGTGCGCGACCGCACCGGCGCCTCAGGCTGGAACGCCGAAAGCCTCTTTCGCGCCGGGCGCTCCGACCTGGTGGGCCACTGGCAAGGTTCGGCTTTTCCGGGCGAGCAAGGCAACATGGTCCTGGTCGGTCACAATTACGGTTACGGCTACAACGGTGTCTTTGTCCGCCTGGGCAGCCTGAGGCCCGGACACAAGATCACGGTGATCAACAACGCCGGCCAGACCTTTACTTACAGCGTCACCCGCGTGCAGCGCGTTCGCTGGCGCAAGAAGAACTTCCAGGAGCTGACGCAACACCTCAGCTTCCTGTCTGGAGGGGGCTCTGAACGCGTCACCCTCGTGAGCTGCGCCGGGGCCAACATCGAGCCCTTTCCCGAGCGCGTCTATGTCGTCGCCGAGCGGGTCCGCTGAGAAGATGCAGGCATGCCCCGATGACCAAGTCGCAGGAGCAGGCCGGGCAGCGGAGCGCAGAAGTTCGGCCGCGGCCCCTCATTGTCGTGTCGATCCTGATGGCGGTCGTAGGCTGGTGGGGACTCTACGAGCTCTACAGCCGCACGTTTCCCCAGGATCCAGGCGCCCTGTCGCTCTTCCTGGCGCTGCTTTTCCTGGCAATGACCGCCACCCTGGCCCCCGCGGTCGCCTACCTCAACCGGCGCCTGGCACCGGCGGCCACAACGCGCGACCCCTGGCGGTTCTTGCGCCACAGCGCGTGGGCCAGCCTCTGCCTGGTCGTGTATGCCTGGCTTCAGGCTCAGCGCATCTTGAGTCTGGGCTATGCCCTGGTCATCCCTCTCATCCTGGTGGCCCTCGAGATCTTGATCGTCCGGCTGCGGGGCGAGGCCTAGCCTGGCGTGCGGCATGAGCGTTGAAGCGGAGCTGCGCAAGCTGCCCAGCGTGGACCGGCTCCTGCAGCAGGCCGGCGTGGCCGCCCTGAAGGAGCGCTGGGGCCACGACCTGGCCCTGGAGGCTGCACGAAGTGCCCTGGAGGGTGCCCGCGAGTCGGTTCGCGGCGGCGCCCCCTGCCCCGACGTCGACATCCTGGCCGCCCGCGCCAGCGAGCTCCTGGCAGCGCGCCTGCGTCCCACGCTGCGCCCGGCTATCAATGCCACCGGCGTCGTGATCCACACCAACCTCGGGCGCGCTCCGTTGAGTGTCGAGGCCCGAGCCGCCATGGACGCCGTGGCCCTGGGTTACTCGAACCTGGAGTACGACCTGGAAACCGGGCAGCGCGGCTCGCGCTATGTCCACGCCGAAGAAATCCTGTGCCGCCTCACCGGGGCTCAGGCGGCCCTCGTGGTCAACAACAACGCCGCTGCCGTGCTCCTGCTCCTCATGGCCCTCGCCCAGGGGCGCGAAGTGATCATCTCCCGCGGGCAGCTGGTCGAGATCGGCGGCGGCTTCCGCATCCCCGACGTCATGCGCCAGAGCGGCGCCCGCCTGGTTGAAGTGGGCACAACCAACCGGACCTATGTCCGCGACTATGAGGCGGCCATTGGCAGTGACACGGTGGCCCTCATGCGCATCCACCGCAGCAACTTTCGCCTGTCAGGCTTTGTCTACGAACCTGAGCTGGCCGAGCTGGTGGCCCTGGCACAGGAGCGCGACCTGCTGCTTTTTGACGACCTCGGCAGTGGCACGCTCCTTGATACTGCCGCCTTCGGCCTGGCCCACGAGCCGACGATCCAGGAGAGCGTCGCCGCGGGCGTCTCCCTGGTTTCGTTCAGCGGCGACAAGCTTCTGGGTGGCCCCCAGGCCGGTATCATCCTGGGTCGTGCCGACGTCGTCGCGCGTCTACGCTGGTTCCCCCTCACCCGCGCCCTGCGCGTTGACAAGACGACCCTGGCCGGCCTGCAGGCAACGCTGCGGCACTACCTCGTGGGCGAGGCCCAACAGGCCGTTCCAGTGTGGCGCATGATTGGCCAGACCGAGGCCGAGATTGAGGAGCGTGCTGGCCGCTGGTCGGCGACCCTCAGGGAGCGCGGCGTCCAGGCCGAGGTACTGCCGGGCCGGTCGACCGTGGGCGGCGGCAGCCTGCCCGGGGAGACGCTGCCTACCCGGCTGGTGGCCTTGGCCGTCGAGTCGCCCGCCGGCGTTGCCGCCCGCCTGCGCGCCGGCGACCCGCCGGTCATCGGCCGCATCGAAGACGATCGCTTGCTCCTCGACCCCCGCACGGTGCTTCCCGAGCAGGAGGCGCTGCTGTGGGACCTCGTCAAGAAGGCCTTGGACTAGGCCCGGCGGCCTCACACGCCGGCGCATCGAAGCAGTCTCCTTGTTGTTCTCCAGGACAACCTGTGCTATAATGTGCACCGCGGCGTGCCGGGCGTGCACGACCGCTACTTTCAAAGTGGAAAGGGACATGATGACTATTTGGAATGCAATGCAGGCCGTTCGCCAGAACCACGCGCTGGAGCACGCCACCATGCACGTGTTAAGCTGGCACGATCCGTTTCTGCAGTTGATGGGCCGCAGCACGGCGACCGGGTTCCTGATCTACGGCCAGGTCGATACCCAGGCACTGGCCAACGCTACGAGCGAGGCGCTCTGCCGCCTGCAGGGGGGTGAAGCGCGCTTGGCCGTCCACCCACGCTGTGGGACGAACCTGGCCGTTACGAGCCTCCTGGCAGGGACTGCTGCCTTTGGCTCAAGCCTGGGCCGCACCCGCTCCCGCTTCGACCGCTTGCCCGTGGCCCTCATGGCTGCCACCGTGGCCGCCCTCCTCGCTCAACCGCTTGCCTACCGCGTCCAGGAGGACGTCACCACTTCGCCCCACGTTGACGGCCTGTATATCCAGTCCATCACCCGCCAGCAGCGGGGCAAGATGGTCTCCCACAAGGTGGTCACGGGCCGGAGCTAGTGTTTTACGTCTTTCACGGCGAAAATCAGTTCAGTCTTCAGGAGACACTTGGGGGGTTGCGCCGCCGGCTCGCCGGCGGCGACCCCTCCATGGCCGACCTCAACACCAACGTGCTCGAAGGCAGTCGCCTAACCCTGGGCGAGCTGCGCCACGTGTGCGATTCAATCCCCTTCCTGGCCGACCGTCGCCTCGTGATCGTCCATGGGCTCCTCTCGCGCCTGGCACCGCCCGAGAGAGGCCAGGCAGAGGATGCGCCGCCCAAGGAGGAGCAGGACTCGAAGCGCCGCGCGCTGCAGGAGCTCGTTGACTACCTCCCGCGCCTGGCGCCTACGACCCGGCTCATTTTTGTCGAGAGAGAAACGCTGCGCCCCAACCATCCCATCCTGGAGCTGGCCAGGGAACAAGGTAAGCACAACAAGGGGTTTATCGAGCACTTCAAGCTGCCCGGGGAGCGCGATTTGCCGGCCTGGATACAGGACCGCGTGCGATCCACCGGCGGCGGGACGGGGCAGATGAGCACCGAAGCGGCGGCCCTCTTGGCGGCCCTCATTGGGCCCGATCTGCGGCTGCTAGACATCGAGATCGACAAGCTGCTGCTCTACGCCGGGGACCGGATGGTAACTACCGAGGACGTGCAGCTCCTGGTGAGCCACGCCCGCGAGGCGAGCGTCTTTGACCTTGTCGATTCTGTCGGCCGGCGCGAGACGGGCCGAGCCCTGCGGCTGCTCCACCGCCTGCTGGATGATGGCGAGCCGCCCCTCAAGCTGCTGGCCTTGCTGGCGCGACAGATCCGGATCCTGATCCAGCTGCGCGAGATCGGCGAGCGCGAGACCGATCCCCGCGAGGTAGCGCGGCAGCTCAGGCTCCATCCATTCGTGGTACAGAAGGGGCTGACGCAGGCGCACAATTTCGAGCTAGCCCAGCTAGAAGCGGCCCACGAGCGCGTGATACAGACCGACTGGGCGATCAAGAGTGGCCGCTCCGACGCGGTCCTGGCCCTGGACATGCTCGTCGTGGCCCTCACGCGCGCCTGACCCTCCAGGCTTGCCCGCCGGCCGTGGCGGCGGCCTGTCTATCCTCAGGAACGCGACCGCTGCGCTGCCGGCCGCAGGACCGGCAACCGCGCCGGCGCGAGCGACAGGCAGGCACGCCGCAGGTGCCACGTACCTGCCTCCAGGTCCTGGTAGAGCTCAAAGACCCCTTCGCCGCAGCGTGTCTGGAAAAAACGGCGGTTGTGGCGCCTTCTCCATCCCTGCGCAGGGACCAGCCACGAGCGCTCCACCGCGTCCACCTGGTAGCGCCGCCCGCGCCAGCAAAAGACCGCCGGAAAGTAGCGCCACCGGTGCTGCATCACGTCGACCGCTTCGTCGTAATACTTCCAGGCCATCACCGTCCTCCTCACCGCCAGTTCTCGCCACTGTCCAGCAGTTCCTGTGGCGCATCCACCACCTGGAACTCGCGCCGCAGCGGTGGCGCGGCCGATGGCCAGTAGCCAGACATCATGCCGGGTGGCAGCGCCTGCGGCGCGCCGCCCTGGACGATCACTACCGGCGGATAGCCCTGCCCGTGCCCATCGCGCCGGCTCTCCCGGCCATGGCCGTCACCGCGTCCCAATACCACCAGCAACAGGAGCGACGCCGGCACCGAGGCCAGGACGCCGCACACGATCCCAACCACGACGGCCATTGCTTCCGCACTCATGCTCTTGCCAATCATGACCGCTAGGGTGATGGCAAACGTCAGGCCGATGAACGTCACGACGTGCTTCAGCCCCAGGCCGTCGATGCCCAGGTCCATCCCTCTCTCTTCGCGAGACATATTCCCTCTCTCTTCACGCTAGCGGACCAGCCGCAGCCGCGAGCGCAGGGCCGCCAGCCGGTCACCGTTCCCGCCCTTGCTGCCCTTGTCGCCGCCGTCCGTGCCCGTGGCCGCCAGTTGCGGCCGCGTCCCGGCCCGTAGCCTCGCCACCA
>JBFYTF010000589.1:0-2559 GCA_041300865.1 Anaerolineae bacterium
GTGGGGCATCGATGGTGAAGGTGTAGCTTCCCGGATCCAGGCAGTACTCCCGCGTGCCGTTCGCCGGCACCTTGAACGAGTCGTTCCACGCGCGATCCTGGGCGGTAAAGGTGATCGTCAGCTCCGCCGGAATCCCGTTCTCGAACAAGTAGCAGCCTTGGCCTGCCGGCAGCGCGGGCGGCGGCGGCGTGGCTGAGGGCTGTGGGCGGGGCGTGGCCGAAGGCTGCGGCTGGGCTGTGGCGGTCGGCTGCGGTTGGGCTGTGGCGGTCGGCTGCGGCTCCAGCGTGGCCGTTGGCTGTGCCGTGGGCTGGGGTATGGGTGACGGTTGAGGCATGGCTGTGGCCGTTGGCCGGAACGGTAGTGTTGCCGTCGCCACAGGGGGCAGCGGCACGTTCTCGACCGCAGGCACCAGGCTGTCCATGGCCCGGGTCCAGAACTCTCGGGCGGCGGTATAGTCAGGCGTGACCAGGACCATCATGTAGAGGGCATGCTCCACCTGCCAGAGCAGCATCTCGGCCTCGCCCTTGCCGAACCGCTCGGAGACCACGGCCATTCTGCCGCTGACCGCGTCTCCGGCCTGGTTGGAGCCGACCTCCAGGTCGCTGAACGATGTGATCCGTCCTTCGTCGACCAGGAACGCTTCCACCAGGGTTGGGATGACGGCCTGCAGCTCGTCTCCCGCCAGCGGTTCGTCGGGCGCGGTAAAGCGGATCAGGACCAGGGAATCGTCCAAGACGAGGCTGGCCCCGTCCTCAGCCGTCTCTACGGCACCGCCCTGCGGCAGCTCGAGGCGAAAGGCGCCCGAAGGATGCTCGTAGACCTCGAACTGCAGCACGCGCCGTGGCGGCCCCGGCTCGGGGCTCAGCGTGGGCACCGACTCGGCTGAGGGCGTGACGGTGTTGGTGACCACGAGGACGATGGGCGTCGGCGCTTGAGCGCCACACCCGGTCAGCAGCGCCAACATCGCCAAGAGCAGCACCAGGGCCGGCGCCTTGGGCGGGCCGGCGTGGGTTCGGTTCAGGCGGCTGTTCATCGTTTACCCCCCAGGATGGCCCCGGCCGGGCAGGCGCCCTTGAAAGCGCAGGGCGTCGTCCCACATCGAGGCGGTGTTGAACACGACATAGACCTCATCAAACGGCCGGCAGGCCTCTTCCAGGCGGGCGAGGTCCTCGTCGCTGTAGCGATAGCCATAGTCATAGCCGTTGATGCCGTGGAGGCGGTAGTAGGCCGGTCCCGCCGTCACCGGCGCCCGCTTGAACGGATCGACACAGTGTACCAGGTTCAGCTCGCGGCATAGGGCGGCGACGTCGTCGGCGGGCCATTCACCCCGCGGCTCCCAGGCAAAAACCAGGTTCCCGCGCCGGGCCTGGCCGAAGAAGGCGCGCATATTGTCCATGTTCTGCGGCGTAGGTGCAAAGCTGGCGGGGCACTGAAAGACGACCAGGGGCGCCTGCAGGGCAGCAGCGATCTCGAACGTCCGGTCCCAGGAAGCCAGCACCTCGGGCGTGGGCCGGAAGCTGCCATAGCGCCCCGTGGCCGTCTCCGGGATGTCCAGGCCCGCCCGGGCATAGGTCGGGCTGTGGCGGGGATGGGTGATGAGCTGCCAGGCCTTCAGGGCAAAGAGAAACCCGGGCGGCGCCTCCTCGCGCCAGCGGAGTGCCGTCTTGAGCATGGGTGGCTTGTAGAAGGTCTGCTGGATCTCGATGAGGCCAAAGTGTTGGAAGTAGGCCTCGTGGGACTTGACGAAACCGGCGCAGCCGATGTGGATCATGCCGGCCGCCTGTCCAGGGACGCCTTCTCCAGGACAACCTCCGGGCCGGCCAGCTCGCCCTCGGCGTGGCGCAGCAGGGTGCAGGCCCCGGCCAGGCGGGCCAGGCGGGTCCCCAGGCGCAGCAGGATGAAGGTCTGCAGCACGACGAGCACCAGCAGCCATTGTTGGAGGGGAAGCAGGGGCATGAGCCCCAGGCGGTAGAGGGCGTGGAGCAGGGCGACCAGTGCCAGGCTGAGGGTATACAGGCCGAACACGGCTGCCGGCCGCCGAAACACAAAGCGGGTGGCCAGGGCGAACGCCTGAAAGGGGTTGCGCGTGCTGCGGGCCACGGCCAGGACACGGATGTACTCTGTGAGGGCCAGGACGGCCACGATCAGGAGGGCCAGGACCGGCAGGCCAATCCAGGCAACCGCGCCGCCGGCGGCTATGGCGAACACCAGGGGCGGCAGCAATAAGACCGTAGCTAGGCCCTGCGCGGCCGCCAGCAGGAGAAAGAGGGCCCACCAGTGCCAGCAGGCCGTCAGAAAAGGCCGCCAGCGAAAGGGCCCGGCCTGCAGGAAGGTGTGCAGGATGCCACCCTCGAGGAAGGCGGGCGGCAGCCAGGTGGCCAGGGGAAGACCGGCCATGAGGAGCAGCGCGGCGAGGGCGCCTCCCGGGCCACCGGCCGTTTCTGCCGACGTTTCCGGCGCTGTCCCCGCCAGGCCCGCCAGGCCGCGCTCGATGACGAGCCAGGCATCGAGGCCGTCGGCCACGTCCTGGATCGCAGGACGGTGCCCCAGGCCGGAGCC
>JBFYTF010000590.1:0-2740 GCA_041300865.1 Anaerolineae bacterium
CCCACGACCAGGCAGCCCAGGCGGTGGCCGGGGTGTAGGCGCCGTGGGCGAGCTCGGCCAGCTCAGCCAGATTGGTGACACCGCCGGCCAGGAGCTCCCAGGCAGCCCGGATCTCGCCCTCGTGGTTGTTGAGCTCGCCCAGGCTGCTCAGCGGGCCGGGATGCAAAACCACCACGTCCTTCGGACGGACGCTCAGCACCTCGCTGCCCGCCAGCTCGATCTCTAGTTTCTTGCCGGCCTGCTTGACGCGCGCGGGGCGCGTTTTGTACAGAACCAGGCTGTCCCTCTGCGGGGTCGCTTCCACGGCTCCACCTCACCCAGAGTATAAGGCAGAAGGGGGTCGTCGTCAAATCAGCAAATTCGCATTGGCCTGTAGCGGACACTCCGGCCCCGGCCACAGCTGTTGACCGTCTGGTGGCGGCGTGGTATACTCACGAGCAGGAGCAGCGGGCCGGAGCTGGATGCATCGCGCTCGAGACAAAACCCGCCGGAAAGTGAGCCGGGATGGACATTCTGGATTTAACGCCCGACGACCGATCGCGGATCGATCAGGTGGCGCAGCTAATGGTCGACACAGGCACGTCGCACCTCTGAGCAGTCACCGAGGAGGAAGGAAAGCATGAAAAGCAGGAACAACACCACATCGCGAGCAGCCGTGCTGGTCACCGGCTTGCTGCTGATCGTCTCCCTGCTGGCCGGCGCGCTGCCGGCCTCAGCCGGCGAGCCAGCCGGCAGCGGCCCTGACAGCGCCCTGCGGCCATCCGCCGACTGGGTGGCGCTGCCGCCTGGGGCCAGTGTCTGGTACGCCTTTGAATATTCGGGCGACGGTTCGCAGGTCCACATCGAGCTCCAGGCCGAGCCCCAAGGGACTGCGTCCTTTGCCGTCTGGACACCGGGCAATGTCCGCGACTGGCGCCGGGGCCTGGAAGCCGAGCCTATCGGCCGCGGCGCGCCCGATCCGGCGTCGCATGGGGGGCTTAACTGGTCGGGAGAATTCACCGAGCAGGGTACCTATTACGTGGTCGTCGAGCGCGAAGACGGGCGGCCGGGAGACAGCTATTATCTGCTCGAGGTTGAGGGCTCGGGCGTTTCGCTCGCCGCTCCCACGGCCACACCGGCGCCGACAAGCAAACCGGCCGGTTCCGGGGTCCGCCCGGCAGCCGCTGCCGCTCCCGCGGGCAGGCTCGCCATCGGCAGCTCCACGGGCGGCTCCTTTTACACGGTGAACGCCGACGGGAGCGGCCTCCAGCGCATCACCGACGGCCTGGATCCTACCTGGTCGCCGGACGGAAAGCGGATCGCCTTTGCCCGCTGGCGCGAGCCCCGCGGTGTGTGGGTCGTCGATGCCGGCGGCGGCAACGAGTGGCGGGCCTTTGACTGGAACGAGGCCCGCTGGCCATCCTGGTCGCCCGACGGCTCGGAGATCCTCTTTTCGCGTCAAGATGGCGGACGCCTGGAGGAGAGGGAGCGCTGCTTCTGGGGCTTTTGTTTCACTGAGCCGGCCCGCCCCTTCTGGAAGCTGGGCATTGTGCGGACGTCGAACGGCGAGTTCCGCGAGCCGGCGGCTTCGCAGGTCAGCCTCGCACCGGCCTGGTCGCCCGACGGGCGGTTGCTGGCCTATGCCGACGAGCAGGGATTGCGCATCCAGGACGAGGAGGGCGCGGTTTCTTATCTCATCACGCACGACGGCCGGGACACGGGCCCGGCGTGGTCGCCTGACGGCCGCCGCATCGCCTTCACCCGCCGGCAGCACGACCATTGGGAAGTCTATGCCATTGACGTCGACGGCGGAAACCTGACTCGCCTGACCAACACTCCCACCCGATCCGGCGGCGCAGTCGGCAACAGTGCGGCACCCGCCTGGTCGCCCGAAGGGCAGTACCTGGCCTTTCTCACCGACCGGGGCGGGCCGTGGGAGATCTGGATCATGCGCGCTGACGGCAGCGGCCAAAAGCCCATGTTCCCCGGCGGGCTGAAGGGCGTGTCGCTGGGCTATGCCGGAGAGGGCGAGCGCGCCATCTCCTGGACGCGCTAAGCTTCGGGCGGACGGGGGTCCTTGCCGACCGCCTGCTTCGGACCGATAAGCACCCCTTCAGAGGGCACAAACCGCTCGCGCGAGAGGATCACCCCGCTCTCGCCGGCGCCGCGCTCCCCCTCCTCGCCGTGGGAGGGCGCGGACTCGAGTCCCCTGCGCCACTCTTCCAGGCGCGCCACCTCGAGCGGCGAGAGCCGGTAGTAGATCGCCCGCTCGACGAGGTGGGCGGCCAGGAGCGCCAGGAATTGCCGCCGCAGGCCGGCCGGGTCCCGAAAGGGCCGCCATGTGGCGGCCTCCTGGACAAAGCGCTGGAAGCTCTGGCCGGCGGGCGTGCGCAGGATGTCTTGCTTGAGCAGCGGGACGGGCTGCCGGCCGGCGCGGAGCGCCAACCGCCACTCCTGGCCGATTGGTGCCCGGATATCGCTGCCCAGGAGCAGCAGGTGCACGTCGGCCCGCGAAACGGCCTCGGCATCGACCGGCTCGTCACCGCGCGGCGAGTGCACCACCCGCCAGGCAAGAGACACCGGGATCTCGGTCACGGCCCGGCCCAGGACTTCGCGCTCCGCGCGCAGGTCCGAGGCGGCCGAGATGTAGAGCAACAGAGTATCAGCCATGGAAGTAAGCTACGCGGCCCAAAGCCTGCCGATCAGGCCACCCGTCGTTTGTCGTGCGCGCTTCAACGCGTTTCCGCGCCAAAGCGCGCAC
>JBFYTF010000607.1:0-2519 GCA_041300865.1 Anaerolineae bacterium
TCGCTGACACACGTACCCGGTAGGACACTTCCATCCATGCCCATTCCTTGGACAGCACCGAGGGTCTCCCGGAGGGGCCGAGGATCGTGCCCCGGCCGCATCCAGCAACCGCGAGCCACCCGAACACGAGCCCCCCGATCAACCAGATGACGCCCACCCCTACGCTCCCGCCGACCACCGGCAGCCTACACCCCAGTGCCAGAGGGTGTGCGCGGTCGAAGGACTCCCCGGCATCCACAGGCCGGCCTTGCTTCGGCCGAGCCGCGCTCGCTCCTGCAGTACAGCTGGGGCGTGCTACGGGCTCGGTACTCATGGGCGGCATGGCCTGCACTCGCAGTTCCTGCACTGGGATGCCTGGTATGGCCGGAGGCCAAGCCTGACGACGCCTTGGTAGCATGGGTGGTGAGTGCGTTTGGCGTTGGTCCGCCCGAGTTGGACAGAAAGGTAGTGGGCCTTCCCACCCTCGGCCCAGTACACGTCGTAGAGCGTCAGCGACCTGCTCTTCCGACACCCATGGCAGGCCAGGGCCGGCACTGACAGAAGGCAGAGGAGCAGGCGGACTCTGCACAGCCTGCTGGGAGTCGCCTGGGTGCCACCCTGGCTCGCGCCGGGACGCCTGACGGCGCCGAGGTCCCGTAGCCGGAGGTCGCCACTAGCTGCCACCACAATCGCCACCCCTGAAACTGGCCGCGGCCCACGCCAAAAGCGAGATCGCCAGGCTCACGTTACCCCTCAGCACTTCCGTCTCTACCGCCGGGGGGAATGCCGTCGTCGTATCCCTCGAGGTCACCAGGCAGCCGATCGATAGGCAGACCAAGAGGCTGGCCGCGAACCACCCTACGCCCCGAGACAATGAGTACGAGCGGTCGGAAGGCCGGAGCCGACCGAGTCCCCCGAGTATCTGCCCCGTCCGGCAGGACCCAAGCCTGCGTACGCAAAGAAGCCCAGGCACTGCCAATATGAGTCCCGACCCTATGGCATAGAAGAGGCGCACTCGATCGGCGTCCATGCACTCCAGAACGGTGCCGTAAGGGCCGGCTGCGTCCGCACCCCCTAGTGTGTTGTCCAGTTAATTAGTTGTATTATAGTCAAGGCTATGCTAGAGTGTCTCCAGGCTCGTAGACTACGGAGCAGGAGACACCATGCGGATAGCCCCGAAGATACTGCTAACCGACGCCGAACGCGAGGCCCTCACGGCAACCGCCAGATCGGCGACAGCGCCTGCTCGGGACGTGCTTCGGGCCCGCGTTGCGTTGGAGGCCGCAGCCGGGGCCGAGAGCCGGGAGATTGCCGTGGCCCTGGGGGTGAGCGCGAACACGGTGGGCAAGTGGCGCCGACGCTTGGCCGCCAACGGGCTCGCCGGGCTGCGGGACGCACCGCGACCGGGACGGACCCCGGTGTACGGTCCGGAGAAGGCGGACGAGATCGTGGCTAGAGCGTTGGCCGAGAAGCCGGCGAACCGAACCCACTGGAGCACCCGGGCGATGGCCGAGGCGGTCGGCGTGGGCAAGAGCACGGTCTCTGAGGTCTGGCGCGAGCACAAGGTCAAACCGCACCTGGAGCGTACCTTCAAGCTCTCCAACGACAAGCACTTCACCGATAAACTCCGTGACGTGGTAGGGATCTACCTGGACCCTCCGGAGCACTCCGTAGTCTTCTGCGTGGACGAGAAGTCCCAGATCCAGGCACTGGACCGAACGCAGCCCGGTCTGCCCATGAAGAAGGGGCGCAACGGCACAAGGACCCACGACTACGTGCGCCACGGGACCTGCTGCCTGTTCGCGGCACTGAATGTCCTCACCGGGGAAGTCATCGCACGGTGCGAGAACCGGCACCGCCACCAGGAGTACCTGAAGTTCCTGCGGCAGGTCGACAGCTCGGTACCTGCCGGCCTGGACGTGCACCTCATCGCGGACAACTACTGCACCCACAAGCATCACAAGGTGGCCGCCTGGCTGGCGAAACACCCGCGCGTGCATGTGCACTACATCCCGACCTCGTCATCCTGGCTGAACCTGGTGGAGCGCTTCTTCGGCAAGATCACCGACGAACGCATCCGCCGGGGCGTCTTCCGTAGCGTCCTCGAGCTGATCCAGGCCATCCATGACTACATTGAGGCCCACAACCGCAGCCCCAAGCCGTTCGTCTGGGTGAAGACTGCCGACGAGATCCTGGCCAAACTGCAACCGATCGCGACGCTTCTGAATAAACCAATCAAATAAGCGGACGACACACTAGTTGAGTTTTCCAGAAACCCTGAGTTTCTGAGTGATGACTATGTAAAGTACTGTAGAAGAGGATATTGAGGTCACTCAAGAGGGCAAGTGAGTTTGAGTAGTCAATGCATGGCCTGAGTGCTGCAGCGGTTCCGTTCACTCCATTTTCTGTCCCGGTGCCGGAGGAGTTCCAGTAAAGGAATCGGTGCAGGGACTCCATCATTGCATCCCCTGGCGCCATACCTGACCGAGGGGTGGGGGTGGCAGGCGTCGGACGACCCCCGGGTTAGGTCAGCAGGGTGG
>JBFYTF010000510.1:0-4076 GCA_041300865.1 Anaerolineae bacterium
TCCAGGACCCGCTGTGGAAGGCGCGCGTCCATCCCCTGCGGCCGATCCACACGCTGACGGACGAAGAGGTCGAAGCCCTGCACCAGGCCCTGCGCCGCAACCTGCAGGACAGCATCGACCAGGGGGGCTTTGCCTACGAGCAGAACCTGTACGGCAAGAAGGGCAACTGGAACTGCTTCGAGGTGGGCTATCGGGAGGGGCATCCCTGCCCGCGCTGCGGCACGGTGGTTGTCAAAGTCAAGACGGGGAGCACGGCGAGCTATGTCTGCCCGGGGTGCCAACCACTCGAGCCAGCAGACCCACTTGGCTAGAAGCGCCTTCACCATACGTCTCGGTTGGCTCGGCTCGCTCACTCGAGCTCTAGCTCTTCCAGCAGCGCCTTGGCCTCAACCAAATCGGGGAAGGCAAACCCCTCCGTGAAGCGCGCATACACGCCGCGCAGGCTCTCTCGCGCCTCCGCCAACTCCGCCGCGCAGGCGTCCCCCTCCCACTCCTGCCTCGCTGCGCTCGGCACACAACGACGGGCTCCGCTCCGGGGATCATGGTGGCGCTGCCACAGTCGCACCAGGCTCATGGCCGAACGCAGCTCCCAGGCGAGCGCGCCCTGCTCCCGGCCGATCTGCTCGGCCCCCCGGAAGCACGCCAGCGCCTCTTCGGCCGCGGCGAGCCCATGGCGCGCGAGCAGCAGCTCGCCCTGCACGCGGTGGAGTTCGGCCTGGTAGGTCTGCCCGCACGGGACCGCCCGCCCGAGCAGGGGGTCTATCGCCGTCAGGGCCGTCGCCAACAGCCTGGCGCGCGCCGCATCGTCGTCCGGCGGGAGCCGGCGGGCCGCGGCCAGGCACCCATCTGCCAGGACCAGGACCAGGGCGTCTGTGCCAGCCGCCATGCCCCTGGCCTGCCAGCCGGCGATCGCGCTCCGCATCTGCTCGATGCCGGCGACGTCCTCGCCGCGCATGACTGCCAGCCACCCAAGGAAGACTTCAGCGTAGGCCTGCCACGCGGCAAAGCCCTTCAGCAGGGACAGCTGGTGGCACAGCTCGGCTCGCTCCTGCAGTGCCGCGGCATCGCTGCGAAGGAGGAACAGCGTGGTCAGGCCGACTGCGGAAGGGAGCGCATGGCTGTACAGGTCCCCCTGCTCGAGGGCACCTGTCACCGCCTGGGCACTGCGCGCCAGGGCCTTCTCCGGATAGCCCAGGAGCCACTGATCCAGGGCAGAAAAGGTGAGCGCGTGGGTCATCGGATCAAAGCCGACTTCTGGAGACAAGTCTGCACGATGCTGTGGTGTCAGCCAGGCGAATATCGAATCGAAGTGGCGCTCCGCTTCCTGTGGCTTGCTCACAAGGTGATAGATGAAGCCGAAGTGAAAGTGCGCGAGGGCAACAAAACTCTCTTCGCCCCACTCCGTCGCCTGATCGAGCAGTTGCTCTACCACCGCGAGGCCGACCTCGAACTGCCCACGCGACGAGAGAAGTGTTGCTTGCGCGGCAAGGGTCACCAGCTTCGGCCGCCCCTGCGCATCGCCCGCCCCCACTTCGGTGGCCTGTGCCAAGGCGTCTGCCAACGCCGCGCTACCCGACCCGGCCAGGTTGCGCTGGGGGCCCAGCCGGGCCACCTCCAACAGCCGCTCGATCTCACTGCACTTGGGCGACGCTGGCTCATCTGCAAGCAGCGCCAATCCGTGGTCGAACCGCTCGAGGGCCTGGCGGAAGGCCGCCAGCCGCATGGCCTGGCGCCCCGCGTCGTGCAGGGCGCGTGCGGCCTGCAACGGCATGCCCGCCGCCTCATAGTGCCGCGCCAGCTCCGCCGCCAGCCCTGCCGGCCGTTCCCCTTCGGCGTAGAGCGCTTCGAGGGCCCGCCCGGTCGTCTCATGCAGCCGCGCCCGCTCTACCCCGTCGAGGCTGCCGTAGGCGCTCCGCTGCACCAGTGCATGGCGGAAGCGATAGTGCGACAGGCGCTGCCCGCTCGACGGCAGCCGCTCCAGGCGGTCCGCCTGGACCAGCCGGTGCGGCCCGCTCAGCGGGCCGCTCAGCCGCCGGATGGCGGCCTCCTCGTCCCAGCCCAGGACACGGGCCGCTACCTCGGCGGTGAACTGCTCGCCCTGGACACTGGCTGCCTGGAGCAGCACCCGGTCCTCGTCGGGCAGGCCGGCCAGGTGGCCGGCGATGACCGCCTCCACCTGCGGCGGCCAACGTTCCCAGTCCAGCCGGGCCGTTTCCACCCACCGCCCGCACTCGTCCTGCAGCAGCACCCCTTCGCGCTCAAAGCTGTGCAGCAGCTCGACGGTGAAGAGGGGATTGCCTTCGGTGTGGTCGTACAGCGCCCGCCGAAAGGCCGCCCCCAGGCGATTTGGCTCGCTGTCGACGTACGCCTCGACGAAGGCCCGCCCATCGGCGTCGTCGAGGTCCACCAGGACGTGGCCCCACTCCCGGGTAAGCTCCTGGAGGACAGGCCCCACAGACCCTAAGGGTCTTTCGAGACCCTTAGGGTCTAATCTGTCCTGGAGCGCCTCCGGACGGTAGGCGCAGGCCAGCAGGATACAGCTGCCGGCCAGGTGGCGCCCCAGGTGAAAAAGCAACGCCACTGTGCCGCCGTCGGCCCACTGCAGGTCGTCGATCGCCAGCAGCAGTGGCCTGCTCAGGGACACGCTGTACAGCACCTGGGTGACCTGGGCGAACAGGTCGGGCTGCGGTGCCGGCCTGGGCGCCCTCACACCGGAACCGGCCGCAGCCGCCGAGCCCTCCTGGCTGCGGCGCACCATCTCCCGCAACCGCGCCTGCCAGGCCCCGGCGCCGGCCGAGGCCCGGAACCCCTCGACGCGCCGCAGCAGTGCCTCTCCCGGCACAAAAGTGTCGAGCAGGTCGGGGCCGTGCTCCACCAACGCCGCGCCCACCACCGGCAGCGCCTCCCAGGCACGCCGCGCCTGCTCCGGCGAGAGCGTCCCCCCGGCCCGCTGGCCCTCCACGTCCCCGGCCAGCGTCTGCAGCATCTCGCGGAACGGCAGGTAGGGGTCTCCGGCGCCGCCGTAGGCGCTGCACCTGCCGCGCAGCGCAATCAGATCGCCGTAGGCCTGTCCGGCTTGCCGGGCGAACTCGTCCAGCAGCGCGGTCTTGCCGGCGCCCGCCTCGCCCGCGATCAAGGCCACTCCGCCCCGGCCGGCCAGGGCCCGATTGAGGAGGTTCTCCAGGTGGGCCAGCTCTCGCTCCCGCGCCACAAACGGGGGACCCTCACGCGCCTTTGGCGGGAACGGCGGAGGCTGAGCCCCCAATCGGGGTTGGGGACAGGCGCCAGCGAAGACAGGGAAAGGGGGAGGCTCGGGGACGCGGAGTTTAGGCTGCGGCCGCACGAGAGTGCCGTCACGGATCTGGGCGCAGAGCGCCTGCGTCTCGTCCTCCGGCTCGCAGCCCAGCTCTCGGGCCAGCAGGCGGCGGACGGCTTCATAGTGCGCCAGGGCGGCGGACCGTTCCCCACCCAGGGCCAGCGCGGCCATCAGCTGCCGGTGCGCCTGCTCCCGATACGGCTCCAGCTCGAGCTGCCGGCGCGCCCAGCGCGCCGCCTCGCCATATTCCCCGCGCTCCGTATGGAAGGAGCTCAGCTCGGCCAGCACAGACAGCACACGACGCCGGTACTCCGCGCCATTGAGCAGCATCCAATCGTCAAAGGCGGGGCTATCCCGCACCGACAGGCCGTGCAGGAAAGGGCCGCGGTAGAGTTTGACAGCCTCAGTGAGACCTGACAGGTCTCGACCGAAGGGAGGACCTGTCAGGTCTTGACTTGTCAGCCGGTCGAACTCGGCCACGTCCAGCCAATAGTCGGCGGCGGGGTTGAGCTGCACGCTGCTGCGGCTTACGAGCAACAGGGGAGCGGACGCCCGGGGATCGTCGGGTGACCTTCGGTCGCCTAGAGCGCCGCGGAGGTTGGACAGGGCGTTGCGCAGCGCGCTGAGCGCCTCGCGGTCGGGCCGCTCCGGCCACAGCAGCGAGGCCAGCGCCTCGCGGGGATGCTCCCGCCCGCGCTCGACCGCCAGGTAGGCCAACAGCGCGCGCAGGTGGGCAGAATTCAGGCCTTGGACCGGCCCG
>JBFYTF010000661.1:0-7565 GCA_041300865.1 Anaerolineae bacterium
AGCGCGCTGCCAGGCCGGCCTCGTGCCTTCTCTCACGGCGCCGGTACAGTGCATGGAGCCTGTGAGATCCTACGCTGCCCCTTCGGCTGCGCTCAGGGCATGGCTCAGGATGACGGCCGCAACAGGGCCATCGCCGCGGCAATGTCCTCCGCGATCATTCTGCGCTTGCTCTTTTCGATTAAGAAGCTCGGTCCCGCCTGCAGGTAAGATGGAAACGCCCGGCGTCCGCGGAAAAAATAGGGCGCACCGCGGATCTTGTAGGTCGATCCCGCCGGGATGGCCCTCGGCTCGCGCGCCCGCAGGGCAATGGCATTGACGGCCTGGATCGCCACGTCCCCCATGAGGAGAAAAGCCTGGACGTTCGGGAACAGCGCGATCTCGCGCTCCAGGAGCGACGAACAGGCCTTGACCGTGCCCGCCTTGATGCCGTAGCCGGTCTTCCCACACTTCACTGCTGTGGTCAGATAGACGCCCAGGCCGAGGATGTCCTGGACGGAGCACACGTCCGCCCCGGCGTCTCGGAAAGCCTGGACCGTCGTCTGTTGAAACAGGGGATCCCCGGCCGCATAGTAGTAGTCATCGGCCGCCGCGGGGGCGGCTTCGGAGATCAGGACGAGGGAGACGCCGGCAGGGTCGAGGTCGATGTCCGGGACCAGGTAGCACTCGTGCCGGACATCCGCGCAGGGAAAACCCCTGCACTGCACATGGTCGTTGACTCTCATATCAACCCCCCACCGATTGTTGTGGCCTGGTGCCTGGCTTTCGCCCCGCCGGCCAAAACGCCGGCAAATACAGCCGCCGCTGTCGTCTATGTCCCTGTGTCCTGGTCGTCGTTCGCCACCGGCACCCACCCCGGCGCCAGCTCCTCCAGCCTTGCCAGCAGCCCGCTCAGGTCCGGCTCTTCGATGACCAGGTGCGCGGCGGCGCGCAGCCGCTCCGAGGGGGCGTTGACGGCCACGCCAAAGCGCACGCGGGCAAACATGTCGGCGTCCGACGAGCCGTCACCCACGGCCAGGCAGTCCTGAGGCGCCACGCCCAGCTCGGCCTGAAGCTGAGCGACGATCTGCCCCTTGCCCCCCTCGGGCACCCGGGTGCGCGCCTCACCGCTGACGATCTCGTCGCGGAAGAGCACCTCGTTGGCATAGATCCGGTCGACGCCCAGCTCCCGCTGCACCAACCCGGCGTGGACGTCCAGGCCCGTGCTCACCAGGGCGAGGTGGACGCCCGCCCGCTTGAGGGCCACCACCGTCTCCCGGGCGCCGGGCAAGTAGGGATTCTGGCGCAGCAGTTCTTCCATCGCCGCGCGGCTGGTCCCCTTCCACAGGCCGACATCCAGGTGCAGCCACTCGTCGTAATCGAGCTCGCCGGCCAGCCCCTGGGCCAGGTAGGGCTGGCAGGCATCCCACGTGCCCAGCCGCCGGTGCAGGTAAACGTAGGGATCTCGTTCCCGCTTCAGCGTGCCGTCGAGATCGAAAAAGGCCAGGCGCAGCGGCATCAGGCGCGGGCGGCCCAGCTGCGCAGAAACTCGACCAGCAGACGCACGCCAAAGCCCGTGCCCCCCTTGGCCAGGTGCGGCGGCCGTTGAGGTGTGTTGGGCCGCTCCTCGAAGGCCATGCCGGCGATGTCCAGGTGTGCCCAGGGATACCCTTCGGCGAACTGCTTCAGAAAGATGGCCGAGGTGCCGACGCCGCCCTGGCGCCCACCGGTGTTGGCCAGGTCGGCCGTCAGGCTCTCGATCTTTTCCAGGTAGTCGTCATAGAGGGGCATGGGCCACAAGCGCTCGCCGCTGCTCTCGCTCGCCGCCCGCAGCCGCTCCAGCAAGCCATCGTCCGTGCCGAACATGCCGGCGGCGACACCCTCGCCGAGGGCCACGACGCAGGCGCCGGTCAGGGTCGCGAGGTCGACCACGGCCTTGGGCTCAAAGCGGGCGGCATAGGCCAGGGCGTCGGCCAGGATCAGGCGTCCCTCGGCGTCCGTGTTGATGACCTCGATGGTCTTGCCGTTCATGGCGACGAGCACGTCCCCGGGCTTGTAAGCCCGGGAGCCGGGCATGTTCTCAGTGGCGGGCACCAGGCCAACCACGTGCAGCGGCAGGTTGAGCTGTCCCACGGCCAGCATCGCACCCAGGACCGCGGCGCCACCACCCATGTCGCCGCGCATGCGGTCCATGTTCTCGCCGGGCTTGAGGGAGATTCCGCCTGTGTCAAAGGTGATGCCCTTGCCCACCAGGACGACGGTATCCAGGTCGGGCTGGCCGGGGTTGTGCTCCAGCACGATGAAAACCGCCGGCTCGTCGCTGCCCTGAGCCACGCCCAGGAAAGCGCCCATCTCCAACTCGGCGGCGTCTTCCTCGGTAAGCACCTGGCAGCTCATCGTGTCGAACTCACCGGCAATCTCGATGGCCGTCTCGGCGAGGTCTGTCGGCGTCGCATAGTTGGCCGGCCGGTTCACCAGGTCGCGGGCCAGGCAGGCGGCCTCAGCCGCCACGTGGCCCACCTCCGCGCCGGCCTCCACCACGGCCACCTGGGACGAATCGCGCAGGACCAGGGTAAAGGTCTCCGGGTTGGGCCGGTCCGGGTCCTTGCTCTTGAGCTCCTGATAGCGATACAGACCCAAGATCGTTCCCTCGACCACGGCCTGGGCAGCGACCTCGGCGTCCATTCCCCCGCTGCCGGCGCCATGGACAATGCTCGAAAAGGAAAGGACACCCAGCTCGCGGGCCTTTTTGGCAGCCGTGGCCGAGGCTTCGCGCACGCGCTGCAGGCTGAAGCCGTCCTGCGGTCCCAGGCCCACCACAAGGACGCGAGGCGCGGGGATGGCCCCCCGCGAATAAAAGACCGCCGCCTCGCCCTTCTTGCCGCGCAGGTCGCCCGCGGCAATGGCTTCGGCGATGGCCCCGCCAAGGGCCTGGTCCACAGCCGCGGTAGCGCCGCCGGGGGCCGTGACCCCTTCAAAGAGATTGACTACGATGAGGGCGTCCTCGCGCTCCTGGATGGAACCTGCAACAATCTGGATATCCACTTTTTGTCTCCTTTCGCAGCGACTGGGCCGGCTACGGGCCGGTCCCCGACAGTCCTCGCCTCACGCCTCGACGAGGGGAAGAAGCTCGTCTCGTAGGATCTCCAGGGCTCGCGCCAGGCGGGCCTGGTTTTCGGGCTTGTTGAGCCACAGGCTGGCTCCCGATGGGTGTGGCAGGGGCAGCACCAGCCGCCCATTGACCTCGTAGGTACGTCCGACGGCCTCGTCCAGAAGCACCTTCCGCCCCAGCACGGTCTCGATGGCCAGCCCGCCCACGGCCAATATGACGCGGGGCTGCACGAGCTCGATTTCGCGGTCGAGGAAGGGCCGGCAGAGCGCTTGCTCCGCGGCGGTTGGCTTGCGGTCGCCCTTACCCTTCGGGTGTTTGCCAGGATAGCACTTGGTCACGGCCGTCATATAGTATCGGCGGCGAAAGGGTTCTTCCTCCAGGCCGGCCCGGGCGAGCCACTGGAACAGGCGGGTTCCCGACGACGCGTTAAACGGCCGCTTGACCTGTGCCTCGGTAACGCCGGGTGCCTGCCCGATCAGCATTAACGGGGCGGGTGCCGGCCCGGAGAAAATAGCCCCGGCCTCAATGTCGTAACCGGCCTCCAGGCAGGCACGGCAAGCGCGCATCTCGGCCTGGAGGGCGGCGAAGCGGCCATCCGTCATTCTTCCTCGTTGACAATATGGACGGTGGTCACGATCTCGCTGCAGAGGCTGGCAGATACGGAGCAGTAGCTCTCTTCTGCCAGGCGCACGGCGTCTTCCACGGCCTTCTGCTTCAGTCCCCGGCCGCGGACACACCACTCGATCTCGATCTTCTCAATGCACCACGGTGGATCGGGCGCGTTGTGCTTGATGACGCTGGCTTCGATGCTCGTGAACTTCTGGCGCTTTTTCTCCAGGATGCGCACGACATCGATCCCGGCACAACTGGCCAACGCGACAAGGAGCAGGTCGGGGGGCTTGAAGCCCTGCCCGTCCCGGTCGGTGACCACCACGTGGCCCGCCTCGTCTGCTGCCAGGAACTGCACGCCACCCGTCCACTTGACCTGTACACCCGGCATTTTATCTCCTCTATGGTCCTTGTTTCCAAGCTAGCAACTGAAATACGATGTGCCGTCCGAGGCCCCGGCTGCCCACCGGGGCCGGTCTTGCCCGCATGGCCGGTTCTATGGGGAGAAAAGGACCATGCCCACCCCGAAAGCTTCCAGGGCTTCCTGGGCATAGTAGCGCACCAGGTAGCTGGGATCGTCGAGCACGCCAAACAGAGGACTAATGGCTTCCTGCGACTTGATGCGGCTTAGCGCGCGCACGGCCAGCAGCCGCGTGTGGGGCTCCGGCGAATTGAGGCTGCCGGCGAGGGTCTCGACGGCCGGCGCGCCAATGAGGCTGAGGGCGTCGGCGGCAATGCTTGCCACAAAGGGGCTGGGATCGCCCAGGCACGTCGCCAGCGCGGGCGCCGCCGAGGCGTCACGGATGCGACCCAGGGCCAGGGCAGCACAGGCCCGCAGGTCGGGGTCCGGGTCTTCCAGGACGTCCCTGAGAGCCATGACCGCATCTGGCCCACCGACCTCGGCCAGGGCGCGCGTTGCCCACCAACGACAGTCGCTATCCCCCGAACCCAGCATGGTAACCAGGGGCCTGGCGGCTCGCGAACCGAACCGGGCCAGGGCGTGCACCGCGGCTTCACGGCTCTCATCGTCGCCATACGTCAGGGTCTCGAGCAGTTCATCGAGCTCTTTCTGTTCCACGTCGATCCTTTCGGCTTGTAACTCGCTGCCAAACCACTCTGTGGCCGGCAAGGCCGGCACGTGTAGCAAGTGTGCCGCGCACCTGCAGTCCGAAGCGCCAAAGCCGGCGGCCACAACGCGGGCGCCGTCGAGGGCCCTCAGCCGCGCAGCCCAGTCGCACTCCAGCCTTTCTTCAGAGCATCGCATCCAGGCCCCGGCCCAGGTGGCTGCCTGTCGCACATGGTCGACGTGCCAATGCAGCCTCTTGCCGTCGCCGGCCTTGCGCCAATGGCGCCTGACCCGGGCCGCCACGCCGCCGGGTCCCTGGGCGCTGCCCACGTACAGGTACCAGCCGGCCGGGAACAGAAACTCGCCCAGGCGCCCAACGTCGAGGCGGCGAGGCGAACCCAGCCACAGGGCGATCACGTACGTACCGCCTATTATACTTGGTTTCGAGGACATTGCAAGGAAAGAATGAGTTAAAAATCGCCGACGTGACGCGTGCCGGAGTGGACCTGCAGCCGGTTGGCGAGGACCTGTGCCGCGGCGGCCAGATTCCGCAGCTCGCCGGAGAGGCGCTCTGCTTCGGCGATGCTCGCCGCCAGCCCGGGAAGCCGGCCAACCGCCTCGGCACTGAGGGCCGGATCCGCGTGCTCCGCCGCCGCCCGGAGGCGCTCGGCCATCTCGGCGTTGGTCAAGGCAACCCCGGCAAAACCGGCCAGCAGGCTGAGGAGGTAGCGGTCATTCTCATTCAGGACCCGTTCCTCCTTCGCATCAACGGCCAGGATCCCGATCAGCTTTTCGCCAGTGCGGATGGGGACCGCCACCCTTGCCGCCTGGCCTCGGTTACCCGTGTTCCGCTCCACAGCCGCGGCGCGGCCGGTCTGGGCTGCCTGCCTTGCGAGGTCGTCGGTGCCGGGCCGCTGCACGGATCGCGTTTTTGGATCGGAAGGGCCGCGCACGGCCCGCAGCTGCAGTTGGTCGGTGTGCGGATCGAGCAGGAACAGCTGCCCGGCGCCGGCATCCGTCAGATGGATGGCTGCCTCGACGGTGACGCGCATCACCTCGTCTCTGCCCTGTATGGCTGTCAGAGCGCGGCCGATGCTGCACAGGCTGTGGAGCTGGCGCACCCGCTCCTCGAGGTGCTGGGTGACTGGAGTGCTCTCATTCGCCGGGGTGGTCTCGCGGAGGAGGAGGCGCCTCTCCATGAGAGCCCGCTCCACCGATTGGAGCATCTCCTTGACTTCGTAGGGCTTGATGATATAGTCCCGGGCGCCAAGGCGGAAGGCCTGGATCGCAGCTTGTTCGGAGCCGTAAAAGGTGGTGAGGATGACGGGCACGTCGATGCCCGCTTTGCGCAGGGCGGCCATCAGCTCGAGGCCCGACAGGCGAGGCATCTTCAGGTCGGTGATGATCAGATCCGGCTTTTCTTCCAGGGCCATATCAAGTGCTTGCTTGCCGTCGGAAGCCGTGATCACGTCATAGCCCTCGGGCCGCAGGATGCTGTTGGCCAGGAACAATAGGTTCTCTCGTCGATCGTCGGCCACCAGGATTCTCTCGCCGCTCATTCTTCTCCTATTCTGTCTGGCACGCACGCGGTCCATTAGCGGTTAGCGACTTTACGCCGGCGGGGGAAGTATATCAGACTTTGCCGGTCTTGGCAATCGAAGGGTTTGTCGATCCGCAGGCAAACGCACCCGGCACAGAAGCGAGCGGGTACTCGCCCTCTGCACCCTGCCGGCTGTGAGGGGGTGGTTTCCGCGCCCGGATCACGTTGCGGCCTGGGATCACTCTCGCCGAGCGTAGGCTGCCAGGTTCTGCCAGAAGCGCACGTTCTGCGACTCGGCCCCCGCCGCGACAAACAGGCCCAGGTCGCCGAGGGCCAGCACCTGGCCCTCGCCGTGGTCCACCACGATGGCAGCGGGCACACCCTGGGCTTCGGCCAGCACCTGCCCCGCGCTGCCCGGTGCCAGGCGCAGGGGCACGGCGGTCCCGCCGCCCAAGTCTAGCCAGCGAATGCCTTCGAGCAGCGGATGGCTGACCACAGGCTGCCCCCGGGCGGCGCCGACGCTGCCCGCGTCGAACGAGAGCCCAAACCGCCCGGCCAGAGGATTGGCACCCTCCCAGTCCTCGTTGGGGTCCAGCGCCCGGTTGCCGTACTTCAGACGGCCTGCGGAATTCGTAACCACCAGCAGCCCGCCGTCCGCGACATATGTGGCTAGCGCCTCGACCTCTGCCTCGGACCAGGCCTCCGCCTGGTCGGAGGCTTGCCCCTGGGGCTCATAGTCGATGGGCGGCAGGGCAACCACCATGTCGACGCCCTCCAGGCCGGCGGCGGTCACCGCCTGGCCGTACGGCAGCAGGTCCACGTCGAACCCCTCCATGGCCAGGGCCATGCCCAGGTCGGTGAGAGTCGCGGGGCTCATGTGCAGCACCTGGGTGTGGGTCGCCAGGAACAGGGCCCGCCGAGAGGCCGGCGGCGTGACGCGCAGGGCATCGAGGGGCAGGTCGGCCTCCAGAGCAGCCGCCAGGGCCACGCGGGCCATCTCCTGAAAAACGTCGCCCACGTCCCGGGCCAGCTCCACGGTGTCGTATGGATCGTGCATGTGCCCGGCATAGTGGATGCTGCCCTGTGGGCCGGGAAGTGGCTCGTAGATCAGGTCGGCGTGGGGCACGTCGAACCCGCCAAAGCTGCTGTTATCCGAGTAGACACCGTAGACGCCCTCGGTCACCACCTCCACGCCGTACCGTGCGGCGACGCCGGCCAGGAAGTCCGGCCAGGGCAGCCTTTCGTCGCCCAGGCGGCCGTAC
>JBFYTF010000519.1:0-2922 GCA_041300865.1 Anaerolineae bacterium
CCATCAAGGATCTCAAGGGCAAGACCGTGGTCAATGTAACCACCGGGGAAAACCTGGCCAAGGTCGCCGACACGATGATTGACTCCAACAGCACGCGCGTGGCCGCGGTCGTAATCCAGGTGGGTGACTTCTTGCAGCCAGAGTACCAATACATCCAAAGCGACGACGTTCAGGTCTGGGGTTCGGACGTGATCCTCGTACGCGGGGACGACGTGCTGATCCCGGCGATGGATGTGGCGGATAGGAGTGATTGGCTCAAGACTTCGGACTATCTGCGGCGCCGCACCGTCTTGGATGCCAACGGAACCCGCCTGGGCCTGATCGGCGACATTTTCATCGACACCGAAGGCCGGTTCACCGGGTACCGCATGAGCCAAGTCAACGTCGAGGGGCCACTGTCCGAGTCGAAGTACATCCCGGCCAGCGCCACGCAGTCAGTCGGGCCCGACTATGTGATCGTCGATACGGGCCGCTTCGAGCCCGGGGACCTTGCACCTGAACTCGATGCGGAAGCCGGGGACGAGGACCGGGACGACGACTCGCCCCTGTTCGGAGATCCGGACAACCGGCTCTAGCCTGCCGGCGCTGCAAAGCTGATTGGCTGCTACACGCTGCTTGGCAGCTCTTGGAGCGGGCGGCATGCCGCGGTTCGCCGGCCCGTGATCCCGCAAAGTCACTCGGGCCATGTCCGGCGCAGGGAATCGCTGGACGTGGCCCGGCCGGCTGTCTGCGCTTCGACGGTATTTGACAAACCGCCGAGAACCTGCTATGATAGCCCTCGTAGGATCAAGTAGGAATCTGGTTTGGGCACCCAGGCTTACTCGCCTGGGCGCTTTTGTTAAGGCCTCCCTGCTCTTTCCTGACATATAGAATCTTGAGGTGTAGTTCGACAGTACTCTGCATCGCGGTTCCGTTGCGTTCTGGTTTCGGCCCCCTTTGCCTCTGGTCCTGTTCCACAACACCGACAACATAGGAGTATTGAATTGGCTGCGAAACTTCGCATTCTACCCCTGGGCGGCCTGGGGGAAGTTGGCAAGAACATGACTTGCATTGAGTATGGCCGCAACATTCTAATTATCGACGCCGGCATCATGTTTCCCGAGTCGGACATGCCAGGGGTCGACTACCTGTTGCCCGATTGGGACTATATCCGCGATAAAAAGGACTGGGTGCGCGCCGTGCTGCTCACGCACGGCCACCTGGACCACATTGGCGCCCTGTCGCACCTGATGCGCGAGATCGACGCCCCGGTGTACGCCACCCGATTGACGCGTGGCCTGATTGAAGTCAAGCTGCGCGAGGAGCGGATGCTGGATCGCGTCCGGCTGCACACCTACGCCGCCGGCGACCGCCTGGCCATCGGGCCCTTTGTCGTCGAGCCCTACCACGTCTGCCACTCGATTCCCGACTCGGTCGGCCTGGGCATTACCACCCCGGCCGGCCTGCTGGTCCACAGTGGCGACTTTAAGCTGGATCCAACGCCCGTCGACGGCCGGCCGACCGACATGGAGAAGGTGGCCGAGTTCGGGCGCCGCGGGGTGCTGGCGCTGCTGTCCGACAGCACAAACGCTGAGCAGCCGGGCACGACGCCCTCCGAGGCGCTGCTCTACGACGCCCTGGAAGAGATCGTGGCGCAGGCGCCCGGCCGGCTGATCATTGCCACCTTTGCCTCGCTCATCTCGCGTATTCAACAGGTGGTCCACGTGGCGCAGCGCCACGGGCGCAAGCTGGCCATCGCCGGCCGCAGCATGGTGGCCAACACGGACGTCGCCCGGGAGCTTGGTTACCTGGACATCCCCGACGGGATGCTCATCGACCTGGATGAGGCTCAGAAGCTGCCGCCCCACCGGGTGGTGGTCCTGGCCACCGGGTCCCAGGGCGAGCCCATGGCCGTGCTGAACCGCCTGGCGACGGGCACCCATCGCTCCATGCGCATCCAGGACGGCGACACAGTAGTGCTCTCGTCGCACACGATCCCCGGCAACGAGGAGATGACCAGTGGGCTGATCAACCGCCTGTTCCAGCAGGGGGCCGACGTGTATTACGCGCCGCTGCGGCAGGTGCACGTCTCGGGCCATGCCAGCCAGGACGAGCTGCGACAGCTCATTCAGACGCTGCGGCCGCGCTTCTTTGTGCCGGTCCACGGCGAGCTGCGCCATCTGGTGCAGCATGCCCGCCTGGCTCACGAGCTGGGCATCCCCAAAGAGAACATCGCGGTCGTGGAGAACGGTTATCCGCTGAGCTTGGGTGAGGGGCTCCACATTGGCAAGCGCCTCCCCGGCGAAAACGTGTACGTCGATGGCTCGCGGGTGGGCGAGGTCGGGCCTGCCGTCCTGGCGCAGCGCGGAGGGCTGGCGCAGAGCGGTTTTGTCACGGCTGTCGCCCGCTACGACCGCAAGGCCGGCAAGGCCGTAGGTGAGCCGCGCATCATCACCCAGGGTTTTGTCTTTGCGCCGGAATCGGGGGATCTGCTGGCACGGGCGCGCGACATCGTGCGCTCGGCGGCCAAGAACGGACGGGGCACCACCCCCGAGCACCTGGAGGACAAGGTAGAGCAGGCACTGTCCAGCTTTTTCTACCGCGAGACGAAGCGCAAGCCCGTGGTGACCGTTGCTCTCGTCGAGAGCTAGGCGCGCAAGCCGGCGACACGCGCCCCCAGGAGCACTTTTGCAGGACCAGCCGCCGGTTTCTGCGCCACGCAAACCGGCGGCCCGCGCCACAGGATGGATCGGCCCATAGGCTGTCGAAGGCACCTATCTAGTTCGCAAAGTCGCCGAAGTGTGGTATGATGGCCCGCAGCTAACGCACTGGGAGACAGAATGCAAGCGGAAGCAGTGGACTACAGCCGCAAATGGTACGTGATGGCCGCCGTGGGCATGGGCATTATCCTGGCTACCATCGACGGCAGCATCGTGAACGTGG
>JBFYTF010000522.1:0-4963 GCA_041300865.1 Anaerolineae bacterium
ATGTGACGGAGCAGGTTCAAGCCGAAGAGAACCTTCGCCGCTTTTCGGATCGCCTCAAGATCCTGTACGACATCGACCAGGCGATCCTGGCCGCACAGTCGCCGGAAGAGATCTTTCCACCCGTGCTCGAGCGGCTGGCGCACCTCATCCCCTGCTGCTACGCCGGCATCCTGCTCGGCACCGCGGCAGGGGACAAGCTGCAGCTGCGCCTCGGTGACGAGAACGGCGGCTACGAGGTCGTGGACGACGTCGGCCTGACGGTGGCGGACCTGGCCAACCACGGCGTGAGGCAGGCAGGTGACCTGCAGTTGCTCCCGTTTCCCTCTCCCGTGGAGAGGTTGTTGCGGGATCGTGGCCTGCGTGCCTACGCCGGGGCGCCGGTCCTGGCCGGCAACAATGTCCTGGGCTTTCTGTTCATCGGTTCCGACGAGGTCCATGGCTTGCATCCGGAGTCTATGGAGATCGTCGGGGAGGTTGCCCGTTCCCTGGCATTGGCCATACAGCACGATCTCTTGAGAGCGGAGCTCGTCCGCCACGGCGACCAGCTGGCCGACTCGCTGCGCGAGAAGGAGCTCATGCTGCAGGAAATCCACCACCGGGTCAAGAACAACCTGCAGATCATCTCCAGCCTGCTGGACATGGAAGCCACGGGCTTTCAGGATGCCAACGTCGTCCAGGCCCTCCAGGACAGCCGGAACCGGGTCAAGATCATGGCCCTCATCCACGAGAGGCTGTACCAGTCTGCGGAGGTAGGGAGCGTTGCGGCACCCGGCTACGTGCGCACCATCACGTCCTACCTGTTCGGCGTCCATCGTCCAACTTCTGGGCCCGTCGACCTGGAGCTCAAGGTCCAGGATGTGTTCCTGGACATCAACACCGCCATCCCCTTGGGCCTCATCCTGAACGAGCTGGTGTCCAACGCCCTCAAGTATGCCTTTGCCGGCGACGAGAAAGAACGGCACTGGATCCGTATCGGCTTTCAGGTGGCAGACGACGGGATGGTGCTGGAGGTGGGCGACAATGGAGACGGCCTGCCGGACGAGGTCAACTGGCAGATGCCGAGGACGCTGGGCCTCAGGCTGGTCAGGGTCCTTACGGAGCAGCTGCGGGGAAGACTGGAGCTCGACCGGCAGGACGGGACGACGTTCCGTATCGCCTTTCCCCAGCCGAGGAACAGAGCGCCGGGGAGATAGGCGATGACAGCGCCCAGGATCCTGATCATCGAAGATAACGCCATAGTGGCGTATAACCTGCAGGACGAGCTGGTGGAGCTCGGCTACGAAACGTGCGGCATCCTCTTTTCGGGCGAAGATGCCGTGGCCCAGATCCCCTCGCTCCGGCCGGACCTGGTCCTGATGGACATCAAGCTGCAGGGGGAGATGGACGGCGTTGACGCGGCCGGGGAGATCAGGGACACGTGGGACATTCCCGTCGTCTATTTGACCGGCCACTCGGACAAGGCCACGCTGCAGCGGGCCAAGCGCACGGAGCCCTATGGTTACCTGCTGAAACCGTTCGACGAGCGCGAGCTCCTGAGTGCCATCGAGATGGCGCTGTACAAGCACCGCATGGAGCAGCGCCTGCGCGAGAGCGAAAAACGCTACCGGATCCTGTCCGAGCTCACGTCTGACTATGCCTATGCCGCGCGCCTGGAAGAGGACGGCCGCCTGCTGCTGGAATGGGCCAGCGAGGCTTTCCTGCGCCTTACCGGTTTGGAGCCGGGCACGCTGTACAGTGCCGGGCAATGGCAGGCCTGGATCGCCCCCGAGGAGCTGCCCCTGATGAGGGAGCACCTCGGCCGGCTGCTGGCCGGCGAGCCGCAGATCGCGGAACACCGCCTGGTCAGCAGCCAGGGGACGCAGCGCTGGGTGAGACACTATGCGCGCCGCGTGGAGGACCCCCCGGGCTCAGGGCGGGTGCTGATCTGTGGTGCGGCGCAGGACATCACGGCCGAGAAGCTGGCACAGGGTGCCCTGCAGAATGCCCACGACGAGCTGGAGGCGCGGGTGCGAGTGCGCACCGCGGAGCTGGCTGCGGCGAACCGGGAGCTGCAGGCCGAGATCGTCGAGCGTCGCCAGGCGCAAGAGACGCTGCAGCGGCGGAACCGGGATCTGGCACTCCTCAACCGCGTGATCGCCATGGCCGGCGACGGCGAGGATGTGCCCGGGGTGTTCAAGAGCGTGTGCCGGGAGCTGGTGGGCGCGCTGGGGGCTACCCAGGCGACCGTTTCCGTCGTGGACGAAGAGGAGGGCGGACGGGTGCGCCTGGCTGCCGAGTATCACGTCGGCGGCAGCCGCGTCCCGCAGTGGGGCACCCTCCTGCCGGCCGCCGGCGCCGGCGACACACACCCGGCCGGCCGGCCTGAGCGCGGGTTTCTCCTGGCCGAAGCAACGGACGCAGCGCTGCCGACCTCCGTGGCGAGCATGATGCGCCGGAGCGGGACGGGCTCGCTCTTGATCCTCCCACTGCGCGCGGCAGAGAGAACACTGGGCAGCCTGGGCCTGGGCTACGGCCGCAGCCACGTGTTTGACCAGGAGGAGATCGGCCTGCTGCAGGTCGTGGCCGAGGAGCTGGCCACGGCCCTGGCGCGGGCTCGCCTGTCCGAAAACCAACGGCGCCTCGGCGCGGCGGTGGAGCAGGCGGCCGGACCGGTGATCATCACCGATACTGAGGGCGCGATCCGCTACGTCAACGCGGCGTTCGAGCGGACGACGCATTTCCACCGGGCCGAGGTGATGGGCAAGACGCCTCGCATCCTGAGAAGCGGGGAGCACGATGGCGCCTTCTACCGCGCGATGTGGGAAACTGTCAAAGCCGGGCAGGTGTGGCAGGGACGCCTGATCGATCTGCGCAAGGACGGCACGACGTTCCACCAGGATGCAACCATCACGCCGGTGCGCGATCGCAAGGGCGAGATCATCAACTATGTGGCGACGATGCGCGATGTGACGCGCGAGGTGCAGCTGGAGCAGCAATTTCGCCAGGCGCAGAAACTGGAAGCCCTCGGCCGCTTCGCGGGCAGCATCGCCCACGACTTTCGGAACCTATTGACCATCATCCAGATGAGCGCCGAGCTGCTGGAACAACAGCCGGCCATAGCGGAGGCGGCAACCAAGGACGCACAACGTATTCTGCGGACAACCGAGCGCGCTGCCGACCTCGTACAGCAGCTCCTGCGCTTCAGTCGCCGCGAAGTGGCCGAGTCCATGGTTATCGACTTGAACGCAGTGGTCAGGGAATTGGATCCGATGTTCAGGCGCCTGCTCCTGGGCAAGGTCGAGCTTGTAAGCCGGCTGGACCGGGACCTGTGGGCCATAGAGGCCAATCCATCGCAGATCGAGCAGGTGTGCATGAACCTGGTGCTCAATGCCCGTGACGCAATGACCCGCGGAGGGGAATTGCGCATTGAGACAGGCAATGAGGTGATCGAGGAAGCGTGCGGGTTGTGCTACGGCACCGTGCGCTGCGGTCCCCACGCGCGCCTGGCAATCAGCGACACGGGCATTGGCATGGACGAGAACGTTCAGACCCACCTGTTCGAACCCTTCTTCACCACCAAGCCCTCGGGCCAGGGCACCGGCCTGGGGTTAGCGGCGGTGTATGGCATCGTCACCCAGGGCGGCGGCCACATCCGGGTGCACAGCCGGGTGGGCCAGGGCAGCACGATCGAGATCCTCTTTCCTTCCCGCCAGGCAGGCCCCATCGGGGCGGAGTGCGGACAGGCTCATCTCGCCGGCGAGCCCCTCTCTTTGGCGGCGTCCTCCACTGTGGAGGAGGGGGCCGGATCGAGCGTCGCCATCAGCAGCGGCAGGTAAACAACCTTCGCCTGGCTCCCGCAGGCAAACTCGAGTGAGTGCTCCAGCGGCGCGGCGCAGGGATCGCTGTGCAGGAGCCGCAGTGTGCCGGCAAGCACCTGCCCAGCCTGGGCGGCGGTGCACAGGAAGGTCAACTCCACGGTCGCGGCCTGGGTGGGTGCGATCTCGCCCGCGCTCGGGCCCGGCGACAGCCAGGGCAGCTCGTCACCGTTGGCCGCCAGGCACCCCGCGGAGCTGGGGGCGAGCTCGACGAGCTCATACGCGAGCGCCAGGTGCCCCGTGTTGGTGATCCACAGGGGCGCGCTGACGACGGCGCCGGGGTCAGCGGCCACCCGGAGGTGCGCCGGTCCGGCCGACACCCGTGGCCGCCACAGCCCGATGTCCCTCGTGGTCGTGATCCCCGCCTCGACTGTCACCTCCGCCGGCTCCAGGGAGTAGCCGGGAGCGCTCGCCTCCAGCAGGTAGGCAGCGGGCAGGAGCGAGAGGGGGCCAAAGCGGCCGGTGAGGGGCGCCACAGGGACGGAGCCGCCCGGCGTCAGGGTCAGGCTGGGGGCAGTGCAGGCCGGGGTCGTCGCGGGCAGCTCGGCGTCGTAGATCTGCCCTTCCAGCCCGCCCCGGCACTCGCCCCGGTCCGGGCAGGCCGCGAGGCGCTGGTGGTCGTCGAGGGGGACGGCCTCACGCAGACCACCCACGGTGTACAGGCCGGCTGCCAGGGCCGCAGCCTCGGAACGCGAGGCGGCGACGGCCAGCGCGGGGCCAGGCTGCCAGGCGTTGCCGGCCGGCGACCAATAGAGCGTCCTGTCCGAGTCACCGGTGTCAAACCCGCCAATGACCCACAGCCGGCCGTCGAGGACGGCGTCGCCGGCCGCGTATCTGGGCGCCGGCAAGGGGGCAAACAGCCCGGGATCCTCCGTCCAGTTGCCGGTCGCGGGATCGTAAACCTCGGTGGACGTCAGGGGGCCCGCGGCGCCGATGCCACCCGCGACATAGATCTGGTGGCCATCGGCCCAGGCCATGGCGAACGCGCGGGGGTGAAGCAGGGGCGCGGCCGCAAGCCACGCGCCGCTGCCCGGGTCGTAGCGGTCGACGGCGCCGCTGAACGTCCAGGTGTAGGGATCCACCCCGCCCAGGAAATAGATCTGCCCCTC
>JBFYTF010000524.1:0-4266 GCA_041300865.1 Anaerolineae bacterium
CCGAGGGAGACGTCGGGGACGAGGTTCTCGCGCATGGCAACGATCTCGCACAGCACGGCCACCGTATCGATCTCGGCGAAGGAGACCGGCACCCCCAGGAGGGGCATAGTCGTCCCCCAACGCCCGGGCCCCGCCAGCAGGACCTCGCGGGAACGCTGGGGGCCATCAAGGTGCAGAAGGCGGCCGATCAGGCGCGCCACCGCATACCGGTCCTGGGTCGGCAACTTCCCGTAGACGGCGGGCGTCACATAGATCACCCGATCGATGGCATGGTGGCGGCTCTTGCCGATGACGGCGCCGGCGGCCTCCAGCACGATGTCCTCGGCGGCCGGCTCCGGCAGGCTGGTGGCGGCCATGTCCATGGCGACCTGGAGCGGACGGCACTGCACCAGGTTGATCTTGAAATGGTCCTCGTCGGCAAAGTTCGCGGTGAACTCGATATCTACCGGGTACTCGTAGGCTTCCTCGATGAGCCTCAGCATCTCCCGCATGTCGGCGACGAAGGGGGTCTTCGACAACAGGTGGTCGAAGGTCAGGAGCTGCGCGGTCGGGGGCGGCAGCCCCTGATTCGCCGCTCGACGCACCAGGCCCTCGTCAGGGGAGGCGAAGATGTGCAGCGGGATCTCGTCCTTGCGGTCCGGCATCTCGGAGAACTCGACCGCAATCACCTGGCTGGCGTCCAGGTCGATCACATCCACGCGCCGCTGGGAGTACTGCCGCACCTCCTCGTCGTCGCTCTCCGGGCGCCGTTGCGGGACATTGAGGGCCACCACCCGCGTGTAGTCGTCGTCCGAGCGGTCCACGGCCCGCGTACCCAGGCCGAAGACCAGCCGGACCATGCCGGCCTTGGCGTCGATGAGTTTGTTCCAGACATAGGGGTTCATCGACAATCCCACCCCCGCGACCTGCGGGAAGAAGTAGTTGCCGTAGCGCCGCCCCGATACCCGCTGCACCAACAGCGACATCTGCTCGTCGCGGTCGAGCAGACCGCGCTGCTCCCGGTAACGCAGGGCCTTCTCGCTCATGGTGCTGGCGTAGATGGTCTTGATCGCCGCCATGAAATCGTCCAGGCGCTTCTGCTGGGAGCCCTGGTTGGCGCAGAACACGCTCTCATACTTGCCGGCGAAGGCGTTGCCGTAGCTGTCCTCCAGCAGGCTGCTCGAACGGACAATGATCGGCGACTGGCTGTAGTAGTCGAGCAGCTCGGCGAAGCCTTCCACCAGATCGTCCGGGAAGCGGCCGGTGATGATGCGCCGACGCGCCTCGTGCAGGTCGTCCACGAGGGCCTCCCGGCAACCGACCTGGCGCTGACGGTGCAGCCAGCAGCCATTGTCCACCAGGTACGTGTAGAAGATGTCGGAGCCGATAAAAAAGGAGTCGTGGGCCTCGAGCAGGGTCTGCCAGCGTGAGTCGGTCTTGCGCAGGATGGCACGGGCCAGCAGCATGCCCACCGATTTCCCGCCGATCAGGCCGGTGCCGATGATCCGCTTCCAGATGGTGACCAGGTCACCGAGGTCGAGGTACTTCTCGGCCAGGGGCAGCACCCGCTCGTCGCGGCTGAACACCATGCGCACCAGGGTCCGGAAGACCTCCCTGGCCTCCTCCCCGCCATCCACCCCGCGCTGCTGGAGTTCCCAGATGCGCTCGGCCTGGAGGAAGGTGCGATTCCACCTGCCGAGACGGAAATGGACGGCGTCGAGCCCTGCCCAGGGCTTGGCGGTGAGGATCTCCGCAATGGTCGAGCTGTCCGAGATCGGTGTGAGGCGATCGCCCTCCCAAGCGTGCAGCATGCACATCGTCGGCGAATAGCGGTGCTCCACCTTGCTCGGCTGGATATAGATGGTGCCCTTGTAGCGGTAGATCTCGGTGAGGATCTGGGTGGTGCGCGAGATCGGCCCCGTGGCCTGCGCCGAGTGGACGTTGCGCAGCAGCGGGAAGTAGGCCAGCGACTCCATGTCGTAGACGTAGGGACAGGTCAGCAGGAAAAAATTGCCGAGCATTCGGTCGCTGGACCAGGCCTCGGCCAGGATGGACAGGCAGTCAAACAGGAAGAAGGTGCCGCGACCCGCCCCGTGAATGACCGATCGGACCTCGGTGACGAAGCGCTCGAAGCCCTGGGCCACATCGAGGTGGTGAACCTCACCCGCGTCACCCTCCCCAAGCCAGGGCTCATGGTCGGCGAAGCGGAAGTAGATCAGCTTGCGCCCCGCCTTCTGTGCCGCCCGACAGTAGCCTGGCACCAAAGGCGCGAAGTCGGCGGCGGCATCGACGTGCCAGACCAGATTGTCGCCGGGCAACAACCCGCGAAACACGCGGTCGAGCGCCGTAATGCCCGTGCTGAAGTGCGATTCGATCATGGGGTCACCTGCATCGGTTGCGATCCGGCAGGCCGCGGGAGCCTGCCGTGCGGCTGCCAGCCCCGGGGCCATGACGCACCAACGCGGTGCCCCTTAGCGGCTCGGCCCGGGAGTATACGCCGTTGCGGGTGCACCAAAGCGGGCCTATCATGCGCGCCGCATGATCGATCCTGGTGCAACTGCGGTGTGCGCCGCGGCCGATCATGGAACGACCACCCGGCCATCCGGGCCGGACGGCATCTTCAGTGATCGATTCGAACGGGCGCTGCCCGGGGAAGAAGGTATGTCAGCGAGTACAGCCGGCGTTTCGGGCGGGGCCGACACGGGCCATGGGTCCCAGGCCATTGAGCAGTTCGTGGCCGAGGTGGTGGCCAGGAATCCGAACGAGCCTGAGTTCCACCAAGCCGTCCGCGAGGTGGTGGAATCGGTCTACCCGGTGGTGGAGGCATCAAGGGCCTACCGCGAGGCGCGTATCCTCGAGCGCATGGTCGAACCTGAGCGGGTGATCATGTTCCGTGTCCCCTGGGTGGACGATCAGGGTCAGTTCCAGATCAATCGGGGCTACCGCATCGAGATGAACAGCGCCATCGGGCCCTACAAGGGCGGCCTGCGCTTCCATCCGACCGTCACCATCGGCGTGCTGAAGTTTCTGGCCTTCGAGCAGGTCTTCAAGAACAGCCTGACCACGCTCTCGATGGGCGGCGGCAAGGGCGGCTCGGACTTTGACCCTAAGGGCAAGAGCGACAACGAGGTGATGCGCTTCTGCCAGTCCTTCATGACCGAGCTCTACCGCCACATCGGGCCCGACACCGACGTCCCTGCCGGCGACATCGGCGTCGGCGGCCGCGAGATCGGCTACCTGTTCGGCCAGTACAAGCGCATCGCCAACCGCTTCAATGGCGTACTCACCGGCAAGGGTCTCCCCTACGGCGGGTCCCTGATCCGCCCCGAGGCGACGGGCTACGGGGCCGTCTATTTCGCCCAGGAGATGCTGGCAACCCGTGGCGACAGCGCACGCCACAAGGTCGCGGCCGTTTCCGGCTCCGGCAATGTCGCTCAGTACACGGTCGAGAAGCTGATCCACTGCGGCGCCAAGCCGATCACCATGTCGGATTCCGGCGGAACCATCGTCGATGAGCAGGGCATCGACGAAGAGAAGCTCGCCTGGATCATGGACCTCAAGAACGTCCGCCGGGGGCGCATCAGCGAGTACGCGGACCGTTACCCCCATGCCCGGTTCCTGCCTGGGGAGCGGCCCTGGGGCGTGAAGTGCGATCTGGCCTTCCCCAGTGCCACTCAGAACGAGATCGACGAGGCTGACGCCCGGACCCTCATCGCCAACGGCTGCCACTGTGTCTCCGAGGGGGCCAACATGCCGACAACCCCCGAGGGGGTCGATGTCTTCCTGCAGGCCCGCGTGCTCTACGGACCGGGCAAGGCCGCCAACGCCGGCGGTGTCTCGGTGTCGGGCCTGGAGATGACCCAGAACGCGGGCGTCGTCCGTTGGCCTCGCGAGGAGGTCGATATGCGCCTCCAGCAGATCATGAAGTCGATCCACGAGAACTGCGTCCGCTATGGCGAGGCGGACGGTTTCGTGAACTACGTGCGCGGGGCCAACATCGCCGGCTTCGTCAAGGTGGCCGACGCCATGGTCGCCCAGGGCTGCGTGTGACGCCTTAGCAGACCCTGTGCCGGAGCGATGGCCGGGCCCCCTGGGCTCGTCCATCGCCACCGCCCTACCACCCCGAGCGGCGCTGACCCTCGCCGATCGGGAGCGGCCCAATCGGGGTCTTGGTTCCTGACGAACCTAGCGCGGCAGCTCCGACCTGCCCATCAGGTATTCGTCAACCGCTCGCGCACACTGACGGCCTTCGCGGATCGCCCAGACGACCAGGGACTGCCCGCGGCG
>JBFYTF010000676.1:0-2894 GCA_041300865.1 Anaerolineae bacterium
TGGCGGCCTCCCCTCACGGCAGCGTAGACGTCATGATGGGCACCGGGGGGATTCCTGAAGGAGTGCTGACTGCCTGCGCCACGAGGGCCATGGGGGGTGGCATGCTGGCCCGGCTGTCGCCGCAAAGTGCGGCGGAGCGAGAAGCGGTGGCGGCCACGGGGCTGGACGCACGCCAGATTCTTCTCTGCGGCGAGCTGGTCGCCAGCAGCGAGATCTATTTCGCGGCCACCGGTATCACGGATGGCGCCCTGCTTTCAGGGGTCCACTATCACGGCAGCGAGGCCGAAACCGAGTCTCGTCGTTCGCGGCCAAACCGGCACGCGCCGCTTTATCCGCGCCGAGCATTGGCTCAGGGATGAGTAGCGGCCGCTGCCCGCAGCCCGGGGCCGGTCGCGCCACTGTTAGGGCTTGATCTCGGCAGGCTTTACCGGCAGCTGGTATACCCGCACCCCCGTGGCATTGTAGATGGCATTGCAGATGGCCGGCGCCGTCGGAATGGACGGCAGCTCACCGACGCCTTTGGCCCCGTAGGGCCCAGCCGCGGTCGGGTGTTCCACCAGGCAGACGTGCATCTCGGGCGTGTCGCCGACGAGGGGTATCCGGTAATCCTTCCAGCGCCGGGTGTGGGGAACGCCGCCTTCCAGCTCGTACTCCTCGGTCAGGGCCGTGCCCATGCCCATCACAATGCCGCCCTCGACCTGGCCGCGCATTGATAGCGGGTTGAGGGCGCGCCCGCCGTCGGCGGCCGCCACGACGCGCAGTACGTGCACCTTGCCGCTCCCCGGGTCCACGGCGACCTCTACCGCCTGGGCGGCAAAGCCGAAGGCAAAATGCATGTCGCCGCCCGTACCCAACGGCTGGGTCTTGGGCGCCTGGTAGCGCACTGTGAGCCGGGGTTCGTGGCCCTCGGCGATGAGCCACTGCACAGCTTGCGAGAAGGGAGCACTCTGCCCATTGCCCGCCAGCTCACCCTCCTGAAACCGGATCGCGTCCGGCGGAATATCCCAGTGCTCAGCAGCCACCCGCGATAAGCGCTCGCGCATCCCCTGGGCGGCGAGGCGGGCGGCGTTGCCGGTGATGTAGGTCTGGCGGCTGGCCGTTGTCGGACCGCCGTCGGGGCAGAGGTCGGTGTCTGACAGCCGGACCCGCACCCGGTCGAAGGGCAGGCCCAGCTCCTCGGCGGCGCACTGGGCGACCACGGTTGTCAGCCCCTGCCCCAGGTCGGCCGAGCTGGCGCGGACCTCGACAGTGCCGTCGCGGTAAGCTTCCACTTCGGCCCCGGCGGCATCGTCGGCGCCCCCACCCAGGCCGGTGTTCTTGTAGGCGCACGCCAGGCCCCACGCGGTCTTTTTGCCGGCAACGCTCGATGGCGGCAGCTCTTTCAGGCGCGCCTCGACCCAGTCGAGGCAGTCGAGCAAACCCACCGACTCGGCCAAAACCTGGCCGGTAGCCGTGGTGGCACCTACCCGCAGCGCGTTTTTGCGCCTCAGCTCAAAGGGATCGAGGCCCAGCTCGTGCGCCAGGATGTCCATGTTCGATTCCACGGCAAACGCCGACTGCGTGACGCCAAAGCCGCGGAAGGCACCCGCGGGCGGGTTGTTGGTGTACATGGCAAAGCAATCGATCTTGGCGTGGGGAACCTGGTACGGACCGGTGGCATGGGTCGTGGCCCGGGTGAGAACCTTGGTCGACAGGCTGGCGTAGGCTCCGGCATCGCCAATAAGCTCGGCTTGCACGGCTGTCAGCGTGCCATCACGCCGGGCGCCGGTCTTGATGCGGATCACTGTGGCGTGGCGCTTGGGATGGGCCAGGAGTGACTCGGCCCGGTCGTACAAGATCTTGACCGGCCGGCCGGTCGCTCGCGCCAGCAAGGCGGCGTGGATCTGGCCCATGATGTCCTCCTTGCCGCCAAAAGCGCCGCCTATCAAGGTGCCCTTGACCCGCACCTCCTCGGGCTCCAGGCCCAGTGCCGCGGCGATCTGGTTGCGGTCGGCGTAGGGGATCTGCGAGCCAACGTAGACGGTTAGTTTTGCATGGTCGCCGTCGTAGCCCGCCGGCAGGCCAATGCTGCACTCCGGCTCCATGAACATGTGGTCGTAGGCGGGCGTGCGGAACTCGCGCTCGACGATGACGTCCGCCTGCGCAAAACCCTCCTCCACATCGCCGTGGCGGACCTTGATGTGCTCTAACAGGTTGCCGCCTTCCCTGGCTTCATGGACCAGGGGGGCAGCGGGATCCAGGGCCTGCTCGGCGCTGCCCACCACGACCAGGGGCTCGTAGTCGACCTCGATGAGCTCCAGCGCTTCCCGCGCAATCTCGGGCGTCTCGGCCGCGACGATAGCCACCGCGTCGCCCAGGTAGCGGACCTTGTCGTCGCACAGCACCGGCCAGTCGGCAAAGACCAGCCCGTGCCGGTTTTGACCCGGAACGTCGTGGTAGGTCAGGACGGCGTGCACGCCCGGCAGCGCCTTTGCCCGTTCCGTGCCTATCGACACGATGCGGGCGTGGGGGTAGCCGGCCCGCAACGTTGCCCCGTGGAGCAACCCGGGGAACGAGTAGTCGTCTGCGAACCTGGCTGCGCCGGTGGCCTTGGCCACGGCGTCGGGCCGTGGATAGGAGTGGCCAATAACGCGCAACGGCTCGATCGTTGCCACCTCGAGCGGCGGCAGCGGCCGGCCGGTTGCGCGCTCATTGAAGGCCGAGCGCACGGCGTTCAGAATGCTGGCATAGCCCGTGCAGCGGCAGGCATTCCGGCCCAGGGCTTTTATCACCTCCTCGTCGTCGGGAACAGCGCCGGGATCGAGCTTGTCCCATAGAGCTGCGGCGGCCATGAGCAGGCCCGGTGTGCAAAAGCCACACTGGATGGCGCCGTGGTCGATGAACGCCTGTTGCAG
>JBFYTF010000529.1:0-6031 GCA_041300865.1 Anaerolineae bacterium
GGCTACGTGCCCGCCTATATCGGCCTGGGCCAGGTCTACGAGGCCCAGGGCAGCAGCGACGAGGCGGCCACGATCTATGGGTCTGCGCGTGCCGCGGCTCCGACCTCTGGCCGGCCTGCCCTGGCGATGGGCAACCTCCAACGGGCCTTGCCCGATGCGGAGCAGGCTGTGAGCTACTACCGCGAGGCCCTGGCGACCGAGCCGTTCTACCCGGAGGCCGAGGTGGCCCTCGCCCAGGCGTACGAGGCACAGGGCCGTTGGGATCTGGCTTGGGCCACATACGAGCACGCCGTGGAGCAGAACTCCCGCTCTCCGGTCGCCTGGACGGCCCTGGGCAATGCACAGGTCCACCGCGGCGAGAGAGAACAGGCCCTCCAGGCGTTTCAGCGGGCCATCGACCTCGAGCCGAGCTACGCCGATGCATATCGCCTCCTCGTCGACACGTTCCTGGCCCTTGACAGGAAGGAGGATGCTCTGGCCGCCGCACGCTCGGCCGTCACAGCCAATCCAGCGCGAGCGTGGGCCTACTCCCTCCAGGGTGACGTACTCGTGAGCGCCCACCAGGTGCCAGCCGGGCTCAAGGCTTATGAGCAGGCGCTGGCCGTAGAGCCGGGCGACGTCAGCGCACGCTCGGCCCTGGGCTGGCTTTACTTCTTGGAGGGCAGGGGAGAGGAAGCCCGGCAAACCATCCAACAGGCACTGGAGCTGGAGCCGGCAAACGCAGCCGCACATCTGGTGTTGGGCAGGTTGTACTTGGCTCTCGGACAGCGAGACCAGGCCATAACCCAGTACCAAGTTGCCGCCGAGACCAAACGCAACCAACCCGAAGGTTACCTGGCACTGGGCGACCTGTACACACTCAGCGGCCAGTTCGATCTGGCTGAGGATGCCTATCAAGCTGCACTGAGCGCGAACGGCAGCAGCGTCACCGGTCACATCGCGCAGGGCTATCTTTATCAACAGCAGGCACGGTACGAAGAGGCCCTCGCCGAGTTCCAAGCTGCAGCCGCCCTGGACCGATCTCTCGCCTGGCCGCTGCTGATGGCAGGGAGCCTCTACCAGGACCAGAGCAACACGCCGGCGGCCCGCGCTGCCTTCGAACAGGCAGCAGCCGCCGAGCCAGGCAGCGCCCTTGCCCATGTCCGCCTGGCCGATTTGGCCGGGCTCGAAGGCGACCTTGAGACGGCCCACGCCATGCTGGATCATGCTCGCGAGCTGCACCCCGGCTATGCCGGTACCTGGGAAGGGATGGCATCGCTGGCCGTGCGAGAGAAAAGGTTCGAGGAAGCACTTGAGTATCTCGACGAGGCCCTGTCTCGCGATCCGTCGTTGACGGGCGCGTACGAGTCGGTCGCCAGCATATACGAGAAGTGGAACCAGCCATTGCCCACGGCCAATCATTTCGATTGGTTGAGCAAGCAGCAGCCTGATGTAGCCTGGTACACTGGCATGGCTGCCAGAATATATCAGGCCCTGGACAACGTCCCGTCCGCCGCGACCAGGTACGAGGAGCTGTTGGCCGCCGTCCCAGACTACGCCGATGCGCATTACCAACTGGCAACGCTGTACGAGCGAAACGCTGACGACTCCGATCCGGGGACGTCCGCCCGCCTGGCCATGAGCCATTGGAACACCTACCTGGCCCTATCGGCGGGCAGCCAGTACGCACCCGAAGCGGAGGCACGCCGCGACGCCCTGCGCCGCGTGGTCATCACATCGCCCGGAGACGATGGGCAGGTGCAAGGGACACTTGAGATCAGGGGTAGCGCCTGGATCGAGGACTTTTCCTACTACAAGCTCGAGTATCTTGATCCCGAAGCCGGGCAGTGGAAGGTGATTGGCCAGCTCCGTGAGCAGCCAGTCCTGGATGGCTTGCTGGGGACTTGGGAAGCCGACACCCTGCCGGCGGGCACCTACTGGTTGCGGTTGGTCGTCGTCGACGACACCGGCAACTACGTGGTGCCTTATGCGTTGCAGGTACGCCTTGTGGCCAGAGCCGGGGGGTGAGGACCGATGGCCGCCGGAGCTATAAGCACCGTATGACCCGCCTCCTGGAAATCCTGCTCTGGGCCTATGTCGCCGGACTGCTCCTCTGGGTTCTGGCCCGCGGGCTCTCGGGCGACCAATGGTTGGCGGTTCTGCTGCTTAGCCAGATGGGTCCGTGGCTCTTCCTGCCATCCTTGTTCTTTGCGGTCTGGGTGCTCCTCAGCCGGCAGTTCCTGGGCGGCCTTCTGCTGGCCATTCCGGCGGGCCTTTTCCTGTGGCACTATGGTGCCACGCTCCTTCCGCCCCGGGCGGCACCAGAGCCGGCCAGCCCCCTGACTGTCGTCACCCTTAACCTGCAGGCGACGAACCATGACGTAGCAGCCCTCGTGCGCTCGCTGCAGCTTTCAGCACCCGATGTCGCGGCGCTTCAGGAGGTGCACGAGTGGCAGCACGGGGCGTTGAGCGCTGCCCTGGCTGATCAGTACCCCCATCGCTGGCGGGACGGGACAGCCGGTTTGGCCCTGTATAGCATCTATCCAATCGTCGACCGGCGCATGTATCAAGTCCTGGCTCCGCCGGGCGCCGGGCCGATCTGGCCCATCCAAAGCGCCGTCCTCCAGATCGGAGAGGCGCGTGTCCACCTCATCAACGCCCATCTGGCCAGGACTGGGATCCTGCCCCTCCTCGGAAGGCTGGACGCGGACCCAATGCGGGAGTTTGCCGGGGCGCGCACGGCACAGGTCGAGACGATCGGCAGGGCTATCGCTGAGCGGGGCTTACCCGCGATCGTCGCTTGCGACGGCAACATGACCAGTCTGACGGCCGCCTACGCGGCGATGACTGACCACCTGCACGATGCGTGGCAAGAGCGGGGCTGGGGGTTCGGCCACACGCTCTTGATTCCGCGCAGCTTCGAGATCGAGAGCCCGGTGAACGTCGCGGTGCAGCGGATAGACTATGTCTTTTCGTCGCGCGATGTGCGAGCCATCCGGGTGCGGGTTATCTCACACGATGGCGGCTCGGATCATCGCCCGGTCTGGGTCGAATTCGACCTCCACGCCACCAGCGCTCATTAGACCACCGGCCGGTGGCGAAACCCGCGGCCGCGGGAGGCGGCCTCAGCCAAAGGGCATCCGCTTGCGGAGCTGAGGTCCTAGAGCTTCGGTGGCCCACAGGGGGAGGCGTTGCCAGACCCCGGAAAAGACCCGGTACTTGGGATCCTGATAGAGGCCGGCACCCACTTGCGGTGGACGCCGGCTGCCATTGAGATAGGTATGCTGGTACAGCGGCTGTTCCGCTCCCCCCCAGGCCGCTTTGAACTCGTAAGCACCCGTTCCTCTCCTGCACCGTCCCATGTCCAACCTGGCCATGCCCTGGTTAGCCGCATGATAGATGGCGCCCCAATACAGAAGATAACTGTTGTACAACGCAAAGTGTCTGCGTGGAAGGCCCGACCACGTGCAGAACAGGATGTCGCGGTGAGGGGCGACAAAACCGCCGCCCAGGACTTCATCCTCGTGCAGGACGGTTAACAGGCAGAGGGTGTCAGGAAAGCGCTGCATTGCCGTCTCAAAGAAACCCCGCCCGGGCGTGGGTGTGCCGCGCTCACGCATCGCTTCGGCATAGGTGGGATAGAAGACGTTCAGAGCCTCCTGATCGATCACCGCGCCTACGCCGGCGCGCACACCACGCATCGCGTACTTTCGAGTGGAACGGCGCAGCCCGGCGTAGGCCTTCTCCGCCCCCTCCGAGACGTCGATGTAGAACGTACAATGCTCGTCGCTCACCGTCAACCCCGGCAGGTCCCAGCGACGTAGCCCGTCGCGCAGAATGAGATAGTGCGCCCCCGTCTCTGCCAGGAGCTCTTGGGCACGGGTCAGAAGAGCCGCTGCGGCTTCCTCGCTCTCGGCGCATAGGCCTCCGGGCAGGGAGGTGAGAAACTGGCCCGACAGGCGGCTGCGGACATGAAGCAGCGGCAGCACCCCAACCAACTTGTCGCCCTCCGCGGCAAGCAGGTAGTGGGCCTGGCTGCCCATGCTCGCGACCCAAACGTCGCGCCAGTCCGACAGGTGGAAGAAGGTAGACAGAGGGCTAGCGCGAACATAACTGTCCCATCTATCTTTGTCCGAGTCTTGCAGCTCCTTGACATCCATGGTTGACTTTACCCTCTTCTGCTATAATGTTTGCGATGAGTCTCGCAACAAGGGCCCCGAAGCCAACTGCCAGACCTCGCCTCCTCTTCGCAGCGGTGGAACCGCACCGGCGTTGAGTGCAGGGGGTGCTGCGGGCAGGCACGCCGCGCAGTACCCCCTGCACTCAAGCCCTAGCTACGGGCACACACACAAGCATAGAACGAGCAACCAGGCTAGTACCAGGCCGCTGCCGGGAACAGTAGCCAGGCTGACCAGTTGCTGCCAGGGAACTGGCCACCTTCCAGGTTGCCACAGCGCACGACCCAGCCCGTTTCCTGCTGCCCGTCTGGGCCGATCACGTTGACGTGGATGGCAATGGTGAGATCTCCCTTGTAGCCTGCCGGATCCGCAATCGTAACCGTGGCACCCTTCACGCAGCCGCCAAAGTCGTACTGGTAGTCGAACTGACCGGGTATGGCGCCACCGCTGTTCTGCGGAAAGTCATCCAGTGTCAGGCCGGTGTGCACCGCCGAATCGGTCATGCACCAGCCGGCCCCACCCTTCAGCATGTACACCAGCGTCAGGGAGCCGTCTGGATTACCCGTGATCTTGACCACTCCGGCAGACTGGTTCTGCCCCGCCATTATCTGGGGCGAAATCGTGTAACTGGCAAACGTCGTCATTGGCAGCAGAATCAAGAGCAGCGTAACAGCAATCGAGATCCAAGTCCCCTTTTTCATCACCGTTTCTCCTTGGCTAAACACCTAGCACTCAAACCTCTTGACCACACTTTGAGCAGCTAGCACGTCACCTCGTCGCTCCATACGCCCTCCTTCCGGCGAGCGGTAGCGTTCAACGGCTACCGTGCCAATCAGCACGGGGGATAGGACGCCCTGTTTGGAGTTGATAAGGATCAAAGATCGGCAGTGACCCAGGAGCAAAACGGCGCACTTGCGGGGGGGAGCGTCAGGGATCCCCTCTTTATCTATACCGCCCAACATCTCAAAAAGGATACGGCCTGGACGTGCCCAAGCTCTCCGCGGCGCTAGTAAAGTGGACAGTCCTCCGGGCAATTGCAGGGGCCCTCGGGCGCCAGGCACACGCCATCGCCGCAGGCAGTGCAGTAGCCCGAGTTGTCCCCTGTACCACCCGTCGCCAGGATGCAGCCTCCGACCTTCTTATCGAGGCTGATGAGCTGCAGCCCTGCACAGCACGTTGGCGCCCCGGGATAGTCAATGTAAGCCTGGCCCTCGGGGATACAGGCCAGCGGCGGAAGCGAGTACAGCGAGTAGGCGTTCAGTGGTGGCGCGCCGCCGATGGTCGGGTCGATCCCATACCTGTCGAGCCAGGTTGCGGCCGGATCCTTCCTGTCGCCGGACCTCATGACCAACGGATCGTTCGAGGCGAAAAAGCCGTACGGCGCATTCAAGTGCACTGACTTACCCTCGTCAAAGCCGTGGTCGGTGACCACATAGATCAGCGTCTTGTCGCTGATGCCCAGCGCCTGCACCTTGGCCCTGATCTGGCCCAGCCAGCCGTCAAGCTCGAGGAGCTTTTGCGAATACTCGGGCGCGTTCTCATCGAACAGATGGCCGGTCACATCTGGATCGCGAAAGAGGAACAGGGCGAAGAACAGATCCTCCTGGTGTGTTTCCAGAAGTTGCAGCGCCCGGTTCCCAAGGGCCAGGTTCGTATTCTGGTCGAGCTCGAAGTAGTCCATGTGGTCGCTGGCGTAACACCAGGGCTGTCCTAGCTCCTCAATAATCGGGTTCCCATCACGGTCGTAGGTGACCTCACCTACACAGACGTCTCCGGTGTGGTCTCCCTTGGCCGAGATGAACATCGTCACCACGTTCTCCGGGCCGAAGTGGGTCTCGATTTTTTCAAACACCGAGTAACCTTCAGGAACTGGC
>JBFYTF010000713.1:0-2700 GCA_041300865.1 Anaerolineae bacterium
CTCAGAGGGAGCTGCTCCTGCCGCTGGGAGTGGCTGTGGCCCTGTCGCTTACCGGCGACTCGACCCTCTATGCCGTCCTGCCCAACTACGCCGAGGTCGTCGGCGTAAACTTGGCCGCCGTGGGCCTGCTGCTGGGGGCTAACCGTCTGGTTCGCATTCCGGGCAATCCGCTGGCCGGCGCCCTCTACGATCGGCAGGGCCGCCGCAGGCTTTTTCTTCTAGGGCTCGTCATCGGGGTCCTCTCCACCCTGGCCTATGGGCTCGTTCACGGCTTCTGGCCCATGCTGGCCGCGCGGCTGTTGTGGGGCTGCGCCTGGTCGCTGATCAATGTCGGCGCCTACACCATGATCCTCGACCGCAGCAGCCGTCTGGACCGAGGGCGCATGACCGGCATTTACCAGATGTTTTACCTCCTGGGCCTCACCCTCAGCCCCCTCGTGGGCGGCATGCTGACCGACGCCCTGGGATTCAGGCCCGCTGTGGCCATCTGCGCCGGCCTTAGCGCGGTCGGCCTGGCCGTGGCGGCCGTGGCGCTGCCCGAGACCCGGCCGGAGCCTGCCACCGTGCGGGCGAGGTTTCCCGGTCTGCAGCTAATCCTACGCCAGATTCTGTCCCTCGGACAAGCAGACCGGCGCCTACTCGTGGCCGCCGGGCTGTATTTCGCCATCTTTTTCGTGAGCAACGGCGTCCTGATGTCCACCATCGGCCTCTATCTGGGGCAGCGCTGGGCCGGTGGAGTGGCCATCGGCAGCGCCATTGTGGGCGTGGCTTCTGTGGCCGGCGCGCTGCTGGCGCTTCGAGCCCTGCTGGGCATCGCTTCCGGGCCGGCGGCAGGTGCTCTCTCCGACCGGCTGCACAGCCGCTGGCCCGTGATCCGCATCGCCCTCGTCGTTAGCGTCCTGGGCTTCGCCCTCCTGTCGGCCAGGGCCGCCGCGCTGAACGTCGTCGGAGGAGTGGCTCTGGTAGCGATTGGCAGTGGAGGGCTCATCGCTACCCTGGCCGCCGTAGTGGGCGACCTGGCCGTTGGCCCCCAACAGGGCATGATCATGGGCGGACTCGCCACGGCCGGCGATGCGGGCAGCGCGGCCGGCCCCCTCATCGCCTACGCCTTGGCCGTGACGGTCGACCTGCGTTTTGTGTACATGCTCTGTGCGGCCATTTTGACTCTGGGCTTGGCTGCCGCCCTGTTGTCGGGTGGTGAGAGGCGTGCCCGAGGGCAGCCTGCGGCCACGTTCCGGGACGAACGGTAGCCTGGCACCGGAGGGCGGGTCCGGCCCCGTGCAGAGAAATGCTGGCTTGGGCTGCTTCGCGGCGATACTGCACGCGCCAGAGACTTGACACCCCTGCCAGATGTGGTATAGTGAACAATATAGGACATGAATATCCTGTAAATAGGGACGAGCCGAGTGTCGAGTCAGATCCCAGCTCCTTCGAGTCCCGGTGCCCCCCGGGCAGGTCTCTGCTATCCGACGATGTTTCGCGTGAGACAATTGAACCCTCAACCCCGATTGCCTGACGTCGCCCATGCCGTGCGCGGTACGCTCGCAGGCCTGGACCCGGAGGGCCGCATCCGGGCGGGAGATTCGGTGGCCATTGCCGTCGGTAGCCGGGGGATTGCCCAGCTGCCCCTGATCGTCGCCTCCCTCGTTCAGTTCTTGCAAGAGGTGGGTGCCGTGCCCTATGTCGTGCCGGCCATGGGCAGCCATGGCGGTGCAACAGCAGCTGGGCAGGTGGCGGTGCTCGCGGCTCTGGGCATCACTCCACAACACGTCGGCTGCGAGATCCGGGCATCGATGGCGACCGCCTACCTGGGCAGGACACCCGAGGGTGTACCCGTGTACTTTGACCGCGAGGCGGCGAGCGCGCAGCACATTCTCGTCTGCAACCGCGTCCGGCCGCATGCCTCATTTCGGGGAGCCATCGAAAGCGGTCTGTTGAAGATGCTGGTGGTGGGCCTCGGCAACTATGACGGCGCCAGGCGGTACCATCAGGCCTTCGAAAAGCATGGATTCGAGCCTGTGCTGCGCAGCGCCGCCCGCACGATCCTGGCGGATCGTCCCGTGCTGGGTGGCCTGGCCGTTGTGGAGAATGCTTACGCCCAGGTGGCAGTGATCGAGGCCTTGGGTGCGCCCGGCTTGGAGGTGGGGGAGGAGCGGCTCCTGCGCGAGGCGCGTGACTGGCTGCCATGCTTTCCCTTTGACCGGGTCGATCTTCTGATCGTGGACGAAATGGGCAAGAACATCAGTGGCACCGGGTTGGACCGCAAGGTGATTGGGCCACGGCCGCCCGGTACAGGGGACCCGCGGGCCAGGACGCTGGCCAAGCTGTCGCTCGTGGGGGAGGCCTACTGGCGCCACGTGCTGCGCGGCACCACAGGCAGCCCGTACCGTCGCGTGGGACACATGGAGTTCGCAGAGACCTTGGCTCGTAAGAGCCTGGCTTCTGCTGCCCGCGCAGCCCGGCGTCCTGACAGGCGGCCTCGAGCGGCAGAGCCTCTGCCAGGGGAGAAGGTCGGCTGCTTCCCGGCCATTGGGCAGGTCTTTGCGCGGAGCCTGACCCCCCAGTCGCTCGGCAATGCTACCGGCCTCGACGGCGTCGATCTGTGCACCGACCGGCTGTTGGCCGAGGTCGACTGGCGTACCACCTTGCTCAACGGCCTGGCCTCGGGCACGGTGGTCCTTCCAGCTCCGCCACAGCACT
>JBFYTF010000530.1:0-3752 GCA_041300865.1 Anaerolineae bacterium
GGACGTGTCCTCACCATCTACCATGTACTATATCAGACGTCCGTCCGCGAAACGTCCGCGAAACGTCCGCGATCCGTCGCCCGAGGACCAAAATGCAACGAACCCGCAGATACTTGCTCAACGTGTTGCGGGTTTTGCCCAACCGTGGTATACTGGAGGGAGCGACAACGAGGCGCCTATTGATGGAGTGGTCATGGGCCATCTCAAACTGACCTTGCTGGGATCCTTCCAGGCGACATTGGACGGAGCACCGGTCCGTTTGCCCGCCTCTGGCATGGCCCGCGCACTGCTGGCTTACCTGGCCGTCGAAGGGCCGAGCGAACCAGAGTGCATTGCCCATCCGCGCGAGATGCTGGCCGCGCTATTGTGGCCCGAGCAACCCGACCGTGACGCGCTGGCTCGCCTGCGCCACACCCTCTCTGACCTGCGCCAGGCGCTGGGTGACGACCATCCCGATCAGCCTTTCCTGCTTGCCAGCCGCGAGACGATCCAACTCAACCCCGCCGCCAATGTCGAGCTCGACGTCACCACCTTCACGCAGGCGCTAGGCGCCACCTCCGCCCCAGATGCCTCCCCCCTCAACCCCGAGGCGGTTGGTCGCCTGGAGCGGGCGGTCGCCCTCTACCGCGGCGGCTTTCTGGAAGGGCTGGCGGTGGACAGCGCGCCCTTTGAGGAGTGGGCGCTGCTCAAGCGGGAGCAGCTCCACTGGCAGGCCCTGGGCGCGCTGCAGGTGTTGGCCGCAGCCTATGAAGGTCAAGGCAACTACCGCCAGGCCGAGCGGTATGCCCGGCGCCAACTGGAGCTGCAGCCGTGGCAGGAGGAGGCGCACCGGCAACTGATGCGTGCCCTGGCGCTGGGCGGTCAACGGAGTGCGGCGCTGGCGCAATACCAGACCTGCGTGGAGCGGTTGGCCACGGAGCTGGGGGTGGTGCCCGCCGACGAGACCATTGCCCAGTACGAGGCAATCCGCGACGGAGCGCTGGCTGCCTCCAAGCCGCGCCCCCCTGGGGGAGGGGCGACCGCGCCCATCATGCCTCGCCCACTCATGCCCGCCCTGTTCGTGAGTCGGGAGCTCGAGTTGGGGAGGTTGGAAGACTTTCTGGAGGGGGCCCTGGCGGGCCAGGGTCGCGTGGCCTTTGTCAGCGGGGTGGCGGGCAGCGGCAAGACGGCGCTCCTGGCCAGGTTCTCCCAGCAGACCATGGCGCGGCACGCCAAGCTGGTGGTGGCGGGCGGCAACTGCAACGCCTACGCCGGCAGCGGCGATCCCTACCTGCCCTTCCGCGAGATCCTACAACTGCTCAGCGGCGAGATCGAGGCCCACCGTGCGGGCGGCAGCCTGAGCCCCGAGCATGCCCGCCGGCTGTGGGCCCTGCTGCCCACCACGGCCCGGGCGCTGATGGCGCTGGGGCCGGACCTGGTGGGCACCTTTGTGCCGCGCGAGCCGCTGCTGCGGCGCATCCAGGCCTTTGCTCTGGACGGCACGGCGCCATGGGAGCGGCTGGAGGCGCCGGCACGGCGTCCAAAGGAGGGCGAATGGACACCGCGTGCCCAGACGGACCTGTTTGACCAGGTGACGCAGGTGCTACACGCGATTGCGTGCCAGCAGCCCTTGCTCCTGCTGCTGGACGACCTGCAGTGGGCCGACCAGGGCACGCTCGGATTGCTCTTCCACTTGGGGCGCCGCCTGGGCGAGGGGCGCATCCTGGTAGTGGGTGCCTACCGGCCGGCCCTGGCCCTGGACACCCCATCGCCGGGCACAAGCGAGGCGGGTGGGCCGTGGGGGCGGCATCCGCTGGAGCCGGTGCTCCACGAATTCGGCCGCGACTGGGGCGACATCCAGGTTGACCTGGACCAGGCCGACGGCCGCGCCTTTGTGGAGGCGTTTCTCGACACCGAACCGAACCGCCTCGATGCGACCTTCCGCGAGACGCTGTGCCGGCACACCGGTGGCAACCCCCTGTTCACCATCGAGCTACTGCGCGGCCTGCAGGAGCGGGGCGACCTGGTCCGCGACGAGCCCGGGCGGTGGGTGCAAGGGCCGGCGCTCCATTGGGGGCGGCTGCCGGCGCGGGTGGAGGCAGTCATCGCCGAGCGCATCGACCGGCTGCCGGCCGCGTGCCAGGCGCTGCTGCAGGTGGCCAGCGTCGAGGGGGAAGAGTTCGCCGCCGAGGTGCTGGCCCGTGTCACCGGCCTCGGCCTGGCCGCGGTGATGCGCAGCCTGAGCGAGACGTTGAGCAAGCAGCATCGCCTGGTACGTGCGGCCCGCCTGCTGCGCCGGGAGCCGGGTGGCCAGACCCTGTCCTGCTACCGCTTCGCCCACATCCTGTTCCAGCGGTACGCCTACGACCACGTGGACGAGGTGGCCCGCACCCACCTGCACCGTCTCGTTGCGGAGGCGCTGGAGGGGCTGCGCGAGGAGGGAGCAAGGGGGGCGGAGGTTGACGTGCAGGACCCGGCCGGTCCGCAGCAGCTGGCGCGGCACTGGGAGGCGGCAGGACACTTCGACAAGGCGGCTGCCTGCCTGCTCCAGGCGGGAAACCGGGCCGGGCAGCTTTCGGCCTACGGCGAGGCGGTCCAACTGCTGCGGCAGGGCCTGGCCCTCGTCGGGCGGCTGCCGGAGGGGCCGGAGCGCGCCCAACTGGAGAAGCAGTTGCTGATCGGCCTGGCCCGTCCCTTGCTGCCCGTCCAGGGCTGGGCATCGGCGGAGCGGGCACAACTGGCCCAGCAGGCCCTCGACCTGGAACGGCAGGGACCCGCCAACGAAGCAGACTTGATCGGGGCGCTCTATCTGGATGCCGAGATACTGAGCGCCCAGGGGAAATTTGCCGAGGCGTTGGACCTGGCCGAACTGCTGCTGTACCTGGCCCAGCGCAGCGACACCCCCGCGTATGTGGCGCTGGGCTATTACGTGCGAGGGTGGGGCCGCTTTTTTTACGGGTGTGTTGCCGAGGCCATCTCCGATCTCCGGCAGGTCCTGGCGATCTATGATCGTCCGCGGCATGTACCGCTCTTGCCCTGGGTCGACGCAGACCTGGGAGTGGGTTGCCTGAGCATCCTGGCCCTGGCGCTGTGCTACATGGGCTATGCCGATCAGGCCTTGTCTTGCAGCCGGCAGGCGCTCGCCCAGGCCCGGGAGCTGGCCCGGCCACTGATCGAGGCCGTGGCCCTGACCTTCGGCGGTTGCGGCTTTCATGCCCTGCGCTGGGAGACGCAGCCGGTCCAGGAGATGGCCCGCCACCTGATCGAGCTGGCGGAGCAGAAGGACCTGCCGATGTTTCGCCCCTTCGGGCTGATCCACCAGAGCTGGGCTCAGGCCCTGGGCGGAGCGGACGGGCCGGCCATCGCCCAGATCCGGGACGGTCTGGCGGCGTGGCGGGCGATGGGACACCGGACTGGCACTCCGTTTCTGCTGGGCCTGCTGGCCGAGATGCTCCAGCACAGCGGGGCGTGGGACGAGGCACTGTCCACGGCGGAGGAGGCCCTGGCCCTTGCGCTCGAGACCGGCGCGCCCCACCGCCCCGATTTGTACCGGCTGAAGGGGGAGCTCCTCACGGAGCGGCCGGCACCAACAGGCGCGGGGCAGCCTCCGGTCGTCGGCCAGGCGGAGGCCTGCTTCCAGACGGCCATAAGCGAGGCCCGGCACGGCGGCCTCAAGTTCCTCGAGCTGCGGGCGACGGTGAGCCTGGCCCGGCTGTGGACCGAGCAGGGCAAGCAGGCAGAAGCCCACGAAGCGCTGGCCGAGATCTATGGCT
>JBFYTF010000020.1:0-6230 GCA_041300865.1 Anaerolineae bacterium
CTGACGATCACCTTTACCGCCCAGGATCGCGCGTGGAACGACTCGTTCAAGGTGCCGGCGAACGGCACGCGGGAGTACTGCCTGGATCCGGGAAGCTACACCTTCACCATCGATGCCCCACCACCCTGGAACTCGACCAACGGCGAGCTGGTGGTGAACCCTGGCGACCGGTATCGCTGGCCCATTAACCCAGGATAACATGTGACCGGGCTGCAACCCGCTTGGGTTGCAGCCCGAACTTGTCGCACATGGCAGCAATGCTCAGTTTGAGTACGCTGAGCCGGGGAGCACAGAGCGGGTGCGCCATGTAGTAACGATTTCAATCGTTTTCTGGCCATTAGCGACTGAAGTCGCCACTACATGCGTGCCTGGGTCTTACGCCGTGCTGCCCCTGTCCTTCGCCGCGGCGCGCAGGCCGCGGTCCGTCAGGCTCCACAGCCGGCCCTGGCCCTGCACCGAGCAACCACCGCTCGAGCAGCCGTGGCAGGCCCCGGCGCAGCTCTCCACGCGCCGCAGGTAGCCCAGGCGTGATAGGTTTTCCAGCATGGCCTCCAGCAGAGGCTCCGAGATGGACAGCGCGCCGGCCAGGTCCTGGTAGCTTTGCACACCGCCCCGGCCAAGTTGTCGCAGCAACTCTTCCAACATGTCAGAACACCATGGCTACCTGGTAGGCGGCGATGCCCCCTGCCAGGGAGATGGCCAAAAGCAGGCCCACGCCAAAGGCGGTCCAGGCCCAGCTTCTTGTCTCCTGGTGCATGGCAGCCACCGTGGCCACGCACGGCACGAACAGGATCTGGACGACGAGAAAGGCCAGGGCAGCGGCCGGCACCAGGGAACTCGCCAGGGCAGTCTCCAGCCCGGCGGTACCCGCGGCATCGCCCCCCGCGAACAGGATGCCCATCGTCGCGATGGCGTTCTCCTTGGCGACAAAGCTGGCAAGCAGGGCCACCAGCATCCGCCAATCGAGGCCCATGAGCGCCCCCACGGGCTCCAGGGCCCGGCCTGCCGCCGCCAGGTAGCTTGTCTCCAGCTGGCCGTGGGGCAGCGTACCGAGGGCCCACACGGCGATGGACATGATGAGGATGAGGCTCCCGGCTCGCTTGAGGAACTCGCGGCTGTTCTGCCACACCTGCAGGCCGATGGTCCGTGGGCTGGGCAGATGGTACAGGGGCAACTCCATGATAAAGGCTGCCCTTTCCCCCCTGAGCACCCACCTGTTGAGGAGAATACCGGCCAGAGCCAGGATAAAGAGGCTGAGGCCGACGAGCCCCCACGCGACAAAGGCGGCAGCCGCCCCGAAAAAAATGGGCGCCACGAATACGATCACAGCCATCCTCGCGGCGCAGGGTACGAGCGGTGCCAGGAGTATGGTGAGCAGCCGCGCCCGGGGTGAGTCGATGATGCGCGAGCCCATCACGGCCGGTACGTTGCAGCCAAAACCCAGGAAGAGCGGCATGAAGCTCTTGCCGTGCAGCCCCATCAGGTGCATGAAGCGGTCCATAACATACGCCGCCCGCCCCATGTACCCGACGTCCTCCAGCAGGGCCAGGACGGCGAAGAATATGACCAGGATGGGCAAAAAGGTCAGGACCGTGCCTACGCCGCCGATGATGCCGTCGACGACCAGGCCCCGCAGCCAGGTTGGCGCGGTTGCCAGCAGCGCCGAGGCAGCGTCGGACAGGCCGCCGACCAGCGTGCGCGCCAATAGCTCCTGCAGCGGCGTGCCCACGGCAAACGTCAGGCCAAAGACCAGGCCCAGGATGGCAGCCAGGATGCCCAACCCCCAGATGGGATGGGTGGCCCAACGATCCAGCCGCTCGGTGAGGGTGATCTGGCCGGCCCTGGGGCGGGTGACGGCAGCCCGCACCATGCGCCCCACCCAATCATAGCGCCCGCTGGCTACAGACAGGACCGCGTCCTCGTGGGCCATCAGTATGTCGTTGATGGGAGCCCATCGCTCCGGTGGCAGGCACTCGTCGCGCAGCAGCAACGTGATCTCGGCGTCCCCCTCCAGGAGCTTGAGGGCCACCCAGTCAGGCGGATAGAGGGCGGGCACGTAGCCGTCAAGCAGGGCCAGGACCGTATCCAGAACCTGGCGGTGATCGTCGCGGATCTCGGGCAGCTTGGGGGCATAGGGCATCTCGCCCCCCACCAAGGCAGCGACGACCTCGACCAGCTCAGACACACCCTGGTTCTTGCTGGCCGCCATGGCGACGACCGGCACGCCCAGTGCCGCCTCCAGCACGCGCGGCTCGATGTCCATGCCCTCAGCGGCCGCCACGTCGACCATGTTCAGGGCCACTACCAACTTCCTGGCCAGCGGCAGGAGCTCGGCGACCAGGTAGAGGTGCCGCTCGAGCGAAGCGGCATTGACCACCGCGACCACCACGTCCGGGCGCTCGCGGACGATATAGTCGCGGGCAACAAGCTCCTCCGGAGAGTTGGCCGTCAGGCTGTAGGTGCCCGGAAGGTCCACGACGTGTAGGGTCGTGTCTCCGTGATGGTGGATGCCGCTCTTTTGCTCGACGGTCTTGCCCGGCCAGTTGCCCACGTGCTGGCTCAAGCCGGTCAGCAGGTTAAAGACTGTGGACTTGCCGACGTTGGGCTGCCCGGCGAGGGCCACGCGGATAGCCACCCGGCCGTGGAGAACCGCGGCCGCGGTGTCGACAGAGCTGCGCGCCGGGGCACTATTGCCCACTGCTGCCGCCTGGCAGGCGCTCGACGACAATCTTGCTCGCCTCGCCCCGGCCCAGCGCCACCCGCGTGTCGCGGAGTTTGACGATCAGCGGGCCGCGCCCGAAGTTTTGCACGACGCGCAGCAAGACACCGGGGGTGAAGCCCAGCGAAGCCAGGCGGCTGAGCAGGTAGTGCCCACCCTCAATACCCTGCACGCGTACCGATTCGCCCTCTCGCACGGCGCTGAGGTTAACGGTCGTATTCATCGGTGCTGCCTCTTTTCTTTCCCGTCGACGTGGCACAGGCTCGGGCAGAATCCTATGCAATTGCGACGCAATTGCAACAAAAGACGCCAAACAAAACGGACACACTGAGGAGCGCATGCTTCTACTCTGATCGCTCCGGGAGGCACCGGGCACAAAAGCCGGTGAGCTCGACCTGGGCGGTGGTCACCTGGAAGCCGTGTTCCTCGCAGGCAGCAGCCGCTGCCTGCTCAAAGACCTTGCTGTCGACCTCGAAGACGCGGCCGCAGGCCAGGCAGACGAGGTGCGAATGCTCCTTCTTCTTGTCGAGCTCGTAGTGGTGCTGCTCGCCCTCCAGGTGGAGCTCGCGCACCGCACCCGTTTTCTTGAGGGCACTGAGGGTGCGGTACACCGTGGACAGGCTGAGGCGCGGATCTCGCCGGCGCCCCCGCTCATAGATCTCCTGGGCGTCGAGGTGCCCGTCAGCAGCCGCCAGGACCTTCAGCACCAGCTGCCTCTGGGGCGTTATCCTTTTGCCGGCTTCTCGAAGCCGCCGCTCGTAAACAGGTACCAAGTCCTCCACCGGCCCACCGCCTGAACGTCAAATGCAACTGCGAATGATTTGCAGTAATTGTATTATACCACGATGCCGCCGGTTGTCAAGCAGACAAGGTCAGTGGATCAAGCCCGGAACATGTTGCGCGCCAGAAACACGACGTTGGCCGGACGCTCAGCCAGACGCCGCATGAAATAGGGGAACCATTGGCGGCCGTAGGGCACGTAGGCCCGCACGCGGTAGCCGTCGGCGACCAACTGGTGCTGCAGCCCAGGGCGAATTCCATACAGCATCTGGAACTCGAAGCGCTCTGGCGAGATCTGCCGTTCCCGGGCGTGCTCTCGCGCCCAGGCGATGAGGTGCTCGTCGTGGGTGGCAATGGCGGGGAACACCCCGTTGGCCTGTGCCTTGTCGCTGAAGAGCTGCTCCATCAAGCGCACATAGTTCGCGTCCGTGTCCGCCTTGTCCGGGAAGGCCACCTCGGGCGGCTCGTCGTAGGCCCCCTTGACCAGCCTCACCGAAACTCCCATGTCGATGAGCCGCGCCACGTCGTCGGCGCTGCGGTAGAGGTAGCTCTGGACCACCAGCCCGACATTCTGGTAGCGTGGCCACAACCCATCAAAGAGGTCGAGAGTGGTCTGGAGGTAGTCGTAGCCCTCCATGTCAATGCGCACAAAACGCTCCACCTCGGCTGCGCGCGCCACGATTCGCTCCAGGTTCTCCGCAGCCAGGGCAGGGCCGAGGTCCAGGCCCAGCTGTGTCAGCTTGACGGACACGCCCGAGCGGAGGTCGTGAGCGGCAATGCCTTCGACCAGGTCGATGATCTCGGTCGTGGCATCGCGCGCCTCGTGCTCACTGGTGACGTTCTCGCCCAGGTGATCGAGGGTCGCCAGGATGCCGTCGCGGTTCAACACCCGAACTCCTTCCAGTGCCTCTTCCAGCGTTTCGCCCGCGACCCAGCGGTGGGCCATCGCCCGGGCGGGGCCAAAGCCGGTGGCCACCCGCCGCAGCCTTTCACTTCGCGAGAGGGACAGGAAAAAGTTGCGCATCAACGGCATGGGTCTCAGGCCTTTCCCAGCACGGCCGCCAGGAGCGCCATGCGGATGTACATGCCGTTCTCCATCTGGCGGAAATAGGCAGCACGCGGATCGTTGTCCAGGGCATAGCTGATCTCGTTAACGCGGGGCAGGGGATGCATGACGATCATGCGCTCCTTGGCCCCGGCCATGAGCTCGGGCGTGATGACGTAAAAGTCCTTGACAGCCTCGTACTGGGCCTGATCGGCGAAACGCTCGCGCTGCACCCTCGTTACGTACAGCACATCCACATCAGAGATGGCGTCCTGAACGCTGTAGCTCTCCGCAACTGGGCGGTTGCAAGACCGGATGTCGTTTAGCACATCCAGGGGCAGGCGCAGGATCTCGGGCGCGACGAACGTCATGCGCACGTCGTACAGGCACAGCAGCCGCGCCAGGGAGTGCACTGTGCGCCCATAGCGCAGGTCGCCGACCATGGCCACGTGCAGTCCGTCGAGCTTGCCCAGCTCCGAGCGAATGGTGTAAAGGTCGAGGAGCGCCTGCGTCGGGTGCTCACCCACGCCGTCGCCGGCATTGATGATAGGCTTGCGGGCATACTCGGCCGCCACCTGCGACGCGCCCACCTCCGGGTGCCGCAGCACGATGACGTCGGCGTACGACTCCAGCGTGCGGATGGTGTCCGGCAGGCTTTCACCCTTGGTCACCGACGAGAATTTCACCTCGTTGATGGGGATGACGCTGCCGCCCAGGCGGGACATGGCAGCGATGAACGACGAACTCGTGCGGGTGCTGGGCTCGTAGAACACGCACGCCAGGACATGTCCCTTCAACAGGTCGGTCGAGCCGACGCGCCTGACTACGGCTTTCATCTCGTCGGCCACGGAAAAAATGTACTCCAGGTTTTCCCTGGTGAACTGGCGGACGGAAATGATGTCCTGCCCGTAGAAACCACTCGTCAGGTTGGGCGCGAGCCCAACTTTCTTGATGCCATTCACTGTAGCAGTCATGTGTATCTCTCCCTCACGGTTCAAAACCTCACGGTTGATCTCCGAATGGCTCGGGCTCCACTACCCAGCCCCCTCCGGGTGGCAGCAGCACGCGCCCATCCTCAAAGGCCGGCTGCCCGCGGAGCATCACCCGGCGGACGCGGCCACGCACCGGCATGCCGGCGAAGGGCGTCCAGCCGCACCGGGTGTGAAGCGCCTCTTCGCCCAGGGTATGCTTCGCCTCGAGGTCGACCTCTACCCACGTGCCGGTCTGGGCCGGCAGCCGAAAGATGCGGCGCGGCGCCTCGTGGACCAGCTCCACCAGGCGATCCAGCGACAGGCGGCCGGCCGAGACTGCCGTCAGCAGCAGCGGCAGCATCGTCTCCAGGCCCGGCACACCGGGCGGCGGAGCGGGGCCCTCCTTTTCTGCCGGCGTGTGCGGGGCATGATCGGTCGCCAGGCAGTCGACGGCGTGCAGGTTGGCCCACAAGGCGGCCACGTCGCCCCCGCTCGCCAGGGGCGGTTTCATGGCGCCGTAGGGGCCCAGGCGCCGCGCGTCGTCCTCGGACAGAAAGAGGTGGTGGGGCGCCACCTCGCAGGTGACAGGCATGCCTGAGGCTTTGGCGGCGCGGATGAGGGCCAGCTCGGCTGCCAGGCTGACGTGGCACAGGTGCAGGCGGCGCCCAAAGCAGCGCGCCAGGCCAATGGCCATGGCCGCCGACAACCCCTCGGC
>JBFYTF010000023.1:0-2895 GCA_041300865.1 Anaerolineae bacterium
GGTCCTGGCAGAAGGCTTCCCCACCATCCAGCCGGTGTCCTGTGATACGCTTCAGCCCATTGGCGACCCCTCCGCTGCCAAGCCGGCCGGCAAGAGCGGGCTGAGCTACGACCCGGAGACCGGCTGGTACAACTATGTCTGGAAGACCGATAAAGCCTGGGCCGGTACCTGCCAGGCACTTGCCAGTCAACTGGTGGACGGCACGCAGCATGTGGCGTACTTCCAGTTCCCGTAAGCGATTGCCCATCAATCCCCTGGCCCCCTTCCTTAAGTGGAAGGGGGTCAGGGGGCGCCGGCCTTACCCTGCCGATACGTCATCGGCTGGGGAAAGAACGACCACGGGCAGTGCAATCCGCCGTATCAGGTTCGAACATCCTTCTAGTACGATCTGGAGAAAGGAACCAGAAATGAACAAGAAACGGAATCTCTTGATGGTTCTCGCCCTGCCGATGGCTGTGTTCGCGGTTCTCGTGTCCGCGCGGCCGGCGCACGCAGGAGAACTAAACAACCCCTTCATCAGCGTCAGCGCCGGCCAGTGGCACACTTGCGCAGTTGATTCCTACGGCGTCGCCACCTGCTGGGGGGACGACGGAGGTACGGGGCGAACGAGGCCGCCGGCCGATGTCCGCTTCAGGCAGGTCAGCGTGGGCTCATGGCACTCCTGCGGGCTCAAGACCGACGGCACCATCCTGTGCTGGGGGGAGGAAGACGGCGGGCGAGTATCCGGCGTCCCGGCTGGCACCTTCACCCAGATCAGCGTGGCCGACTGGCATGGCTGCGGCCTGCGGACCGACGGCACCGTCGACTGCTGGGGGAAGGACGATGGCGGGCGCACGTGGGACCCACCCGGCACCTTCAAACAGATCAGCTCGGCCAACTGGCACAACTGTGGAGTTCTCACGGATGACCACGCCTACTGCTGGGGGAAAGAAGACGATGGGCGAAGAACTCCGCCAACTGACATCCTCTTCAATCAGGTCAGCGCGGGCCCGTGGCATGTCTGTGGGGTTGTGCAAGGCCCCGGCTGGCCCGTCTGCTGGGGGAATAATGACGAGGGGCGAATGGATGGGCCGAGTTTTTTTGAGGCACATTGGTATGCCGCTACATACGCTCCTATCAGTGCGGGCTGGTGGCACACCTGTGTGATCGGGATCGACAGTCCCTGGCTCAACAATGCCGAATGCTGGGGGGATGACGCCGATAACCGACTTGCTGTACCGAACGTCCATCTCTCGCAGATCGACGCAGGCGCTCGTCACACCTGCGGGATCAGGGAAGCAGATGGTAACATCAACTGCTGGGGAAATAACGACCAGGGCCAGGCGCCCTCCGATGTAAAAACGCAGTCCGGGCCGGACTTTTACGTCAACAGTACAGACAGCACCAATGACCATTCCTGCACCAATCTGCACTGCACCCTGCGCGAGGCGGTCGAGACCGCCCAAAAGTCTCCCGCGCCCAGCACCATCTTTCTAATCGCAGGGCAAGTCTATACATTGGTCGAGAACGCGGCCGGCGACGCAGGCCTGTGGATTAATACCGACGTCCGGATCAATGGGAACGGCGCAACTATTCAGGGCGGCGGGACCAACATCCGCCTGGCCGTGGTGGACTACGCCGGGATGCTGACGCTCTTTGATGTCACCGTGCGGAACTTCCATCCGAGTACGCTCTCCGGAGGCGTGGTCTTCAATAAAGGAAGCGTGGTGTTCAGCCGCACCACTGTGGTGGATAACAGCGCGCCGCGGGGCGGCGCCATCTACAACCACAACGGCACACTGGCCATCGCCAACAGCACCTTCAAGGGCAATACGGCCACAATAACCGGTGGCGCAATCTACAACAACGCGACGCTCACCTCGCTCAGCAGCACCTTTTTCGGAAACTCCAGCCCGGACGGCGGCGCGTTCAAGAACCTCGGTACGATGACCCTCAAGAACACGCTGCTGGTCAGAGGCAGTGTTTTGATCCATAACTGTTCCGGGAATCTGCCGGCGGCGGGGAGCATCGCCAACATGACCGATGACCCGGAACCCTGCGGTCCCAGCTTCATCCCTAGGAATGAAAACTGGATCAACCTGCAGCCGCTGGCGAATAACGGCGGCCCGACCCAGACCATGGCGCTCCAGGCGGGCAGCGCAGCTATCGATCAGGGGAACACGACCGCCTGCCAGGACAGCCTGCTGGCTTATGGCAGTGGCTGGGTCGACCAGCGCAGCTTCGGCCGCTTTGCGGACGGCAACTCGGATGGGTACAAGTACTGCGACATCGGCGCGTATGAGTACAATGCCTCCTCCGGCGGCTCCGCCCCCGCGCCAGACGTCACCCCGCCGCAGACCCGCATTCTGCTCACCCCTGCCCCGGATGGCGCCAACGGCTGGTACATCGGCCCGGTCACCGTGAAGCCGGAAGCGCGTGACACCGAATCCGGGGTGATCGAGCTGCGCTGCGCCCTCGACCCGCAAACGGTTCCTACCACCTACGCCGACCTGCCCGAGGACATCTGCCCCTTCCTGGCCGGCGCCCCGGTCGGTGAAGATGGCCCGCACACCCTCTACATGGCGGCCATGGACGAGGCCGGCAACCAGAGCGGGGTCATCTCCCAGGCCTTCCAGATCGACGCTACCCCGCCGGTCCTGACCTGCCCGGCCGCCGGACCTTTCCTGCTCCACAGCGGCGAGCAGGCCATCGGCCCGGCCGGCGTGGATGCCTCGGTCTCCGGGCTGGACGAAGCCCTCAGCACCCTGAGCGGCATCCTTACCACCGAAACGGTTGGCCCCAAGCCGCTCACCTTCACCGCCTTTGACCTGGCCGGCAACTCCGCCAGCCTGGAGTGCGGCTACAACGTCATCTACGATTTCGGCGGCTTCTACCCGCCGGTCGAGCCGGCGCCTG
>JBFYTF010000027.1:0-22214 GCA_041300865.1 Anaerolineae bacterium
CGCTGCTCTGCGACCGGTGGCCCCGAGGTTCCATTGCTGCCAGCGCGGACGAATGAGCCGGCCTTCGAGCAGAGTGTCTGCCGGCCCGGCGTCCGGCTAAACGTCAATTGCGCAGTCTCAACATCGATGGTCCCATCACGTGTGAACATTGACACGCCGAACAATGGCAGCGGATCGCCCCATAGCAGAGTGCCGACCACGAACAGCAGGTTCAGAGCGCAGACCCCCAGGATGATCCACTGGGCCGCGCGGGCGCCGCGGGGCGCAGGTGTCGCATCACCGCCTTGGCGGCGGTTTCGAAGAGCGCGAATCGATACGGCGGGAATCATGGACACGAATACCATGACGCACCCGAGGACCAATGCCATGTTGAAACCGGGCGCTTCATACCACTTGATCTTTTCGAAGGCGAACATGGGCGTGAGATCCGTCGCCATGTGGGTAACCCGTCCCTGGTCGTCCGTACGAAACGCGATGCCGATCGGACTGTCTACCTGGCGGAAGTAGAGCGGCTCCACTTCGACAAACCGCCACTCGCCCCACGGTGTGGTAAGCAGCAGCGCGCCGTCACCTGAATCGCTGATCTTGACCGTCGAGCCCATGAGTCCGGCGACCTTTTCGAGGGTGGTATATGAACTGCTAGTCACTTTATAGCTGCCCTCGAACCGACCGGCCCGCTCCGAGAAATTCGCCGGAGGTTGTATGGGCTCGACAGCAGGCGCGGGATAGTAGTGGTCGAAAAACGCCCTCTGGAACCCGAGATGCTGATTGATCAGTTCCGCACCACCCTCGCTGTTGTACGACACAAACACACCGAGGTTCTGGTCGGGCAAAAGCAGCAGCAGAGAATTGATCGGAGCCGCTTCACCGCTATGCCCGAGCGTTCGTTGGCCGTTGTCACTGAAGTCGAAAAAGCCATACGCGGTGCCCAGGAGTTGCGGTTCGTGGCTGTATAGCGTGCTGTGCATCTGCTGCGCCGTGGCTTCTTTCAGGATGCGTGCCTCGGCGATGGTTGCATCGCTGTAGTGGCCGCCCTCCAGGTGTGCGATCATGAAACGCGCCATGTCCGTGGCGCTGGCGTGCATTCCGCCGCTGGGCACCACTGCCGGCTGGCCCAGGTAGTCGGGGAATCGCTGAAAGGCGCCATCGACATACGTGTATCCCACGGTTGCACGGGCGCGCAGCTCTGCCGGGAGCGGCCACCGCGTGGACGAGTGCACCATGCCCAGCGGGTTCAGGATTTGTTCCTGAATGTACTCATCGTAGGGCTGGCCCGATAGTCGCGCCACGATGTACCCCGCCAGGGATGTACCGTAGTTTGAATACGCCGCACAATCGCCGGGTGGACGAACCCGAGCCGGCATGTGAGAGACCAGCCATTCGCGTGACGGCATCAGTTCGGCAGCATCCGGGCTGAGCCTCTCGAAGTACAGCTCTTCGAACCCAGGCGTGTGGGTCAGCAGGTGCTTGAGGGTGATCGGTTGTGGATAGGTATCGGGGATACGAAAGTCCAGATATCTGTTGATATCCGCGTCCAGGTCGAGCTTGCCCTGCTCGACGAGCTGCATCACCGCCGTCCAGGTGAACAGCTTGGTCACGGAGCCGATGTAGAAACCCGTCTGCTCGGGGTCGACAGGGATGCCGTTCTCAAGGTCGGCATAGCCGTAGCCTTTGGCAAGTAACAACTCGCCGTCTTTGACGATAGAGACGGTTGCTCCCGCAATGTGATGATCTTTCATCTCCTGTGCTAACAGCTCATCAAGGAAGACCTCGAGTTCGGCGCGATCCGTCGGACCATCTTGTTGTGATCGCGCCATGGATACGTGCCTGCTCGGCGCGACCTCGTTCGAATGGGCCACTGCCGATCCAACTGCCGATAGCAGGATACCGAGTGTCAAAATCACTGTCATTCGTAACGCCACTGGCACACCTCCTTTCCTTCCCCGAGCAGGCTCGCGGGCCGCTCGGCACAGTCAAACATAGTTCAGGTCTTTGCTCAACCCAGAGAGTGTGACTTCACAGGGTGCGCACTCGCCACAGGCCCTCAGCTACACAATAGTATATCTCGAGATCACGCGCAACGGGTGGCAGGGCCTGCCCCTAAAAGTGCCACAAGGAGTGCCACATATTCCAACCGCCGCTCTGGCAGCGCCTTGCAGCAGCCATCTCGGGCACTTTGCCTGGGGAACGGGCTCAAGTAGACTGGGGACACTTCGGCTTTATCCAGCAGCATGGTCGCCGGCGCAAGTCCTACGCTTTTGTGATGACCCTGGGCTGGTCCCGAGCCTCGTACTTGGAATTCGCCGTCTCGGCCGATAGGGCCTGGTGGCTGCGCTGCCATGTCCACGCCTTTCGCTGCTTCAGCAGTTACTCGACACACTGGAGACGAATGCCGATGGGGCAGCCTCCGAAAGGGTTGAGCCCCGCAGAGGAGCGGGCGTGGCCCTTCTCGGTTATGTCGTCTTGGCCTTAAGCGCGCCGATCCTGTCGGCGAGTAGGCCCGGAAGGTGGCGACACTTCAGACGGTCGGCGTCGACTGCGGCAGCGCCGACCATCCCATGCTTGCACTTGTGCTGCCAGCACAGGTGAACACCATCATCCGCAACGCGATACTGCACTTTCTGGGAGAGGAGGCCATCCTCAGCGAGGCTCATGCCAGGCGCCACGGGTACAATTCAGAGCCGGTGTGCGGCGACACAGGCGACATCCTCACGCTGGAACAACTGCTCACAGTCCTGGAGCAGAGCCAAAGTGCATTGACGGCCAGCCTGGACATGATCACGGCGGAAGTGCTGGCGCGCGAGGAGCAGAGCTTTCTGGGAACCACCACGCTTGGCCAGCTCATCTTTTTTCTGTACTGGCACGAGAGCTACCACGCAGGCCAGCCCGAGTACCTGCGCCAACTGGCCGGCAAGGACGACAAAGTGATCTGAGACGCGGAGGCGCGTACTCCCTGGCAGGCGGACTCTGCATCTCCTACGTCGTCCACAATGTGGACGAAGCGCTCGTGCTAGGCGTCGGTCATCAGGATACCGACGACAGCACCGTGCAGATCTGCGGTGTGCGGATCCAGTACAGAGGCATGTGGAGCGGATCAACGAACCGACAGGACACTTCTGAGGCTAACCTGCTTTCACAAAGTCGATACTGCCGCCTTGACGGTTGCAACATGCAACCACCTGTGGTATAATGGGAGCCAAGGAGGTGTAGAGCATGGCCATCTTGCATGTTCGCAATGTGCCCGAACGGCTATTCGCGCGGCTACAGCGGCGCGCCCAAGAGCAACGTCGCTCGTTGAGTGCAGAAGTGATTACGTTACTCGAATGGGCCGTGGAGGAAGCCGATCGCAGCTCGGAAGGAACACTCGATTCGATCCGTCAGCGCCGCTCTTTCTCTCCCGCGAGCACAGGGGCACCCGAGAGTACAGCTTTGTTGCGACAGGATCGTGATCGATGAGTGTGGACTGTGTGGTGGATGCCAGCGTCGGCATCAAACTCTTTCTCGTGGAGCCGCTGGCCGACCGGGTCGACACTCTTTTCTCTTCCCTCACTGAGACGCCAGCAGCGCATCTTTATGTACCAGGCCTCTTCTACGTCGAATGCGCAAACATCCTGTGGAAGTATGTGCACCGCTTCGGCTACTCGCCGGAGGATGCACGCCAAGACGTGGCCGATTTGGTCCGGCTGCCGTTGCGCATTGTGCCGACCTCAGAACTGGCGGAAGCAGCGTTGGCACTGGCTCTAGATCACCGGATCACGGCCTACGATGCGACCTATGTCGCCCTGGCTCAGAAGACATCGTTGCCGTTGGTCACCGCCGACGAGGGGCTGGTGCGTCGACTTGAGCCCAGCGGCCTGAGCGTGCACTGGCTGGGCGAATGGCCCCAGTAAGGGACGGCGCGGACAAGTTCCGGGGAGGCTTAATTTGAGCAAAAAACGAGGGAAACAACCTCGCCGTCCTGGAAAGTCAACAGGCATCCCTCGCCTTGTGACTCCTGAAGGCGATCCCTTGGTCTTTGCCAACGCCGCCTACAGCCACACTGCCTCGGACGAGGTCCGCCGCATATTGGGCCAGGCCGAGGATTTCGACCTGGACAGCGAGCTACAACCGGCGCCTGATGGATCGATCCAGTTCTCCTGGTTCGAAACACGCCCCCACGCGACCCCGCTGGCGGAGCCACTCAGCCGGCGCATCCTCGCCACGCTAACGCTGACGCCGACGACCCTCAAGATCGAGACCATTTCCCGCCGGCGACGGCGGGCTTGCCGCCGTCGTTTGGAAGCGCTCCTGGGAGAGCGCATCTACCTGGCTAGCGTGGAGACCAAGCCCATAGGAGATGCCTTGCGCGAACCAGGCAGCGGGCCGGAGCCGGAACCGTTCATCTTGCCGCCGGAGGCCATCGCCGAACTGGAGGAGCGGATGATCCGCCAATGGCTCGACGAGTCAATCCCGGCGCTCGGCGGGTTGACACCTCGCCAGGCAGCCAAGACACCTGAAGGCCGGCAGCGCCTTCTGGCCCTGTTCGACTATATCGCCCGAAGGCAGGAGCAGAGCGAAATGCCGCCAGGCATGTTCTCGCCTGATTATCGCAAAGCGAAACGGATGCTGGGATTGGACTGACAGGATTCATCCCCGGGCGAGTGCGACATCGGGACCGAGGCCGCGGATGGGGTGAACGACGCTGGCCGGTCTGTCGGCTGTGCCGTGCTTCCGTCTGTCTCACCTGGTTCTGTCATGTTCGGCCAGGCGGAACGACATCGAATAGCACAATTTGGGCAAATAGGTCCAACGGCCAGCTCCTGACCCACTCCAACCACCTGGGCACCCACCTGGACGGCGAGATCCACTTCTTCACGCCCGGCAAGGACATCGCCTCCCTGGACCTGGTCCACGACATGCTCATCATCCACACCGGCTACCACCATTTCGGCTGGGACCAGCCCTTCGCCGGCGAGATCCGCTGTGGTCCAGCACTCTGGCCCGGGCCGCGAGTTCGCGGAGTGGTGCAAGGCCAAGAAGTGCACGTGCAGCGCAGCGCGTGGCGCGCTGTCCACGGCGAGCCGTCCAGCGGCTCTGCACCCGTCAGCGTTGGCCGCTGCGTGGCCGTCGGAGACGATCCGGAGTTTGAGCCGCTGATTGCGCGCAAGGTCAACCTGCCCAGGACTTTCTTTGGGGATGAGATGGTAGCAGGGCTGGCAGACCTACCAGATCTGCCAGCCCTTGCTCAGTTAACGGGTCACAGTGACAGTGACAGTGACAGTGACAGTGACCGTGGGAGTAATGGTCGTCGTGGCGGTAGGCGTCGCAGTCCCCGTGGGCATCACCGTCGGCGTAGGCGTGATGGTCCGGGTGGGTGTGATGGTCGCGGTGGGCGTCAAAGTTGCCGTTGGCATCACGGTGTACGTCGGCGTTGCCGTCGTCGTGGGCATGATAGTCGCCGTGGGTACCACGGTCGCGGTAGGCGTCAGGGTCACCGTCGGGGCGACGGTCAGCGTGGGCGTGATGGTCGCCGTGGGTAGAGGCGCCCGTTCAGTCTCCTCGCTCCCTTTCAATATCAGGGGCAGGTACAACCACACATCGGGCCGAATGACGATGGGCGCCACCTCTACAACGAACGGCCCGGCCGTGGTCAGGTTGCCCGCCTCGTCCTCGGCCGCGACCCACACCTGGTAGCTGCCGGCCAGCATCGGCCGCAGGGGCACATTCCAGGTCAGATCCTCGTCCACTACTGGCCTGCTGGAAGCGCCATACCCTTCCGGATCGCGGATGTAGGCGTGCATGCGCACCACTTTGCCACCGTCCGCGGTCGTCCCGGCCAACACCGTAACCGGCGCCAGGTCGGCCTGCATCTGCACCTGGGTAATCACCTGCGTGACCATCAGCACCGGCGTCACGTTGTCCACGCGAAAGGTCAGGGCTTGAGGCACGGGTGAGCGGTTGCCGGCCTGGTCGATGCCATAGATTAGCAGGGTCTGCTCGACGTCGTCCAGGGCGCCGAATTCGTGGGTTGCGAGCCAGGTGCCATCCAGGGGCGCCGTGTTGGGCGGATCTAGCCACAACTGAGCACCGTGATACAGCGCTGGCTCGCCGTCGTCCCCCGCGTCGCACACGCTTAGTTGCCAGGTCCCTGCCGCCGCTTGCCCACGGTACGCTGCCAACGGCTGCAGCGGCCGCACCATATGGCCGAAGGCACGGCTCAGCAGCGGCTGGTTGGCTCGCAGCGCGTGCAGTCCGGTCAGCGCGGAGTCGGACAGGATGACGTTCCAGTTGGCAAAGGCTGTGCTCGTGTCAAAGTCGTCGCTCATCATCTCCCAGCTCGTCCCCCTCGGAGACGTCAACCGCACGTCCAGGTGGTCCCGGTAGGCGACCTCGGCCTGGAAGCCCAGGCGGATCTCGCCGACCTCGTAGCTCGCGGGCACCGTGAACTCCCGGACCAGCTCGTCACCGCCGCAGGCGCCGATAGCCAGCGCCTCGGCAGGAGTGTCCTGGTAGCTCCAGTCTTGCGCATCGAAGCAAGTTGTGGCCGTCCGGCACTGGCCCTCCAGGCAGACTTCCACGCCGTGTAGGCCATAGTTGTCCCGCACCTGCCCGTCGAGTCTGAGGGTGCTAAGGCTGCGGGGCGGGCCGCCCAAGGTGTGAGTCAGGGTGCTGCTTGCCGCCACCTGGGGCGCGGTGCGGTCCACGACAAAGGTGCGCCACGGGCTCCAGTCACTTACCAACCCGGCCCCATCCTCCGCCTGTAGGCGGAGGCGGTACAAGTCGCCGTCCTCGGCCTCCGCGGCCCAGCCAGCATCCGCCAGGTCCAGTCCGCAGTTCCACTGGCCGTCCAGGGGCGTGGGGTCGTTACATGCCCACTGCCAGGTGGTGCCATCCGGCGCTTCCACATCCAGCGTCACCGCCACCACCCCGCTCTCATCGTAGGCATAGCCCCGCAGCGCGTTGCGGGCGGTGGCCAACAGCCCGTACCTAGGGCCCAGGAGGCCGGTGAAAAGCGGTGGCTGGGAATCCACCCGTTGGTCGACCCACATCCACTCGCGCGGCCCACTCGCCTCCGTATGAGCCTGGTCAAAGACCTGGACGCCGAGCAGCGCCCACCGCTTGTGGAAGGCGCAGGCCAGGGGGCGGTCCGGATGCTCGGCCAGGCAGGCCTGGTAGCCAATCTCCGCCCAGGCCAGGTCCACCTTGCCACGCACGGTGACCGTGCCGGCCCCGCCCGGTGCCACATCGCCAATGCGGATCTCCTGGTAGTAGATATGCTCCTCCGGCTCCAGCGAGACGCCGTCGGGCAGGATCAGCGCCAAGCGCCCTCGAAACTGGAGGACGACGTCTTGCGCCGCCTCGGCGCCGTCGTTCTCGTACTGCACGGTGTAGATGACTTCCTGGCCATCTTGCACCCGGTCGTGGTCACTGGCGACCCTGGCGAGCAGTGCGCTGAATTCCGCCGGCCTGTCGCCAAACAGCGTCTGCCAGGAGGCGAAGAGGTTGTCGCCCAGGTAGCGATGGACCGCCCCCGCCGGGTCGACGCTCATGCTCAGCCGCAGATCATCGTCGGTGTACTGCCGTTGGCCCGCAGCCAGCGCCTGGCTACCGTTGGGGCACATGCCTGCCGGCAGCCCATCCCAGCTATAGGGATGGTTCAGCGCGAAGCGGACTCCCGCCTGCCCCACCCGCGGCAGGCCGGTCAGGAAGGAGCTGGTCACCGGGTTGCTCTGGGGCAGGACAGCCCACAGTTCCAGCGACCCCTCCTCAGTGGCCAGCGCTACCAGCTTGAGTGGGGTGCCGGCCGGGTGGTCGACGGCCAGCAGCTCGAAGGGCAGGTACAGGTCGGTCAGACCGCCGTCGAGGCCTGGTGTGAAGCGGTACTGGTCCACGCCGAGCTGCGCCGCGGCGGCCCAGGCGGCACCGTCCCAGCGGTACAGCCACGCCGTTCCGGCATCCTGCACCCAGATGATGAAGTCCGCGTACATGGCGCCCTCGCGTGCGCCCAGCGGCGTCATGCCTGGCAGTGACAGGGTCACCGTCGTTGTGGTGAAGGGGTTGAGTGCCTGCAACGTGCCGGACAGCGGCTGCGTGTCCAGATAGACGAACAGGTCGCCGTCGCCCGACCAGTTGGCCCCCGTCCAGGCCAGGCGCAGCGCCTGCTCATCCCAGGTGGCGTGCAGTGTCTGAGTCTGGTCCCGAGTGGCGCTGGCCGACAGCCGGCGTTCGGCCCGCCGGTCCCGGCCCAACAGGCTGCAGCCGCTCTCCATCCAGCCACGGTAAATCTGGTTGGCATCGTCCAACAGGACGTAGTCGGGGGTCAGCGGGCTGTCGACATAGATCGGGCCAAAGGCCTGCGACTGGCTGTTGCCGTACGAGTCGCGGCCGGTGACGCTAGCGGTCAGCCGCTGCGCCTCGCCGGCCTGTACCGAGGCCAGCCGCTCGTCCGTGGGCCCGTAAGTGGCCAGGGTGCTGGTCAGGCCAATCGAATCCTCCAGGGTCCAGCCGGCCCAGTAGCCAGCCAGCCCGCTGCCGTCGCTGCTGGCCGGCCAGCGCAGATGCAGCAGTGGCTCGGGCGCGGCGATGGTCACTCCGGTCTGCGTGATGGGCCGCGTGCCGCTGCCGCCGTCATAGGAGATGTCGAGCTCGACTGCAGCCGGCGGCTTCAGATCGGCGGTCACGGCCTCGGTGACGATGCTTGTCCAGCCCGCCCAATCGGTAGCCCGTGCCGAGACGCTGAGCAGCTCGCCGTCAGGCTGGAAGCCGAGTCCGGGGTACACCAGCGTCTGCCACGCCTCGCCCTCCAGGGTGGACGGGGTCCAGTCGGAACCATAGCCCGCATGGGCCGTCACCCGCACCTCTACCGCCGCGATGCCGTTCTCGTCAGCGGCGGTACCCTGGATGGGAAGCTGACCGTTGACAACGTGAGTGCTGGTCAGGACGGCGGTGGTAATGGCTAGGGAGGGTGACTCGACGTCCAGCGTGAAGGTCACCTCGTGGCTGTATTCCTGGCGGGCCCACTCGGTCAGCACGGCCTCGATGGCGTGCGGACCTGCACCTGCTGGCGTCCATGTGGCGGACCAGTCGGCTGCCTGTGACTCCTCCTTCTGCCAGTTTTGGACCAGCACCGGGCGACCATCGACACTGACCACGAGCCGTTTCAGATACTCTTCCGAGTTCGCCTGGCCTGAGATAGCCAGCGCCTGGGCGTCCGTGACAATGGCGTCGGGCGCCGGCTCGAGGATCAAGACCTGGCCTGCGGCCTGAGCCGGGCCTGGGGCCGCGGCAAGGGCTGTCCCAGGCGTGGCCGTCACCGTCGTGCAGTTGCCGAAGAGGTCACAGGTGGTCAGGCTCTCCTGGGCGGGGTTACTTGACGCCACCTGGCACGTCCCGGACAAGCTGTACAGCCTGCTGCTGTCGGGGGTCGTGACCCTGGTGAGTGCCCGGTACCAGGGGGCGTTGAAGTAGGTCTCAGTCACCTCCGTGGAGGACGGGCAGGGCGTGTCCAGCTTCCCTTTGTCCAGGTTCCAGTCCTCGGCTGAGAAGTGATAGGTGTAGGTGCCCGGGCCGCCCTCGTAGCTTAGCGTGGCCCGGGGCGCCCTGGCGTCCAGCACCCCATCCCAGGCGCTGCGGGTCTCTTGGTGGTTGTCAAAGAGATCCCAGCCGCTCACGTCGAAGCGGTAGTGACCCTCCAGCCCCTCGGGCAAGTTGGCGGTCCAGTCCGCGCGCATCACCGTGCTGCCGCTCGCCGATAGGTCCGCGGGCTGCCAGCCGGCAAGGTACAGCGCCTGCACCTCACCCGCCGCCAGGGCGCGAGGGTAAATGCGTACGTCGTCGAGGCTGCCGTTCGAGTACTCGGTGTTGCCCGATGGGTTGTAGCCGATGTACAGCGGCTCGTCCGCCGTGTCCTTGATGTCGCCGGCGAAGCTGTTCTCGCACTGCTCGAGTCCGTTGACATAGAACCAGGCCTTGCCGAGGCTGCGGTCGTAGGTGACCGCCAGATGGACCCACTGCCCCAGTTGCGGCACGAATGCGCAGGTCGTAGCGGACCCCTGCGCCGCCATGAAGGACACGCCATTCGTGCTGTGCAGATAGAAGCCCCAGCCAAAGTCCCCAGTGGCTTCGTACTTGTCGGCAATCGAGAACCAGTTGTTGTACCAGCCCACGATCTTGGCCCAGGCCGCGACTGTAACCGTGTCCTGGGTCTCGACGGCATCGAAGGCGGCGTTGTGGGGGACGGCCACATAGTCGTTCGCCCCATCGAACCTCAGGGCGCCTGACCCGACCTGGCTGGCTACCGCCTTGTTGGCCGCGTCATCCGTGCCGCTGGCCAAGGTGCCGTTGTGTTCCCAGCCGGAGATGTCGGCCAGCGTGTCGCCGCCGACCGCCCAGCTCTCGTCGAAGGGCAGGTGCAGTACCGGCTCGGTGCCCAGATACAGCTCCTGCACCGCATCGGCCGTCAGCGCCTGGCTCAAGATGATGACCTCATCCAGGGATCCCCTGAAGAAGTAGGAGGATTGATACCGGCCGACATACAGGTCGCCGGAACCCTGGTAAGTCCCGGACCCTGTCGGCGTTGTTGTCTGCAGCTTGACCCCATCACGATAGATGGTCCGTGTCCCGGCCGCAACGTCGTAGGTGCAGGCCCAATGGTGCCAGTCAGTGTCTGTGTAGCCGAGTGTGGTGTTCACGTCGTTGCCATAGAAAGCGCACGTGAAGACGTTGTTACTCCTGAACCCGATATGCAACAGCTGGTTGGTGCCGACCGTGCCCTGGCTGATTGCCAGGTCGTATCTGTCTTTCGCATCCCGCTTCGCCCAGAATGCGGCAGTGAACGAGGAGTTGGCCAGGTTGATCTGGCTGCCTGCATTGACAGAGTCGTCGACTCCGTCGAACCAGGAGGCTGTGCCGGTGTGGCCGGGGTGTGCGACCGACGGGCAGGCGGAGATGGGATCGCAGCTGCCGCTGTGGCCCTGGCCCGAGACATCCAGGAACTGCTGCCCGCCGCTGTCGTCGAGGGGCAGGTAGAGCTGCACGTCCTCCGGCATCGGTGCGTTGTACAGCGGCGAGCCGGGGAGGTCGGAGCTGTAGGCGACCCGCAGCGAGGCCAATCCGGCGTTCTGCTTGTGCCCCAGGGCCAGGACTTGCTCCGGGGTCAGGGCCCGGTCAAAGACGTGCACCTCGTCGATTCCGCCCTGGAAGGCTGCCCACGGGATTCCGTCCCAAGTTGAGCGGCCTACCTGTATGTCCCCCAGGCACGCCGCGAGCGGTGCGCTACCCGCAATCCTATCCCGGGCGGCGCCGCCGACATAGAATGTGACGCTGTTGTCGTCGCCCATCACCGCGGCGATGTGCTGCCACTGGTTGCCGGCCAGGGTCACGTTGCTGGTGGCGTACTCCTGCACGCCGTTAGCGATAAAGATGAGCCCGTTGCCGTTCGTGCCAAAGCTCAGACCGCCAGTCTGGTTGCACTCCGCGGCCCCCAGCACCAACTGCGCACCGCCAAGGTCCTCCGGATTGATCCAGGCCATCACCGTCAGGTTGTTTTGCAGAGCGGGCAGTGAGGCGGACGCGATGGTGAGGCCGTCATCGGTGCCGTCGAAGCGACACGCCCCGCCGTAGGGCCCTGTGATATCGGGCGTCGGGCAGCCGGGGCTTGTGCAGGTCGCGTCGTTGCCATAGACAGAGCTGTCCGAGTATAGCGGCGCCCCTGTCTGGCTGCCCCCGAACCAGTTGAGGATGCGCTGCATGACGGCCTGGCCGTTCGCTGGGTTGGCGTTCTGGATCAGTGCCCACTCGGTGCCGAAATGGACCGTCTTCCAGTTGCCCCCGTCCTTGTCCACGACCAGGCCGTTGCCGCCGCTGACCGCCGAGCGGAAGGCGACGGATGCCCCCGAGGCCGAGTTGACAGCAAGGCCATAGTCCAGGAACTGCGAGGGAGCGAGCAGAGGATACGGGCCCAGCCCGCCGCCGATGGGGTCACCCGTGACGCCGTACGCGGTCTCGGCATGCCCAACGGGCCATTGGTACGAGGCGATCCCCAGGTAGTTTTGTCCAAAGTTCGTCAGACCCATCTTGTGCAGGTAATCCTGGCTGGAGAGCAGGAGAGAGCCGCCGCCGTCGAGATATGCTGCAAGCGTCGCTTCGTCCGCTGCGGTCGGACCGCCATAGGCGTCATTATCGCCGCTGAACCAGATCACGACGTCGTAGCCTGCCATTTGGGCGGCAGCCGGACCGTTTCCCGACGGGGGGTAGATGTTGAAAAGGTCGTATTGGTAACCCAGATTATTGAGTGCCCCGGTATAGTACGGCAGCATGTCGGGACCGTTGAGGTCGTCGTCTACCAGTAAGATGGAGGGGGGCGTGGTCGTTTCCTCCAGGTGCAGGGCCAACATCGCGCCCGGCACCACCTCGACTTCGCTCAGCTCTCCCTGCAGCGGCACCTCGTTCTGCGGTTTCCGGGGATCGGTAAAGGCCAGGCTGCGTACCTCGTCGGGGTTGAGCCACACGCCCTGGATGGCTACCTCGTCCACATACCCGGCATAACGATCGGCCCCGCCGTCGTGCCCGACGACGATGTTCAGCGAGGCAGGCAGGGTTCCCTCAACCGACCCCACCGTCTTGACCACCTGGCCGTCCAGGTAGAGCCGGATCTGGCCCGGATGCCACTGGGCCGACACATGATGCCAGTCTCCGTCGTTGAACGTCTGGTTCTTGTGCGTTGAGATGCTCGCGGTCCCGGCGTCAGGAGGTGAGAAGGTCAAGTGGACCGTGCCGCCGGAGTCTAGCTTGACGGTGACAACCTTTGCGCCGGTAGAGGCGCTGGTCGCGGCCAACAGCGTCTGCTGCCTCGTCGCAGTGGTCTGGAACCAGGCCGATAGGCTCAAGCCGCTTTCGTTGAAGGCGAGTGACCTTGTGCCTTTGATCGAGGCGCTGCCCCCTGAGGGCAGCAAGACCGCGGAGCCATACTTGCCGGCCACGCCCGCCGTCGGGCAGGACAGATCGCAGATGCCGTCGTTGCCCATCCCGGAGCTGTCCAGAAAGAGGGTCGCGCCGGCTGCTTCTTCAAGATACCACATGATGAGCCCCCCGCCGGGCAGCGGCTGCTCTTCAAAGCTCGCTTCCGGCGCGGTGCGGTCCAGCGCCACGCTGTGGTCCCGCTCCGCGCTGTGGTTGCCCACCTGATCCTCAGCGTCGAGCTGGACGGTGTATCGCCCCGTGAGCAGCGGCTCGTCGAGCTGGTAGGTCAGGCTCCAGTTCCCGCCGCTGAGCGTCGCCAGCTGGCTGCCGCCCGCCACGGGTACGCCGAGGGGGTCGATGAGCGCCACTCGCACCGCTGCCATGCCGCTGCTGGGAGCCGGATCACTCACCGTGCCCGACAGGCTTGCCGTCCAGGCGTAGGGCCGGTCGGCAGCGGCCGCCAGCCGTACCAGTGCGCCTTCCTGGTCCAGCATTGCCGTTGGCGCGACTCCGTCCACCTGGAGGACTGCGCTGGAAATCTCCGAGACGTGGCCGGCCTGGTCGGTGGCTTGGGCGTCGATCGTGTAGGATCCGGAGCTGAACGGGGTAAAGATCGGGCACCAGGCTGAGCCATAATCCTTCCCCTCGCACGGTGGCGCATCCTGCCAGGTGCCGCCGTTAACCCGCCACACGGCCTGCCTCACGGCTGAAGTGGGATCGGAGGTCTCGATCAGCAGTTGGATTGGCTGCTGGGCGAACATGGTCTGGGTCAGGACCAGGCGGGCTGTGGGCGCGTCGTTGTCGATGATCAGCCCGGTACGCAGCACCTGCTCCTCCCAGCCGAACTGGTAGTTATAGGTCGACTGGACCTCGGACGCCGGGAAGGCGCGGCCGTAGATTGCTACCTCGTCGATCCGCCCATCAAAGTGCTCGTTCTCGCCGTCGGGATTGAAGCCGATGGCAGGATAGGTCAGGGAGAAACTGGCCAAGTCTTGATAGCCGGCCTCAGTGCCGTTGAGATAGAGCGTCATACGGTACACGGTGCCAAGCTTGGCCATAACCAGCGCCAGGTGCTGCCACTCCTCGGGCCGCACCTCGGCCACGGCCGGGGCCAGGACGGTGGTGTCGGAGCGAGCCCGCCAGGTGCCGCCTTCGCTGTACAGCTCAAGGTTCACCCCGCTGTCGGAAGCGATCAGCGCCTGGGCAAACGAGCTGGCACTGTTGGCCCGCACCCAAAGCATGATCGTCGCCTCGTGGTTGGCCAACGTATAGGTTGTGCGCAGCCCGTCGTCCAGACCGTCGAACTCGGCGGCCAGTCCCACCTGGCCGTTCACGCCCGCTTTCGGGCAGGCGTCGCCGGAACATTTAGCGTGATAGGAGCCTTCTGCATAGTCGGCAAAGGTTTCAGCATCCAGCGCCTCCTCGAAGTGCAGTCCGAGCTGCGGTGCAGCGCTGCAGGTGCTTTGTATCGTGCTTTGTGGCAGCGCTCCGCTATGCACCACCACCTCGTCCAGGCGGCCTTGGAAGCATTTCGCACCCCCGGCGTCGCAGCCGACGGAAATGGTGTTGCTGTGGTTGGGGTAGCCGAGTTGTCCGAGACTCTGGCTCCCCCCCGCGCCACCGTTCTTGTAGATGGTGACGGAACCGTTGCTGGGATTGAACACCACGGCGATGTGTTGCCAACGGTCCAGATCTACCTTGAGGTTTGTGAGCCACCAGCCATATCCGGTGTCCACGGACCAGAAGCCCTGGTCACGCCAGATCGCCCATTCCTTCGTTGTCGAGTTCCCATCGTCTGTGCCGAGCACGAGTTGCTGGATGGCTCCCCCGCTGGTCGGGTAGACCCAGGCCATGAGCGTCGCCCCCGGCGAGGTTGAGCTCAGATCCAGGCTGGCCTTTGTCGCCAGGCGGTCGCCCTCGGCGGCGGTGAACAGGGCGGCTTGGTTCATGCGTCCGGCCACGCCGCTGGTGGGGCAGCCGACCAGGTTCGATGGACAGGCTGCTGGCTGGCGCCCGTTGACGTCCTGGAACAGGTAGGTGCCCGGCGCGTCGTCCATGTCCAATGCCAACGGCCGGGAGTCGGTGATATACAGCGTTTGTACTGCTGCCGCAGACAGCCCCTGATTGTAGACCCGCACCTCATCGATCCGGCCCTTGAAATAGTTGATGTTGTTACCTCGTTTGCCGAGGTAGAGCGGGGAGGTATTCGTCGTATCACCGGTGGTGGTATCCTGCGCCCATCCGTGCTGTTCTCCATCGACGTACAGGTAGAGGTCTGCGCCCTTTTTGACGAAAGCCAGCTGGTGGAACAAGCCATCATTGATGGGCACGTCGGAGATGACGACCGGATTGCGGCTGCCATCGTAGCGCGCGGCGTGGATCATTCCGGTGGCGCGTACGTACCGGATGACGTAGGGATACCCCCCACTACTCGACCACTTTTCAAGAATGTCGTTGTCGGCATTCCCGGTATCGACCTGGGTGCCGACCTTTACCCACAGCACCACACTAAAGTCCTTGTTGTAGGCAAAGTTCAGGCTTGCGTGGTTGGCGAATTGAACATAGTCGTTCACCCCGTCGAACTCGGCTGCGGTGCGGATGGCACCGGGCTGGGCCATGGTCGGGCAGTTGGTGACGCAAGAGCCGGTGTTGGCCCCGCTTGCATCGATGAAAGCCTGTGCACCGGCGGGCTCGTCTAGGTGAGCCTGGAGGGACGACCGAGGGTTGGCTGCCGTCTGAATGTCCTCAAGGGTCAGGGCACGCCTATAGACAGCCACCTCATCCAGATCGCCAACATAGTCGCCGCCGAGGACCAGTCCGGGCACCCCGGTCACCCGCGTGACATCACCACCGCCGTCACCGATGCCGTCAACGTACAGTTTGAGCTTGGTCACATCGTCATAGTTGAGGGCAATGTGGTGCCACTGTCCGTCGTTGACCGGGATCGAAGAACAGGCCAGCCCGGTGCCGAGCGTATTCTTGAGGACGGGACAGGGTCTCCCTTCAGATAAAGTAACAGCAACATAGCTCTGGTAGCTAGCCAGCACGGTGCCTTTGGTTTGAGTGGTGCGCATCCAGAACGTGATCGCCAGCTCGCCGGAGCAGATGTCCGCCGCCGGAACATCGATCTTCAGAAGCGGCTTGGCGAACCTGACCCCCTTGCCGAGCCAGCCCTCGACCTGCCGCTCCGGGCAGGTCGCCGCCCACGTATCGCAGGTGCCGTTGTGACGCACGATGCCGCCCGATTCGTCGAGGAAGGTGGTAGCATCCCACGCGTCCTCCAGATGCAGCAGCAGCTCTGCATAGTTGGACGCAGCCTGGGCGTCGTACAGCTCGGCGCCAGCGATCTGCGTTAGCGTGATCGGCCGAGAGGAAGGTTCTACCACCTGCAGCTCACCCTTCAAGATCGCAGGCTCGTGGGGGGCCAGTACAAAGGTCTTGGGATCGACGGAGCCACTCAGGGCGCCGGCGGGATAGTCCGCAGTGAGCAGACCACGCGCGTAGCGCAGGTCCAGCTCGTTTTTGACGTTCGCTTCGAACTGGACATAGTCCGTGGCCTTGACGACTCCGTCGCTGGCCGCGGGAATCTTGACGTCCCACGGCCGCTCGGTCAGACTGGAGGTGAAATTCAGCACCTTGCCTTCGGACAAGGCGCGCGGGTTCCAGCCGTACAGCCACTCCTTCTTGTCGCTCAGCCCGTCCAGGTCGCTGTCGTACTGCAGCGGATCGGACGTTACGTGGATGAGCTTGGGCGTAGCCTCGTCCACCCAGCCGTAGACAAAGTCCCAGCCTTCAAGCTCGAGCTTGTCGCTCAGTCCATCGTAGTCACCGTCCTTGCTGGTGGGGTCGGCGCCGTGGAGCCGCTCGTAGCCGTCTTCGAGGCCATCGCCGTCGGTGTCCTTGCGGGTTGGGTCGGTGCCGGTCTGCTGCTCGAAGGGGTCGGACAGGCCGTCGCCATCGGCGTCCCAACTCGTGTCCGACGGATCTGGTCCGAAGACCAGCCCATCGCCGTCGGCGTCCTGTAGCGGCGGAAACTGGAGAAGAGCCCCGGCCCAACTCAGGCGGTAGCCCTGTGGAGTCGGCTGCGTAGCATGGAAGCCGTCGATGCTGGAAGGGAAGACATCGTACTGGAAGTACATGCCGATTTGCTCGTGGCCGGTGTCCGCCGTGCTCTTGATGCCGCACCCGGAGATGGGTGGAAAGCCCCAGCATTCCTGCACCGGCACGACGTACCCAAGGTTGTAGTAAGTGGTGGAGGTTATGTTGAGACCGGGTGTGAGCAGTGGGATATTTTCCGCGGTCCCGACTGCCTTGTACACCCGGCAGTAGTATATCTGCTCCTTATTGACCCACCAGCAGCTCCAGTTGGTCTCCTCGCCTAGGGAGAGATTCGGGTGGATGTCTACCTCCTGCGGCGAGAGGGAGTACGCATAAGTCGTCTTTTTCAGGTTTTTCTCGTTGAACTGACCTGACCATTGCCTCTGCTTCCAGTTGTCCAGCTGGTCCCAGGAGGTATTGCGGATGGTCTGGGTGACGTTCATGGTGTAAGCCAGTTTGTTGCCCACCTGGAAACCCCTCTGCGGGTCATCGAGAGAGACTCTTGGTGACGACTGATCCAGGCCCTCGTACTCCGCGTCGAGGATCGGCTTGGTGCTAAAGATGATCCGGGCAAGGATCTTGCTCAGCATGCCGCTGACGCCGCTGCACACAAACTGGCCTGCGGCACTCTCTTGAAAGCCCTCGCCGAGCGCTGTGCAGACAATGTTAATGATCCAGTTGACCACCGAGACAAGAGCATAGATGATGTCGCCGATGATGGGGATGTTGTAGATGACGGTGATGATCACGATCACGATGACAGTGGCGATCAGGTTGGCCAGCATGGCGTCAAACTCGATGCTGGAGGGATCGACGCTTTCGGTGAGGACGGTATAAACGAACAGGCCAATCTGGGCGGCGATCTCGAATCCTGCCCCCACTGCTGCCAAGGCGAAGCCTACCTTGGTCGAGGGTTTGTGCAGCTCTGAGGTAATGTTGCTGCGCAGGTTCCCCCAGTTTCCCACCAAGTTCTTTGCCGAGAGGCCGAACAGGACGAGGCTCCCTGTCAACATCAGGCCATCCTGGACGTAGGTCAGAATATCCGAGTCGAACGCCAAAGCCAGCTCGGCAAAGATGAAGGAGGTTAGTGCCATGGCGATGCAGGTACCGATCTTGAGACCGGCCAGGACTCGCTCGACGTGCAGGTTCCCGCCGTCCGGGAGGTCAGGCCCCGCAGCGCGCCCGCCCGCACTGAGGTCGTCCAGCTCTATGTCCGGCGGTGGGCCGGCCCCCTTGAACAGATGGCTGTTAGAGATGGTGGCGTTGAGGGAATCGCATATGCGGTACACGGACTCGATGGTGTTGTATGTGGCAATCGTGATGTCGCTTAGGAGCTCGTTTTCGACGTCAATGGCCTGCCCCTCAATCTCGACGATGGTGTCAATGCCCTCGGCAATCGCCAGGTAGTAACAGGTGGCCCACAGGACATAGTTGGCCAGATCCTCCTCTTTGCCCGCAAAATCCGGAATTGTCAGAAAGTAGTCTGCCATCCGATCCCTGAACATATCCACATACTCGTCCAGGGGGTAAGGATTCCAGGCCTGGGTCGTGGGGTCATAGCGGTAAGGAACCCAGCTGGCCGAGGCTATGGTTTTGAGCTTGACCTCTGTCGAGGTCATGCCCACCGTCACCAAGCCACCACTGACCGCGACAGTCGCACTGCTCATATCCAGGTTGACGGTGCGAGCGGTTGCCTCGGTCGCATATAGCAGCGTCGGTGCCGCCGCGCGGGGCGTGTTGCAGTTCTTCAGGCAGGTGCCGGCCGGCAGGAACTTCGCGTTCAGGAGCTCCATCGTGGACGTCGTGACCAGGGTGATCATGTAATCCTGGTGCGGCAGCGCCGGCTGCTCCAGCCACACTTCGAGCGCCGTCTTGGAGATTCCCCACATCTTGGGGTCAGTCTCATCGATGCCGTTGTTGGGGTTGGTCTCGTTGTTCCACCGGCGCTCGATCTCGTGCACGTCGATGTCCCGCTCGTCGTTGTCGTCATCGTCACGAGAGGCCAGGAAGCTGCCGTCGAGCCCTTCGATCAGCCGCCACAGGCTCGTGTCGTCGTCCACGTTGCCATCGGTGTCCGGATCCTCCAAAGCGATGGCTGCCTCCAGGCCATGGTCCTCGCGCACCGATAACCCGGTCAGTGTCCACGTTTCCCGGTAGGTCTGCACGATCTGTGCCGACTCGGTCCGGTTCGCCGGATTGGCGCACCACTCTTCGAACTCGCCGTCGGTGTTCTCGTTGTAGGCATCGCTGTCGCACTGGTCGACCAGCATCTGCACCCACCACACCACGCGCATCTCGTGGGCGTTGCCCCAGTCACTGCTGGAGGGTTCGTAGTAAAAGTGGGCCTGGTAGGCCACGTTGCTTCCGCCCGTCTCATCCTCCACCAGGTTCAGCGGCACATAGATGCCCAGCGTGCCCTCCTCGTCGAGGTAGTTGGCAGCCATGCCGTACATGTCTAGCTTGCCGGTATCGAGCCAGTCCTCCAGCGGTGTCGTCTCGGCCAGCGGCCCGGCAAAGCCCGCCTTGACCGGCAGATTCCGTGTGTGCCCCGCCTTGTACGGCACTCGGATCTCGAGCATCGGGATCAGGCGCATGTCGCCGTAGGCGGCGCGCGGATCGGTCTCTAGCTCCTCAGGTGTCATGTCGTCACCAAAGCTGGTGTCGAACACGCGCTGCACCTGGCCCTGTGTGTCGCCCGTCGGCCAGTCAAGGACGCTGAAGGTGTATCCCAGGTGCTTGGGGTTCAGGGGACGGATCTGCAGGTCGACCAGTACCGGCAGTGGCTCGAGATTGTTCACCACCAGCTGGAAGGGATTGGTGCTGTCGAGGGACGACACTTTCGAGAACGGCGACAGGTCCACCGCGTCGTTCACCCCATCATTGTCGTTGTCCCGGTCAAAGATGTCCAGCTCCCCGTCGCCGTCGCTGTCCAGGTTGCAGCCCTGACCCAGGTTGTTGGTCGGGAGCGTGGTCGGCTCGATGGTCCAGCATTCCAGCGTGTCCACCAGGCCGTCGTTTATTGTGTCGGAAGTCAGTGGGTCGCTGTAGTAATGCTGGCCGTTGTAGTCAAAGCCGATGACCTCCAGGCCGTCGCCCAGCTGGTCCAGGTCGCTGTTCGGCAGATCTGGGTCGGTGCCGAGCCGCACCTCTTCTTGGTAGGTCAAGCCGTCACCGTCTTCGTCGCTGTCGGGGTCCGGCGCGGGCTCCTCGGCGACGATCTGCACCTGCGTCCCGCCCAAAGTCAGCAGCGGCTCGGTGGGCCCGAGCTGGGGCTCGCCACTCTCTGCGGCGGGGGATTGCGCTGCAATGTCTGCGTCGCTGGCCGCCAGCGGAACTTGCATGGGGTCCCAGTCCGAGCTAGTCTGCGCCTCCACCACCGCCTGCTGGAGCCGGGCTGCCTCCTGTTGGTGCTGGGACTCGAGCTGCTGCGCCGCCACCCGCTCGTAAAAGGCCTGTACCTGCTGGCTCTGGCACAGCGGCACTACGACCATGGACAGGATGATGGCCACGGCACAGGCCGCGTACACGGCCCGGGAACGAGAGCGGAGCACCACAATCAGCCCCAGCCCCAGGAAACCGGCCAGGAGGGCGACCTGCACCCCCAGATCGCCCCAGCCCTCGGCTGTGGCCGGTACACCCAGCGAGCGCAAAGAGCCTTCAGCCCATGCCAGGGGCTCTTCCAGGATAGACGGCGCGACGGCCTCTTCCTCGGGAAACCCCGAGAAGTCGGTCTGCACACGCGTCCGGCTCTGCTCGCCGTCCTGCGGTGGGTACTCAAGGTCGATGGTCAAGCGCAGCGGCAGGCCGGCGTCATCGATCCAGATCTCGCCCTCGCCGGTCAAGGCACGGTAGGCCTCGGCCACGTCCAGCGTTATGCCGGGCGGCAGACCGCCCCGTTCGGCCATCCGCCGTTCCAGTTGGACGCGCATGTGCTCGGCAAAGGCGGGACCGTCCATGGTAAAGGCATAGCGGCTGTACGAGACCTCGGCCATGCCGCCGGGCACTGGCACCCGCTTGGTCTCCGTCCCGGCAAGGGTAAAGTCCGTGGCACCAGCCAGGAAGGCCAGCGGGTCCTGGCCGGGGGCAAAGGCATCGGTCGCGCCCTCCAGTTCCTGCCAGGCGCCGTTCCCAACGCGGCCGTAGGTCCTGTTGCCTTCCACCCGCAGCTCGATGCCCTGCTGGGTCTGGAGCACGCGGCCGCCTTTGTCCCAGAGTGTCATCTCTAGCTTCTCGGCCGGCAGATCCACCTGGCCCTCGATGTACAGCCGCTCGTAGCGGGAGCCCCTGGTGGGTTCCGGCTGACCGGCCGGGGAGATGGTGGCCTCCAGGTTGCTGGTGAAGCGGTAGGCGCCCAAGTCCCGGGCTCGTTCCCAGGCCTGCTGGACGGCTTCGGCCGGGCTGGGGGTAGCGGAGCTGGCCCGCGAGGCCAGCGGTGCGGCCGCGACGGCGGCCAGGAGCAGGGCAGCGACTGCTGCCAGGAGCCAGACCTTGCGCGGTTGGTGGCGGTTCATCTGTTTTTCCTCCTTGAGCTGCGGGGGCACCGTGCCCGAAGCTTGGTCACCGGTCGGGCTTTCTGACCGGGTCGACATCCGTTATGTCAGTATTTTACTCTGTATCCGGCTATTCTCGGCCATGCAAGAGCCCACGCCGGATCCAGTATAGCACTGGATCGTCCCTCAAACGTCCGAAAAACGTCCGCAGAGCTCCTCGTCGTCGCCTGGCCGGTCCTCCGCCAGCTCGACCAGACCGAGGCCGCTTGTCTGTCGCTCCAGGTGAGCGAACAGCGCCGGCAGATCGGCAAACACCTGCCGTTCGCCCGTGTGCGGGCTCTCCAGCGTCACCCGCCAGACCCAACCGCCACCACTCCGCACCCGCCATAGGCGCACCAGGTACGCTTGATATCCCGACCGCTCGCCGCTCATGGCCTCTCCTTGTCCGCGCTAGATCCGGCCTCCTGTTTCAGTATAACAGAGCCCCGTCGCCCAATCGTCCGAAAAACGTCCGGCTCTCGTCGCCAGACGGCCTAAACACCAGAAGCGCTGCCTACCACTTCACAACTTCGCCAAGCGGTTGCAGCCTCTGCCCAACTGTGGTATACTGTCTACAGTCCACAACGCGGCCGTTGGACAGGGAGCTGTCATGGGCCATCTCACATTGACGTTGCTGGGGCCATTTCA
>JBFYTF010000029.1:0-6431 GCA_041300865.1 Anaerolineae bacterium
AAATCGCCGGTATCGTTGCCCCGACCCTCGCCCCACTGTTCAACCTCGCCGGGCGCTGGCACGACGCGGGCAAGACACACGATGCCTTCCAGGTCTGCATGCGTCTCGATGGCCAACGCCCGTTCCGCGCGGACTTAGCGAAGGCCCCGGACGAGGCTTGGCCGTGCAGCCTCCGTCGCATGTACGAAATCGGCCGTGGTCAGCGTCGCGCGGGATTCCGCCATGAGCTCGCCAGCACCCTGGCCCTCTTCGGCATCCTCAGCCGCCACAACCCGGACCACCCCGCCCTCCTCGGCCCCTGGCGCGAGCTGTTGACCCAGGCCGGCCTGCACACCCCGGCCTCGCCACAAGATGCGCAGCCGCGACTGGAACCGACGCTAATCGAGTTGGAGATCCTCGCCCTCGACCCCGAGCAGTTCGACCTCCTCGCCTACCTGGTCTGCGCCCACCACGGAAAGGTTCGACTGGCCTGGCATGTGAGCAAGGCCGATCAGGAAGCTGCCGACTCGGTGTTGCGCATCCGCGGTATCCGCGCTGGCGAGATCCTGCCCCCCGTCACGCTTGCGGCCAGCGACGGGACCCTCTGGGAGTTACCGCCGACGCCGATGGATCTGGGTCCCGCCGCCGCCGGCCTCAGTCCACGCACCGGCGCCAGTTGGACGGACCGCGTCCTCGGTCTCTTGGACCATTACGGCCCCTTCGCCCTGGCCTACCTGGAGGCCCTGCTCCGAGCGGCCGACCAGCGCGCCTCTCGTTCCAAGGCTCCCGACCCGCTGCTGGCGACCGCTTCTGTGGAGGATGAACGTCCATGATCCAGATCCATCGGCTCGACGGCTGCGCACCCACGCCGTTGGCGCACTACCTCAAGGCTCTGGGCATCCTACGGCTAGTCGCCGAGCAAGCCGATCCAAGCGCAAGGGGGTGGTGGGAGGGGGAGCGGTTCCAATTGGCGACGGCTATGACCAGCAGCGACCTAGTGACGTTCTTCCGGGACCGCTACGCACCCACCCCGATCATATCCCCATGGAACAAAGGCTCAGGATTTTTCTCTGCCAAGGACCCAGGATTGATTCCGATAGAACAATCCGAGGCAGCACGCTTCGGACCGCTGCGCGTCGGCATCGCCGAGGCCCGCATACTCCTGTCCGATTTGGCGCAGGCGGATCAGGCCGTGCGCGCCATCAAGGCCGAAACCAAGGTTAAGGGAATGACCAAGGGGCAAAAAGATGCACTCAAGGCGTCGGCCGAGTACAAGCTCCGACTCGCCGAGGCGGAAAGGCGTTTCAAGCGTCTCAAGGCGGAGTTGATTCCCCGCTTCCGGCTCGCTTGGCGCGGACCGCACCGCGAGTGGATGGATGCCGCCATGGTTCTTGCCGAGGACGGAACGGCGATGTTCCCAGCCCTGCTGGGGACCGGAGGGAACGACGGTCGCTTGGATTTCACCAACAACTTCCTGCAGCGGCTCGGCGACGTGTTCGACCTCAGCTCATCGGCTGGCCCCGCGAAGCCCGACGCGGAAAGTTGGCTCAATGGGGGTCTGTTTGGGCAAGCCGTCACGGGCTGCCAAGGTGGCAGTGCCGTGGGGCAGTATCTTCCCGGATGGGCCGGAGGCGCCAATAACAGTAACGGTCCTGAGGCGGAGAGCCTGCTGAATCCTTGGGATTTCCTGCTGATGATGGAAGGGGCCCTACTCTTCACGGCCCATGCCGCACGCCGCCTGGGCGTCGGCGAGCAAACCCGAGCGGCAGCGCCCTTTGCCATCACGGCCGGTGGGGCCGGTTACGCCAGTGCGTCCGGCAGCGATGACAGCGCCCGCGGGGAGCAGTGGATGCCCATTTGGTCCCAGCCCCAGACTTTGGCCGAGCTGAGCCGCCTGCTGGCGGAAGGCCGGGCCCAGATCGGTGCCAAACCTGCGCGTGAGCCACTCGATTTGGCCCGCGCTGTTGCCCGCCTGGGCACCGCCAGAGGCATTAGCTCCTTTCAACGCTTTGGGTACATCGAACGTAACGGGCAATCCAACCTCGCCGTCCCGCTCGGACGATTCAAGGTACCAGACCAAACGCTGCCCCAACTCGCCTGCCTCGACGATCTTGACGCCTGGCTGCCCCGCCTGCGCCGGGAAGCCCGCGACAAGCACGCGCCGGCACGTCTGGCCCAGGCTGAGCGCCGCTTGGGCGACGCCCTGTTCGCCGTCACCCAGCACCCCAATGCGCCGGGCCGCTGGCAGAACGTCCTGCTCGCCCTGGCGGGGATTGAGTCAGTTCAGGTCTCCGGCAGTGGCTTCGCACCGGGGCCCATTCCCCCACTGCGTCCCGGTTGGGTACAGGCCGCCGACGACTCCAGCCCGGAGGTCCGGCTTGCCCTCGCGCTGGCCCTGCAACAAGGCGGCTTCACCGGCGCGGACGCCCGCTGGTGGAACTCCGTTCGCCGCCACTGGCTGCCGCTGGACCACAAGCGACCCTCGCAATTCGCCAAGTCCGGAAGCATCGGCCATGCCCATCTCCAAGTCGGCTCGGAGGTCGTCATGCACGGACGCAGGGGGACCGACGACGCCATTGCGCTGGTCGGCCGCCGGCTTACAGAGGCCACCCAGCACGGCGGGCGTCGACTGCCGTTACTGGCAGTGCCGCGGGCAAGCGCACACCCCGCCGACTTGGCGAGCCTAGTCGCGGGGGAACTGGATCTGGACCGCACCCTCGCGCTGGCCCGAGCCTTCATGGCCCTGAACAATCGCGACTGGCAGCGCAGGCCCCTGCCCCCTGGCCCGCCAACGCCGGGGGCGATCCCTGATGACGCCTGGCTGGTCCTGCGCCTGGCCCTGTTGCCCTGGCCGCTCAAGGACCCTCGAGGCGCCGAGATAGCCATTCCGACCGACCCGGCGATCTTCCGCCGCCTCGCCAACGGCGACGCAACGGCCGCGGTCGACCTGGCCTTGCGTCGCCTAGGCGCTGCGGGCATCCACACCGCCGTGCGCGCCGCCGCCCTGCCCCACGAGACCGCCCGCCGCTGGGCCGCCGCACTCGCGTTCCCGATCTCCCAAACCACCGCCTGGCGCTTCGTGCGCCGCCTTGATCCCAGAAAGGAGGACTGACCCATGGCCATTGACCTATCCACCCTCGACCAGGTCCACCGCCTGCTATTCGAGATTCTCCTCAAGCCCCTCCAGGGACAGCGCTTCCAACCCACCGGCTTCCCCGGTCTTGGAGCAGCCACCTTTCAGACTGCGGACGGCGCCTGCCTGCTGGTGGAAAGCGCCCAGAGCATGGCCAATCGGCTCGAATTGATGGCCTGGGACGAGGCCACCCAGGACGTAACAGCGGCGCTCCAGGGGATCTCCCATGTCCGCATTGATCGGCCCGATGGGAGCTTTCTCACCGACACCATCATAGAGGCGCATCGGCTCAATAGCCCATATCTCCTGAAAGAATCGAGCAAGGCGTTCATTACCAAATTACAGAACGACTTAGCCGTCAAGGAGACTGGTCCGATCAACCGCAGAAGGCTGGCCAAGGTTCTGCTCAAGTACGACATCGGCTCCCTAGTCCACGGCGTCTTCCTGGCACAGCCGGAATTGGCTGGCGGACGATTGCGCGTAGCGCGGGCTTTGACCGCCTTCATTGAGGCGGACGGGGTTCAGGTGGCCGCCTCGGGCGGGGTCAAGAACGACCATGTCAACCCATCCGGGGATACCAAGGCTGGCTTCGGCAACGTGCCCTTCGCCCGCGACGAGTTTACCGCCGCCCGTTGCACCCTCTACGTCAATCTCGACCTCGCACAGATCCGTGGCTACGGACTCGATGCGCCCGCACAACGCCTCCTGGTACTGCTCGCACTCTACAAGCTGCGGGCCTTGGTGGATGGCGGATTGCGCCTACGGACAAGCTGCGACCTGAGTGTCATCACGGACCACATCACCGCCGTCGCCCCGGCTGGATTCGTCTTACCCAATCTGACCGACATTACGCAAGACCTTAGACAGGCAATCTCCCAGTGTGCCGAGCACATGACGGTGACAAAGACGGTGTTCGCCGACAAGATCGAGGTCAAGAAGGGCGCCGACGACGAACCCGAGGCCACACCCGAGGCCGAGCAAGCCGAGGACTAGCCATGCCGACCCTGCTGCTGCGATTCCCCAGCCGGCGCTATCACGGCACCCCCTGGGGACATCATATCAACGAAGGCCAGATCGAATGGCCTCCTTCGCCCTGGCGCCTGCTGCGGGCGCTGTTGGCCACCGGGTACAACACCCTGGGTTGGGATGGAGAACTGAGCAAGCCCTGGGACAACCGCCCACCCCCCGTGCCCCTTGCCCTGATCCTCAAGCTGGCGGCCGTAGTGCCGACCTACACACTCCCGGATGCGGCAGGCGCCCATAGCCGCCATTACATGCCCCTTGGCACCATCGACAAGGGGCGCGAGCGGACTACCCTGGTGTTCGATACCTGGGCGCAAGTCGATGGGGAGACGCTGGCTGTCAACTGGGACGCGAGTCTGTCTGCCGCCGAGCACGATGCCTTGGGAGAGCTTGCGGATCGGTTGGGCTACCTCGGCCGGTCAGAGAGTTGGGTTGCCGCACGCCTGTTGTCCGAGGGCGAGCCGGTCCCGGAGCCAAACTGCTTCCCAGAGGGCCGATTCAGCCACCCGGGTCCTGGCTGGGAACAAGTCCCCGTCCTGGCGCCGGAGACCCCGGAAGCCTTCGCGGCCTGGCGCGAAGCCGCCCTGGGCCAAGCCTTGGCGGTATTCCCGCTGCCCGCCGGCAAGAAGCCGCCCAAGCCCCTGCTCGCCAAACGGGCGCAAGCCGAGGAACCCTACCCCGCCGACCTTGCCGCCTGCCTGCAAACCGACACGGCCTGGCTGCGCAAGCATGGCTGGAGCCAGCCGCCGGGCGCGAGGCGGGTGTTCTACTGGCGCCGGAGTGATGCCCTGGAGTCCGGAGCACCGCAGGCCCGACCGCGCAAGATCGCCGCACCTACGGTAGAGGCGATGCTCCTGTCCATCGCCACTCAAAGCGGCAACGACCACGCCCTTCCCGTTATCACACGCACCTTGCCCCAAGCGGAACTGCTGCACCAGGCCTTGGTCAGCCACGCCAGCGCCATCGGTGGCCATTCCCGAGTGCTCACGGGATGCGACGAGCAACGCAACCCCCTCACCGGCGCCCATGAGCATGCCCACCTGCTGCCCCTTGACTTGGATGGCGACGAACACCTGGAGCACATCCTGATCTGGGCGCCCATGGGGCTGGATGCGGCGGCCCAAGCCGCCATCCGTAGCGTCCGCCGCACCTTCACCAAGGGCGGCGATACGCCACTCAAGATTGCGGTCGAAGCGGTTGGCGATCTCAGCAGCCTACGCGGTCTGCCGGCACGGTACGGACGACGCCTGAGTCAACTGATCGGACCACAACAGGGGGCCACGACCTGGGTCAGCCTGACGCCTTTCGTCGCCCCGCGCTACGTCAAGCCTCGTGGGAAGAACAGCCTTGAAGGACAAGTGCGGGATGAGTTGCGAGTTCGGGGGATTCGCCAGAGCGTGGAAATGCGGCGCCTCGACCCCTGGAGTGACCGACCCGCGAGTATCGAGTTGGTTAGCGGGGGCCAACTTTCAGAAGGCGTTGGACCAGAACAGCGAAAGGCTGAATGGATGCGTTTCCGTCACTTCGTTCGCGAGCGCCGGAACGGGCCGGCCGCACCAGTCGCCTTTGGATTCGCCCTCGAGTTGCACTTCGCAGAGCCAGTCAATGGGCCCATCTGTCTAGGGTACGGAGGTCACTTCGGCTTAGGATTGTTCCGGTCGACCCCCGTCGACGCATGCCAGTCGGGGCAGACAGCAACCCTTGGCCAGCCAATATGACAAAGCGCATACAAGGCCTCGGACTCGGTGGTGATCCGCACGCCAAGCCAGACGTATCGCGATGAGCGGCGAAACCGACACGGCGAATTATTTGAACAAAGGGGACGCAGGCGATTCGACTACTCCTTCGATCACCTTGCTCAATCGGATGCTCGGTACCTCGCCAGTTCCGCGGATGCTGACCCCGTTCGAGATCGACCTGCTGCGGCGCAGCAAGGTGGAGGTGGCAAGGGTCGTTCGGGACGTGTTGGCCGCCGGATCTCCATAACGGCGCCCACGAGGGAACCGGCACGCGGGCGTTGCTCAAAAGAACTTGGCGAAGCAGAGACCAGCGCAATCGACGTTTGCATCTGGGCACCAAGCTCCATCTGCCCGATACCCGCGAAACGCTACCGACCAGTCCGGGAACCGTAGGTCCGCTGTGCGGACCCGACCAGGCCCATCAGGTTCCGGTGGGAGCAGGTTCCCCCGGCCCCGGAAGCCCAAACACCTCCCACAGCGGGACCTCGACATCGGCCAGGGTGGCGAAGGTCAGGATCTCGTCCCAGGCAAAGACGGTGCCCTTGTCGTAGCCCTCG
>JBFYTF010000039.1:0-4393 GCA_041300865.1 Anaerolineae bacterium
GGGAGGCCAAGACCATGACGCCGAGGCCAAAGGCCGCCAGGGCTGCCACCTCCCCGGCCAGCAGGGCAAAGTCGCTGCCTTTCAGCAAGATGGAGCGCACGATGACCAGCGCATAGGTCAGGGGCACCAGGCGGCTGACGGCCTGCAAGAACGGCGGCATGGCGTCAATGGGAAAAAAGTAGCCCGACAAAAAGATCGACGGCAGCAGAAGCATGAAGGTCAGCATCATCGCCTCTTGTTGCGTCTTGGACACGGTCGAAACGAGGATGCCCAGCCCGAGCGACGTGACCAGGAACACGGCCGACAGCTCGAGCAGCAGGACAATGCTGCCGTGGATGGGGATGCCGAACCACAGAACGCCTATGGCCAGGATCTCGAGCAGATCCCAGAAGGCGATGCCGACGTAGGGGATTACCTTCCCGACGATGAGCTCCAGGGGCCGCACAGGTGTCACAATCAGCTGCTCGATGGTCCCCTGCTCCCGCTCGCGGACGATGGCCAACGCCGTGAAGAGCATGGTCAGCATCATCAGGATGACGCCAATGAGGCCCGGGATCATAAAGTTGGCGCTCTCCATGCTGGGGTTATACCACACTCGGGTTTCCACGTTGATGCCCGGCCCCGACTCGAGCCGGCCGCCCAAGCTCTGGGCGACGACCGCGATAGACTGCGCTTGCCCCACTCCCTGGGCCGCGGCGAGGGCCGCCGAAGCGACGGCTGGATCCGAGCCGTCAATGACGAACGCCACTTGTGCCTTCTCGCCCCGCAGCAGCGCTCGCTCGTACCCGGGCGGGATCACGAGCCCGGCGCGCACCCGGCTGCCGTCCATGGCGCGCTCCAGACCCGCCTGGCTCTCGGCCTGATACGTTATGTCAAAATACCCCGACACCCGGTACGCTTCCACAAGCGCCCGGCTGCGGGCTGTGCGATCCTGATCCAGGACGGCAGTCCTGAGGTGCTTGACGTCGGTGGTGGCCGCATAGCCCAGCAAAAGGAGCTGGATGACCGGGATGAGGAACATCACCGCCAGCGTGCGGCGATCGCGCACGATGTGGAGGAACTCCTTGCGGGTAATGGACAGCACGCGTCTCAACATCCGCTACTCCTCGTCTCGCGGCTCCAGCCCCTCGAAAAAGACACCCGCCAGAAAGGCAGGCATGTGCCCCCAATTGCGCTGCAAAGGCTCGTCGCCCATAAGGCGCAACAGGAGCAGTCCCACGATCGTGGCCTGCACCAGGCGGACCACCAACTGCGGATCCACCGGCCGCAGCTGGCCTCGCTCTACCTGTGCGGCGACGTAGCCTTCCAGCATCGTGGCTATGCGCTGCACATACTGCCGGTAAAAGCGCTCGCGCAGCTCGGGAGAGACAAGTACCTGGGGCAGGATGGCCTGCAGCATCTCCTCTCCCTGCTCGAGGCGGGCGAGGCGATGCTCGAAGGCGGCCACGAAAAAGTCCCGGACCTCGCCCTGTAATCCCTGGAGCAGCTCCTCCGGCAGCTGCTCCAGCTCGGCCAGCCGCGTGAGGAGGCCGATGAGCAGGTCGAACTTGTTCTCGAAGTAGTTGTAGATGGTACCGTCGGCCAGGCCGGCCAGGCTCGAGATATCGCGGATGGTGGCACCATTATACCCCTTTTGGGCAAAGACCGCGGAGGCAGCATCGAGGATACGCTCCTCGCGCTCCCGCCTGACCAGCTCGCGACGCCCAGACCGTCCGTCTCGCCCCTTTTCCTGCCGCTCCAGGACCGGCTGTGAACGCCCTTCCGCTCCCACCACGATCCTCTCTTCCCGAGGTATAAGTTGAATGACCATTCACTTTTCGTCATTATTCTAACACGCCACGCAATGGATGTCAAGTGGGACGTGCCAGTAGATTCGGGCCCGCAACTTGACGTCTGCCACGCGTGCTCTTATAATGCTTCCCAGGCGCCCGTCGGGGCCGCAGGAGATTTGGCAAGCTGCAATGCTCCCCTCGCCGCGGCGGGGAGGGGAAGGAGGAGAAGGGACTAACATGAGTGTCGACGATTACCGGAACAGGATCCTGCCCCTGCGAGCCCGGGCCGAGATCCGCAATACCTGGCTGCGCGGCCGGCTGGACAACCTGCTTCCTGAGCTGATGGCCCGCGCCGGCCTGGATCTGTGGATCGTTGACGCCCGGGAGTACAACGAGGATCCGGTGCTTATGAGCCTTCTCCCGGATCCGGCCATGTCGGCGCGGCGGCGCACGCTTCTGCTCTTTGCCCGGCGTCCCGACGGCTCGGTCGAGCGCCTGGCTCTCGACCGCTATGGCTACGGTGACCTGTACCCGTCGGCTTGGGACCCCGCGGCTGAGGAGCAGCTTGCCTGCCTGGCGCGCCTGGTTCGCGATCGCAATCCCCAGATCATCGGGCTGAACATCTCGCCCGAGTTCGCCCTGGCCGACGGGCTATCTCATGGCGAGTACCAGGCCATCACCGCCGCCCTGGGCGACACGTACACCGCCCGGATCAGGGGTGCCGAGGCGCTCGCCTTGGGCTGGCTGGAGCGCCGCAGCGAGGCGGAGCTCACGGTCTATCCCGGTATCGTGGAGATGGGTCACGCCCTCATCGCCGAGGCTTTTTCCAGCCGCACCATCCAGCCGGGCATCACCAGCACCGACGACCTGGTGTGGTGGTTCCGGCAGAAGATGCTGGATCTGGGCCTGCAGGCCTGGTTCCAGCCTACCGTCGACCTCCAGGCGCGCGGCGAGCCCTTTGTGCCCATCGGGCAGAAGGACGAGGAGCGCCGCAAGGTGATCCTGCCCGGCGACCTGCTCCACTGCGACGTGGGGTTCTACTACCTGGGGCTGGCCACCGATCAGCAGCAGCTCGCCTACGTTCTCCGGCCGGGCGAGGAGGACGCTCCGCCGGGACTGCGTGCCGGACTGGCCCAGAGCAACCGCCTGCAAGACATCCACCTCGAGGCCATGGAGGTGGGTCTCACGGGCAACGAAGTGCTTCACGCCGCTCTGAAGAGGGCCAGGGGTGAGGGGCTAGAGCCCATGATCTACACCCACCCGCTGGGCACCCACGGCCACGCCGCCGGCCCGACCATCGGCCTGTGGGACCACCAGGAGGGGGTGCCCGAGCACGGCGACTATGGCCTCTATCCGGACACCTGCTACGCCGTCGAGCTCAACGTGCAGGCACCTGTCCCCGAGTGGGATAACCAGGTCGTCATGTTCGCACTCGAGGAGGACGCGGTCCTGACGCAAGGCCGGATGCGCTGGCTTGCCGGCCGCCAGGAGCATCTGCACCTCGTGGGGCCCCACTAAGCTGCGACGCACTGGTGCCGGCGAGTCGGCCCCATTCGATGCGCGTGCCTACGCCACGCGACCACTCCGAGGCCTGAACAAGTGCGTCGCACTCAGCTCATCCGCGCCAGATCGAGCTTGAGGCGCATGCGCACGTCATTGTCCACGAACAGGGCGCCGTGGTATTGCTGGACGGGATGGATGTCGGAGCCCGGCAGGACGGCGCTGGTTACCAGGATACCGCTGTCGCCGTTGAGCTCGCTCTTGAAGACGGTGTCGCTGATTGTGCCATTGGTGCGCTCCAGGCTGACTCCGGCGAGCGTTTTCAGTCCATAGCCAAAGATCGAGAGGGTAGGCACGCTCGAGGCCATGCCCAGCTCGCGGCGGAACTCGCGCGCGGCGCGCAGCAGGGACACGTGCTCTTCCCCGACCCAGGTCTCGTCCTCGAGAAAGTTGACTGCTTCGCCGTCCTGGTCCACCCCGCAGGGATAAGTGGGCAGGATCTGGTAGCTAGAGGGAAAGGTCATGAGCACACGCCGCAGTCTCTCGCCCATGAAGCCGAAGGGTAGGACAGACGGGGCAACGAGCAGGCTGACCAGCGCCTTGACCGTGCCCAGGTGCGGTCCCCCCATGAGGATCGCCCGGTCGACGCGGCTCCTGCCGCCCAGGCGTTCGATGTAGTATCGGCCGACGAGCGTACCCAGACTGTGCGCCATGATTGTCACCGGCCGCGAAGTAGGCAGCTCGTCGATGGCCCGCGCCAGCTCCCGCGCCGACTGGCGCACGTCCTGCCGCCAGTCGTAGGCAAACTCGAAATAGTCCAACCCTCGCCGGTAGCCCAGCTGTTCCACCAGGTAATCCCCCAGGCGGTTGTACTGGTCCTGCTTGATCAGGTTGGGGACGATGACCAGCTCATCGACGATGGCTCGCGCCTCAAAAGGCCCGCCCTCCGGATAGCGAAACTGCTCGGGGTTGGTCAAGAAACTCTTGACGCTTGGCCAGACGCGCTCATTGCCCACCCACAGCTCCGACCCCATTAAGCCGGGGACAAAGACCACCGGCCGCCGGATGGACATCCGGGCAAAGGTAGCGTCGGCCATGGTCAGCGCCTCCACCGCGTGCCC
>JBFYTF010000056.1:0-4591 GCA_041300865.1 Anaerolineae bacterium
CATCGGTTCCCCCGCTTGTTTGTCGCCCGTCTCGGCGCCGTGGAAGGAACCCAGAGCCAGGTTCCGATCCCCAGCAGTGCAAGACACAGCCCCTTACAACATGAGGACAGTATAGCCAGGAACGGGGAAATTGTCATCCCCCAGATGGGGGATTGGGTGGGGGATTAGGAGCCGGCTCAAAACCGGCGATCCCAGGGCCTCACCCGGGAGAGCCAGCATCTTGCCGGCAGGAGGAGCCGGCTGGAAGCCGGCGCTCCCAGGGATCAGGGCACGGGCTCGTAGTCCTGGTAGGCTTTCCGGAGCTGGCCAAAGACCTGCTGCGACCTGGCCACCAGGCCTGGGATGTCTCGCCACTGCATTTTGCGCAGCATGGCCAGCTTCTTGCTCATTGGGACCGCCTTCTGCCAAAGCTGGTAGAACTCCTCGTAAAAGTCCTTCAGGGGCAGCGCCGTGGGCAGCAGGGTATGCATGAAGTCAAAGAAGTCATAGTCATGGCTGATCATCTGCTCGCGCACTTGCTGGTAGAAATCGGTGCCGGGCAGCGGCGTCAGCATGGCAAACGTGGCAAACTCCAGGTCCAGGGCGCGGCAGTAGGCGCGAAAAGCGGAAAAGTCGGATCGAGTGAACTCGGGCCGGACGATGAACGAGGCATATAGGTCGATGCCCAGGTCTTTCAGCACCTTGACCGCCGTCTCGTTGTCGCTGACCGTCGACCCCTTGCGGATGTCCTCGAGGTCCTCGTCACGAAAGAACTCCAGCCCGACAAAGACGCGCTCCAGTCCGACATCGCGCCACAGCTCCAACAGCCCGGGATTGCGGGAGATGGTATCGCTGCGCCAGTAGAGAAAGTAACGCTTGCGGATGCCGGCCTCGCGGATCAGAGTGGCCATCGCCTTCATCCGGGCGGCGTCCACCAGCGACTCGTCGTCGGAAAAGAACACGAACTCTTCGTCCAGCCCGCCCAGCTCCTCGACGACCTTCTCCGGGCGGCGCTTCAGGTAACGCCCCCCCGGCCAGCTTCCACAGCGCGCAGAACTTGCAGCGGTGGGGGCAGCCCTTGGACGTGCGCAGCGAGGCCAGGGGCTTCATCCACTCCGAGTAGTAATGGGCGCGGTAGGCCGCCGTCACGCGCCGGTCGGGAAAGGGAAAGGCGTCGAGCTCGTCCACCGGCAGGGGAGCGGCCTTGACCAGGCCGCCGTTCCGGGCAAAGGCCACGCCCGGCACGCCGTCCAAGCCCTCGCCCCGCTCGTGCCGGGCGACGATCTCCTGGAAAGGGAAGACGCCCTCGCCCATGACGATGACGTCGATGTCGGGCGAGGCAAAATCATCGGGTGCGACCGTGGCGTGATGGCCGCCAACGACGGTCAGCACCTGGGGATTCCAGGCCTTGACCTGGCGGAACAGGCTGCGGACCACGTTCACGTGAACGGTGTAGGACGTGATGCCCACGACGTCAGGCTGCGAGCGCGCCAGGGCCGCCGGCAGGTCCTTGTCCAGCCGCTGGTCGAGCACCGTCACGTCGTGGTCCCGGCTCACGCCGGCGGCCACGTATTCGAGCGCCAGCGGTTCGTAGAGAAAGACGTCCTCACCGCCGATGGTCCGTGGCGCCTTCGCCGGTTCGATCAACAAGATCTTCATGCTATCCTCCTGCTCCCCCGGCCTAGATCATGCCGAGCTCCCGGGCACGCTGCACGGCGTCCCAGCGGCGATGCACACCCAGCTTGCCATAGATGCCCTTGCAATGGGAATGGACCGTGCTCACGGCCACGACCAGCTCGCCGGCGATCTCGGGATTGGACAGGCCGGCCGCCAGCAGGTGCAGCACCTCCAGCTCGCGCTCGCTGAGGGGCTCCACGAGGGGCTGGGGGCGCATTGCGGCGGGCTCTCGCCCACCCATGGCCGCCAGCAGCCTGGCGACATAGTCCGGCGCCAGGCCCCGGGCGGCCGCCTGGCGCAACAGCCCGTCCATCGGCGCCCCCTCGTCCAGGAAAGTGCGCCGGTAGTCACCCGGCTCGGCCAGCGCCAGCGCCTCGCCGAGGGCCGCCATGGCCTCCGCGTCCCGGCCCGACGCCCGGCACGCGAGGGCCGTCAGGATGTGCACCTGGAGGGCCAGGTCGACCCGGCCCAACTGCCGGGCATTGGCCAAAAGGGGCGCCAACAGCTCGAGGGCCTCGGCCGGGCGGCCCTGCGCGATCAACAGGCGCGCCAGCACCTGCTGCTCGTATTTTCGTATGCGGGCCCTGATGAGGTCCCGGCACTGTTCGGCAGCCGGGTGCGGACCAGAGCCGGGGATCAGGTCTCGCGATTCTGCCCAGCGCGCCGCCCCGGCGAGGTCGCCCTGGCTGATGAGTAAGTATGCCTGCTGCAGCTCGGCCACGACGTCGTCCATGGGGGTCGCCTCCGAGCGGCGGGCGATCTGCCGCGCCGTGTCCAGCGCTTCTCGCGCCCCCTCCACGTCGCCCTGCGCCAGCCGGACGCGTGCCAGGGGAAAGTAGGCCTCAAAGGCAGCCAGCTCGGTCCACTGCCCTGCCAGCTCGATACCCTCGCCCAAATAGCCCTCCGCCGCCGCGAGGTTGTTCCATTCGCGCTCCAGCTCGCCCAGGCCCAAGAGCGCTTTGCTGGCCGCCGGCAGCCGCCGCCCCTGCGGATCGGTGGCCGCGTGCAGGGCCCGCTCCAGGGTCTCCCTGGCCTGGTGAAGGCGACCTTGGCGCATGAGCAGCCTGGCCTGGTGGCAGAGCGCCGCCACGGCGATGAAGCGGTTGCCAACCTCCTGGCCCCTCCTGGCCAGCTCTTCCATGGCCTCTTGTCCTTCCTGGAGTCCTCCGTCCAGCAGGCACGCCAGGCTCAAAATCCAGCTCACGAGGCTGCGCAGGAACCGGTCGCCCTCGGGCAGGTGCTCCAGCGCCTCGCGGCAAAGCTCGGCAGCGCGGCGTGTGTCGGCCTGAAAGATGCTGAGATAGGCGCGCAGGGCAGCCACCCGGCCGGCCGCGACGCCGGTGCCTGCCTGGTCCGTGGCATCGGGCACAATGTCCCGCAGCCGCTCCTCGACGACCTCCAGGGAGCTGCCGCTCAACGCGAGCGTCCAGGCGTAGAAGAAGCTCAGGCTGGGGCGGCTGCGTACCTGGGCATCCGGCAGCCTCTCCAGCCAGCGGACAAAGGTCGCCACCTCACTGCGCATCAGGGTCGCTTCGGCGTTTGCCTCAACCAGGCCCGCGGCCCGCTCGAAATCGCGCGCCGTCAGGGCATGCTCGATGGCCGCCGGCAGCAGCCCCTGCTCCTCGTGCCAGGTGCTCGCCCGGCCGTGCAGGACCGGCACCAGGTCGGGCCGGTATCGCTGCAGTCGCTGCCGCAGCAAGTCGGCAAAGAGGCGGTGATAGCGATACCAGCGCCGCTCGTCGTCCAGGGGCACGATGAACAGGTTGGCGGCTTCCAGGTGCTCCAGAATGGCCTGGGAGTCGGAGAAGCGGGGAGGGACGGCCGCCGGCTCGCTGGGTTCCTGAGACCCAAATACCCGGTCGCAGAGCGAGCCGGTCAGGCGCTCGAGGATCGACGTCTGCAGGAGGAACTCCTGGAGGGCAGGCGGCTGCTGGTCCAGCACCTCTTCGACGAGGTAGTCGAGGACAAAGCGGTGACTGCCGCTGAGGGCCTGGACGAACTCGGAGCGCGCCGCGCGGTCGGAACCGTGCCCCGCGAGCGACAGGGCCGCCATCTGCAAGCCGGCGATCCAGCCCTCGGTGCGGGCTTCCAGAGCGGCCACGTCAGCCGCCGACAGGCCAAGCCCCATGACCTGGTTGAGAAAGGCGGCCGCCTCCTCGGGTGTGAAACGCAGGTCCTCCTGACGCAGCTCGACCAAGTGGTCGCGGGCACGGAGGCGCGGCAGGGGTAGGGGCGGGTCGGCGCGGGTGGCAACGGCCAGGTGCAGGTTGGGCGGCAGGTGCTCCAGCAGGAAGGCGACGGCAGCGTGGATTGCCTGGGCGGTGATGATGTGATAGTCATCCAGGACCAGGACGACGGGCCCGGGCAGCGCAGCCACATCGTTGACATCGCTCGGGCTGTTGCCGGGCCGGTTGGGGATGGCCCCCGAGTGATGGATGCCGGCCATCGCGTGTTCGGTCGAAAACGATCCATCGGCCCAGTTGAGCCACAGATCAAACTTCAGCGATACATTGCTGCCGAAAGGGCCGTTGGTCGGATACAGATTCACGGCCGCCACGGTGAAGGTCGCACTGCCCCCCAACGCCCCCGTCACGCTGTCCGGTTGCTTGGTGATCGCCAGCGGCACGCGATAGACGTGAAGCTTCAGTCCGGACGCATAGCCAAACTGGGAATTCAGAAACCGGATCTTGTTGATGCTCCGGGCATCCTCGTAACCCGCCACACCCCACGTCAGCCCGCCATCGGTGGTATAAATGAAATTGAAGGGAGCGGCCACCGTGGATAATCCCCCCATCCAGCCTTCCGTCTCGCTCACAAACCCGATGCCCTGGAGAAAGAACGACGAGGACCCGATCGAGGCGATGGACACACCGTTCGACGTCCAGGTGACGCCACCGTCCGTGGTGCGCACGAGCCGGCCATAATACTGGGAGCC
>JBFYTF010000070.1:0-7473 GCA_041300865.1 Anaerolineae bacterium
CTGGTCCATCTCCCGGTCAAAGGCAGCCCGGCCGATCTCCTGGCCGCTCACGATGGCCACCAGGGGCTCGTCCCCCTCGGGCATCTCGGCGCAGGGGATCTGCAGCGACGGCACCGGCATCGTGGCGCTTGGCGCCGGCCGGTCGGGTGCCTGTGGCGAGGGCACGCTGGGCTCGGGGGTTGGGGTCTGGCCGCCGGAAGCCCGCGGTGACGCCACCGCGGGCTCGGTGGTCGGGAGCTGCGGCGCGGGCGCCGGTGGCTCCTGCTCGGGCAGCTCGCCGCAGACAGCTTGCGCGCCTGTGGCCTCTGACGCCGGGACGGGCCAGGAGCACCCCTGCCGGTAGGCCGGGTCATAGTCCACCCAGTCCAGGGAACCATAGGGCAGGGCCCGCAGCGGCAGCGGCACCAGGCTTAGGAGGGCCAGCAGCGCCAGCATGGCGATCCTGGAGCTTCGCGAGCGCAGGAGTATTCTCACGGTCCGGCTCCTGCCCTGGCGCGGGGTCTGAGCTCGAACATGGGGCCCACGGACCGGACGTCGTAGGCGCCGGTGAGCCCCTCGTCCAGCTCGACGACGTACACCGGGCGGCTGCCCAGGGACCGGTCGATGAGGCCGTACATGTCGGCGGCGCCGATGAGAAAGCGGTTGATGACCAGGACGTCGGGCCGCTGCCCTTCCACAATCTGGAGATACTGCACCGGCGGCGCGGAGGCCCACCAGCCAAAGACGATGGCCTCCGGCCGGGCAGCCTCAAGGATGGCTTCGGCCCGGTCCCGGGCGCGCGTGTCGCGGCGCACGTCGAGCAGTGGCCCGTTGACCAGCAGCGCCGCGACGGCCACGAGCGACAGGGCCCAGGCCCACGCCGGCGCGGCGGACGGGGCGCCGGCCTGCTGTTCCTGCAGCCAGCCGACGATCCAGGCGCAGCCTTCGGCGACCCACACGGCCCAGATGAGGTAGGCGGGCACGAACATGCTCGCCTTGTCCATCACGCGGTACGTCGTGAAAAAGGCAACGTTCGCCACGAAGGCCAGGCCGAAGAGCAACAGGTATTGAGGCCGCCGGCGTCCCTGCGCCCAGACCCCCAAAAGCCCGGGGAGCAGCCCCAGGCCCAGGAAGGCAGCCCACAGGCGGTGGATGGTGGCACCGAACTCGGCCACGGTCTCGGCAGGGGTGTAGCCGAGCATCAGGTCGCGAAAGCTCTGGCCCGAGACGAGCCACCACACGTTTGCGAGGCGCGTCAGGTCGAGGGGCACGAACTGCCCGGCGGCGTCGAAATGGCCGGCATAGTTAAAGGTGGGCGCGGCGAGGTAGCGCAGGGGCAGGTAAGCATAGACGGCCAGCCCGGCGAGGATGGGCCCGCCCAGGATCAGCAGTCGCCGAGGAGCGAACGCCTGCCGGCCGGCGACGGCCAGGAGAAAGGCCAGCAGCCCGGGGACGAACAGGATGGAGCTGAGGTGGTTGCCCAGGCTGAGGCCGTACACGAGGCCGGCAGCCGCCAGCAGCCCGTCGGCCCGGCTGTTTTCCCAGCGGATGAGGAGGAGCAGCAGCGCGCAGAGCAGGAGGGTTTGCAGCGTATAGACCTCGGCCACCACGGCCTGGGCCCAGAAGTAATAGGAGAAGGCAAAGAGCAGGGCGGCCGCCAGGGCCGCGGCGCGCATGCCCACCAGGCGCCGCGCCAGGTGATAGAGCAGCAGGACGGTCGTCGCGCCACAGAGCGCCGACATGACGTTGAGGCGAAATCCAACCTCACCCACGGGCAGCAGGAGGGCAAAGGCCTTGCCCAGCAGGAGGTAGAGGGGATAGCCCGTGGAGCGGACGATCCCCAGGACGTGGACCGCCGCCGAGAACTCGGCACTGTCCAGGTTATAGACGGTGCGGCAAGCCGTCGCCAGGTAGACGGCCAGGGGCAGGCAGAATGCCAGCCAGGCCGCCCCGTCCTGGCGCATGGCTAAGGAGCGCAGTTGGATGGCCCAACCGGGGCCGGCCGCGGGTAGCCGCAGGCGAGGCAGGGCGAGGCGGCGGCGCACAGACCCGGCCTCGCCGCCCGGCCGGCCAGGGATGCGGCAGTTGGGCAGGCAGTGGGGCACTGCCTGCCGTGGCTGGAGCTCCCTGACCTGGGTGCTCCGCTGCTGCTCGGATGCCTGGCGCAGCGCGAGCTGCACGCGGGCGCTCGAGGGATGAAACAGGTAGGCCTGGCGCAGGTAGGCGAGGCGCTCCTGGCTGCCGCCCGCCAGCTCGGCCAGTTCCAGCCAGGCCGCCTCCTCACCCGGCCTGGCTGCCAGGATCCAGCGCAGGTACCGTCGGGCGCGAGGCTTGTGCCCGGCGTTCCGGGCAAGCTCGGCCTCGTGCCACCAGCCGGCCAGCTGCTTGGTCCTTGATTCTGGCAGTGGGGAGCGAGCCGGTTCTCGCGCCACGAAAACAGGTCCTCCTGCAGGTTGGTGTCATCCTACTATAGCGGATCGAGGGGATGAATGCAATGAGCCCTGCGGATGATCTTGTACTCCCTGCCTGGGCCCTGGGTCCTAGTCCCTGCCGCGTGTGCCGGCGCCTTTGCCGGCCCCTTCTCCCGCGCCCCCACGGGGAGAGGGGCGGGGTGAGGGTCTGGGCCGACGCGGTGCGCCCCTACGATGGCAGGGGGGCACAGGGCTGTGAGCTGCGCCCGCCCCTGCAATTGATTTGCTTATTGTCCAGGTCTATGCTATACTCTCCGCTCGGTTAACCCATTTCACACACCCTCTGACCGACCGGAAGGTGCTGGCCGATGCTGGGCCGGTTCCCGGCGGGATGAAGGGGGTGGAGGAACAAAACAACCAGAGGAGGCAATTGTGGCAAACGTAACGATGAAGGCGCTCCTGGAGGCAGGAGTGCACTTCGGTCACCGCACGCGGCGGTGGAACCCCAGGATGAAACCGTTCATCTTTACCGAGAGGAACGGCATCCATATCCTCGATCTCCAGCAGACGATCGCCCGGCTCGAGCAAGCCTACAACATGGTCCGCGACACCGTGGCCAGTGGCGGCACGGTCCTCTTTGTCGGCACCAAGAAGCAGGCTCAGGACAACCTGGCCCAGGCGGCCAAGGCGTGCGGCATGCCCTACGTCAACGAGCGTTGGCTGGGCGGCACCCTGACCAACTGGCAGACCATCAAGCAGCGCATCAGCTACCTGCTGGAGCTGGAGCATCGCCGGGAGACGGGCGACTTTGAGCGGCTGCCCAAAAAAGAAGTCATGAAGCTCGAGCAGCTGATCGAGAAGCTCAACCTCCGCCTTGGCGGCCTGAAGAACATGAGCCGCCCGCCCAGTCTGCTCTTTGTCGTCGACGTCCGGCGCGAGGGCATTGCCGTCAAGGAAGGCAACATTCTCAGCATCCCCGTGCTGGCCATGGTCGACACCAACTGCGATCCCGAACCCATCGACCTGGTGATCCCGTCCAACGACGACGCCATTCGGGCCATCAAGCTCATGGTGGGCCACATGTCGGACGCCGTGAATGAGGGCCTTCAGATCCGGCAGGCCGTACAAGCCGACGAAGAGGTCGAAGAGGACGAGAAGTACTTGGGAGCGGCAACGCTGGCCAAGCTGCGCTCGGGCGAGTTCGCCTTTGAGGAGGACTCGGGCGTGGTGGTAGACGACGAGGACGATTTCGAGGACTAGGAGGTAGATGTGGCGAACATTACGGCCCAAATGGTGAAGGATCTTCGCCAGGAGACCGGTGCCGGCGTGCTGGACTGCAAGCAGGCCCTGGAGATCCACGGCGGCGATTTTGAGATGGCAGCGACTTGGCTGCGCGAGAAGGGGATCGCTGCCGCGGCCAAGCGCTCTGAGCGCGAGGCCAGGGAAGGCATCATCGGCTCTTACATTCACGCCGGGAGCAAGGTGGCAGCCCTCGTGGAGCTGAACTGCGAAACCGATTTCGTGGCCCGCACGCCAGAATTCAACGAGCTGGCCCACGACCTGGCGATGCAGGTGGTGGCAGCCAAGCCGCTCTACCTGTCGCCCGAAACCGTGCCGGCCGAAGCCCTCGAGGAGCGCAAAGCCTTCTTCCAGGCCGAGATCGAACAGTCCGGCAAGACGGGACAGGTGGCGGAGCGCATCATGGCCGGCAAGCTGCAAAAGTTCACCGAAGAGAACTGCCTGCTGTTGCAGCCCTATATCAAGAACCCGGACCTCACCGTCGGCGAGCTGGTGAAACAAAAGAGCTCGGCCTTTGGCGAGAACCTCGTCGTCCGGCGCTTTGCGCGCCTCGAAGTCGGCGAGTCCTGATCGAAAGCCCGGTAGAAGCGAGAGAGGGGAATGGCGGCGATCAGCTACAGGCGCGTTTTGCTCAAGCTGGGCGGTGAAGCACTGGCTGGTCCCGGCGGCTTTGGCATCGATCCGGATATGGTTGCCGAGCTGGCCGCCAGAATTCGAGATCTGCGCTACCTGGACGTCGAGGTGGCCATCGTCCTGGGCGGTGGCAACATCTGGCGCGGTAACATCGGCCCCGAGCACGGCATGGACCGCGCCACAGCCGACCACATGGGCATGCTCGCCACGGTGATCAATGCCCTGGCCCTGGCCGATGCCCTCGAGCGCATCGGCCAGGTGACTCGTGTCCAGACGGCTATCGAGATGCGGGCCATAGCCGAGCCCTACATCCGCCTGCGGGCCATTCGCCACCTGGAGAAGGGTCGAGTCCTGATCCTGGGCGCAGGCACAGGCAATCCATACTTCACGACGGATACCGCGGCGGCGCTGCGCGCCATGGAGATCGACGCCGAGCTGCTGCTCAAGGCCACCAAGGTGGACGGCGTCTATGCCGAGGACCCGCTGATCAATCCCCTGGCAGAGCGTTTCGAGCACTTGACTTATATTGACGCCCTGAACATGGGCATCAAGGTCCTGGATTCCACGGCCATCACACTCTGTATGGACAACCATCTGCCCATCGTGGTGCTAGATCTCTGGCAGCCGGACGCCTTGCTGAAGGCGATCCGGGGCGAGCCGGTGGGCACGGTCATCAGCCACTGAGTGAGGCTCAGCTGGCGAACGGGAAAGGGAGGGGTGGACCATGATCGACGACCTGATGGCAGAGCTGCGCGGGCGCATGCAAAAGTCGGTAGACGCGCTGCAGGAGGAGCTGCTGGGGATCCGGACCGGACGGGCGTCGCCGGCCCTCGTCGAGAGGCTCCCGGTGGAATACTATGGCACCTTGACGCCACTGAACCAGATGGCGAGCGTTGCCGTGCCGGAGCCGCGGCTGTTGGTCATCCGGCCCTGGGATCCATCGGCTCTGAACGACATCGAGCGGGCCATCCAGAAGTCCGATCTGGGCCTGACGCCCATGAACGACGGCAAGCTGATCCGCCTGAACATTCCACGCCTGACGGAGGAGCGCCGCCGTGAGCTGGTCAAGCTCGTCGCCCGGCGCGTTGAAGATGGCCGTGTGGCCATCCGCAACCTGCGGCGCGATGCTCTCAAGGATATGCAAGATTTCGAAAAGGAAAAAATGATCTCCGAAGACGAGTTCTTTCGCGCCAAAGACGAGGTGCAAGAGCTCACCGACCAGTTCATTGCCAAGATCGACGAGCTTGGCAAGCGCAAAGAAGAAGAGGTCATGGAGATCTAGTCCGGACCAGAGGGGAACGGGCCGATTTTCGGGAATAGCGCTGGGGGTTGAGAGGGTCACAAGAGCCACCTCAACCCCCTTTTTTCGACCGGGCGGCCTCGGGGGTAACAGATGACGGAAGACAAGAGCTTGAGCGTCCCGCGCCACGTGGCGATCATCATGGATGGGAATGGCCGCTGGGCCAAGGCCCGTGGCCTGCCCCGGTTGGCCGGGCACCGCGCCGGCACGGAGAATCTGCGCCCTATCCTCGAGGCCAGCGTCGAGTTCGGCATCGAGATCCTGACCATCTGGGCCTTTTCGACAGAGAACTGGCGCCGGCCCGAGACCGAGGTGCGGGGCTTGCTCGGCATCTTGCAGCGCATGATCCGCCGCGAGCTCAAGGAGCTGCACAAGCAGGGCGTCAGGCTGTGCCACATTGGCCGGCTGGATCGCCTACCCGCGGCGCTGCAGAAGCAGGTCCTGGACGCCATCGAGCTCACCCGGGGGAATGACCGCATCATCCTGAACGTCGCCTTTGACTACGGGGGGCGCTCCGAGATCGTCCAGGCCGTGCGGCGCGTCGTCGAGGCCGGCACCCCTGCCGAGCAGGTGGACGAAGCACTGCTGTCCAGCTACATGTACACCGCCGGGCAGCCGGACCCCGATCTGATCATCCGCACCAGCGGCGAGCTGCGGACCAGCGGCTTCATGCTGTGGCAGGCGGCCTACAGCGAATACTATGTCACCGAGACCTTCTGGCCGGACTTTGACCGCGAGGAGCTGCAGCGTGCCCTGCTGGCCTATGGGCAGCGGGACCGGCGCTACGGCGCCATCAAGGACGACTATGGCTCGCCCCACGAAGCGCGTGCCCTGGAACAAGAGGCGGCGAACGGCGGCGACGGTGCCGAGGGCTAGCGGGCCATGTTCCGCACCCGAGTCCTCAGTGCCGCGGTACTCATTCCCCTCGTAGCGGGCCTGGTCTACGCCGGCGGCTGGGTCCTGGCCGCCGTTCTGCTCCTGGTCGTCATGCGCGCCGCTTACGAGCTGTTTGTGCTCTTTGAAAAGGAGGGCTACGCACCCTCCTTGCCGGCCGCCAGCCTGGTGATGGGCTTGCTCCTGGCCGTGGCCCGCTTCCCGGAAACGAACCTGGTGGGGCTCGTCCTGGCCGCGGCGGTGATCTTGACCCTCACCTGGCAGCTCCTGCGGCCGCCGCTCGGCCGGCCAACCCAGAGCTGGGCGCTGACCCTCGCCGTCGCCCTGTGGCTTGGCTGGCTCATCAGCCACTTTGTCCTCCTGCGGGACCTTTCGGCGCCCCTCGGCCTGGGCGTTGGCACGCTGTGGCTGGTCCTGACCTTCCTGGTGACCTGGATCAACGACTCGGCGGCCTATTTCGTCGGCAAGGCCATCGGCCGTCGTCCCTTTGCGCCCTATCTCAGCCCCAAGAAGACCTGGGAAGGCACCGTGGGCGGCTGGATCGGCGGCGTGGCTGCGACGATGCTCCTTGGCGCCTGGCTGGTCGATCTCCCCTGGCTCCACGGCCTGGCGTTGGGGGCCATCATCGCCACGCTGGCACCCATCGGCGACCTGGCAAAGTCCATGGTCAAGCGCCAGATGGGCGTCAAGGACTTTGGCGCCCTCATCCCCGGCCACGGCGGCATGTTTGACCGCATCGACAGCTTGTTGTTCGTTGCTCCGGCGGTGTACTACTACGCGACGTTAGTCCCCTTCTAGCAGCCCGGAGAGGGCTGCCGGCATACGGCCTGAGCGAGCGACTGCACGCCAAAGAGCGCGCTCTTTTCCCAGCACGCGCTACGAGCCGCGGTTCCGGTGGCCGGCATGGGGGGGGCAAAATTGCCGCCCCATGCCGGCTGCAAGCGGGTGCCTACGGCC
>JBFYTF010000076.1:0-22960 GCA_041300865.1 Anaerolineae bacterium
CGGAGATGATCGATCTCATCCGGTTGATCCTCAGCAGGCAGGGCATTGTCGTCGAGGGCGCCATTGGCGGACGAGAGGGCCTGCGGATGATGCGGTCTAACCCGCCCGACCTTCTTCTCCTGGACCTCATGATGCCCGAGATGGACGGCTGGGAAGTCTACCGCCAGATCAAGGCCGACGAAGCGCTTAAAGAGATCCCGGTCATTGCGGTTACGGCCAAGGCTCAGAACATCGACCGGGTTTTGGGCCTCGATATCGCCGGCATGGAAGGTTTTATCACCAAGCCATTTCGACTGAACGACCTGATAAGCAGTGTGGAGCGGGTCCTGGCGGGGACGCCGCCGCCCGAAAGGGTCTAGGCGATGCCTCAGGCTGGCACCGAGCGCAACTCGCTGCCGCCCTTCGGTATGCCCGGTGTGACTGCCAGGCACCAGAGCTGGAAGAATCTATGGCCCAGGGAGAACAAACAGGAATGAAAGTAGCAAATCGTCTTGAAAGCTTGCCGGCGTACGTGTTCGCCCGCCTCGGCGAGCGGCTGAAGGAGCTGGCGTCGCAGGGACATGATGTCATCCGGCTGGACATTGGCAGCCCGGATCTGCCGCCTCCTGACGCCATCACCGAGGCCCTCTATCGCTCAGCGCGCAAGGCTTCAAATCATGGCTACGGTGGCTACTATGGCACGCCGGCACTGCGCCGCGCCATGGCGAGCTATTATGAACAGCGCTTCGGCGTGAGCCTGAACCCCGATAAAGAGGTCGTGCCCCTGATTGGCTCCAAGGAGGGCATTGCCAACGTGGCCTTGGCCTTTGTCGATCCGGGCGACACCGTCCTGGTACCCGATCCTGGCTATCCGACCTATGCCATGGGCACGCTCCTGGCCGGCGGAACGCCCTTTAGCTTTCCCCTCTGCGCCGCGAAGGGCTTCTTGCCCGATTTAGCGGCCATCCCCGGGAGCGTGGCTGCCTCGGCCAAGATCCTCTGGCTCAACTATCCCAACAACCCCACTGGGGCCATTGCCCCCATGGAGTTCTTGGAGGAGGTTGTGGCCTTTGCCCGGCGCTACAACCTGCTCGTCTGCCACGATAATCCCTACTGCGATGTCACTTTTGATGGTTACCAGGCTCCCAGCCTGCTGCAATTGCCGGGCGCCGGCGATGTAGCCCTAGAGTTCAACTCCTTGTCCAAGACCTACAACATGGCCGGCTGGCGCGTCGGTATGGCCGTCGGCAACCGGGAGGCTGTGGCTGCCCTGGCCACGGTCAAGACCAACATCGACTCGGGCATGTTCCTCGCCATTCAGGAGGCCTCTGTCCTGGCTCTCACCGGCGATCAGGGCTGGCTGACCGAGCGCAACGAGATCTATCGCCAGCGCCGCGACATGATCTTGGAAGCCCTGCCTCAGTTGGGCATGCAGGCCGGAACGCCTCGGGCCAGCCTGTACATCTGGGCCAGGGTGCCCCAGGGCTACACGGCGGCCGGGCTGGCGGCGCGAGTGCTGGATGGAGCGGCGGTCAGCATCACCCCTGGCACCGCCTTTGGCGACCAGGGCGAAGGCTATGTCCGCATCTCGATGGGCATGGACACCGAGCGGATTCGAGAAGCTCTGGAGCGCATGAAGGAGCTGGATCTCCCGGCTGGAAGCAGCGGATGATGGAAAGGAAAGACCGAAATCTTGATTGAAACCGAGCTGCCCGTGGAGCGGGCACTGCTTGTCGGCGTCCAGCCCAAGAACCAGCAAGGCGGCTGGGAAGTGGAGGACTCGCTGCAGGAATTGGCCCAGTTGGCCCGGACCGCCGGGCTGGAGGTTGCGGGCCAGACCTGGCAGCGCCTCGACCAGTACCATCCGGCGACTCTCGTCGGCTCGGGTAAGGCCGAGGAGCTGGCCGAGCTCCGGCGCGACCTCAACAGTAACGTCTTGATCATGGACGAAGAGCTCTCTCCGCGCCAGTTGCGGAACCTCGAAGAGCTGATGGGTGACGAGATCAAGGTCCTGGATCGCACAAGCCTCATCCTCGACATCTTTGCTCAGCACGCCCGGACGCGCGAGGGCCAACTACAGGTGGAGCTTGCCCAGTATCAATACCGTCTGCCGCGTTTGACGCGCGCCTGGACGCACCTGGCGCGCCAGGCTGGGGGTGGTGCCGCCCGAGGCGGCAGTGCCGGCGTGGGCTTGCGCGGTCCAGGCGAGACGCAGCTGGAGATCGACCGGCGCGAGATCAACCGTAGGATGGCACACATCAAGATCGAGCTGGAGCAGGTGCGGCGCCACCGGGCCCTGCACCGGCGACAGCGTCAAAAAGCGGCCATACCGGTGGTGGCGATCGTCGGCTACACCAACGCCGGCAAGTCGACGCTGCTCAACGCCTTGTCGGGAGCCGATGTCCTCGTCCAGGACAAGCTTTTTGCCACTTTGGACCCCACAACGCGGCGGGTGCTTTTGCCCAGCGGGCGCGAAGCCCTCTTTTCCGACACCGTCGGCTTTATCCAGAAGCTGCCGACGCAGCTGGTGGCGGCCTTCCGTGCCACCCTCGAAGAGATCAGCGAGGCGGATCTACTGCTGCAAATTGTAGACATAACCCATCCACAGGTCTCAGAGCAGAGTGAAGCGGTAATGGATACGCTTGCCGGCCTGGGGGTGGTCGACCGTCCCATGCTATATGCTTTGAACAAGATCGACCGTTTGGAGGACAGGCACGCCCTCGACGACTGGATCGCAGAGTTTCCAGGCAGCGTGCCGATCTCGGCGGCGAAGGGTCTGGGACTGGAGCAGCTTCTGGAAGAGATCGAGGAGGTTCTCACTGAGAACCTGGTCTATGTTGCTCTCCGGCTGCCCTACGATCGGGGCGACCTGGCGGCCCTGTTTCATGAACAGGGGACCGTGGTCAAGATGTCCCACGAAGTGAAGGGCACCGTGATCGAGGGGTACCTGCCCCGGCGCTGGCTGGAACAGGTGCGGCCCTTCCTGATCTGAGCGGTCCCAGGAGTTCGCATAGGGAAAGGATCCTGGGGGAGGGTAGCCCTGGAACCTGCGGCCGGTGTTGGCTGCAATGCGTGGAGGCGAGTGACACTATGCACAAACGGCGCTGGACCTTGCTCACCCTGGGCGTTGCCCTTGTCCTGGTGGTGATCCTGGCGGCGATCTTTTGGCCCTGGGTGCGCCGTTGGCTACCCGACCCGGAACTCCTCACGGCCTGGTACCGGTACCTGATGATTGAGCTTGACATCGCCCGTTGGGTGCCGGTGGTCACACTGCTGTTGGTCGCCATCATCGAGCTCGTCTGGGCTCTGATCCTGGGACGTCGCAGCACCGCCTTTGACCGGCACTGGACGCGCCTGGAGCGCATGCATGCCCGTGAGTTGGAGGTGCTCAACCAGGAGATAGCACTGCTCAGGGAGGAGCGACGAGCCCTGCGCGGCGAGCTGGAGCTGCGGGAGGACCTCATCAGCGAAGAGAAGGCCCGCCTCTGGAGCCGATTTGAGGGCCTACAGCGCACCGCTGGTCTGCCGCGTGACTCGTGGGGGGGCACAGATCCCGGCTCGGGAATCGTGCGCAGCAACCAGGTGCTGGCCCAGGCGGCCGAGATCCCGGTAGACCTTCGCGACGAGTGGCGCCAGATTATCTCGCAGCTGGAACACATCGACACCATAAGTTCCGCTTCAGGGCGCAAGGTGCACACTGCGCTGCAGGCGCAGCAGCGTACCGGCGAGCTCCAACGGATGGGAGCGGCCTGCTACCGCCTGGGACAGTACGAGCGCGCCCTGCGGCACTATAACAAGGCCGTCGAGCTTGCCCCTGTTGACCTCGCTGCCCTGGTCAACCGAGCGGTCGTAAACCAGGAGCTGGGCCGTCTCCAACCGGCCTTGCAGGACCTCGACCGGGCGCTCAAGCTCGGAGAGAATCCTTGGGCGTATCTCTACCGCGGCGTCGTCCGGGAGCAGTTGGGCGAGGCGAGGCGCGCCCTCGAGGACTATGGGCGGGCCATCCGCCTGGATGTAACCTTTGTCGAGGCTTACTACCGGCGGGGGCTGCTGTATGCCGAACTGGGCGAGCACGACAGGGCCTTCCAGGACCAGAATCGCGTGCTTGACCTAGAGCCGCGGCACGCCGCTGCCTTCACGGCGCGCGGCGTCTCCCGCGCGGCCCTCGGTGACTCGCAATGGGCTCTGAACGACTTGAACCAGGGCTGCAGCCTGGCACCCACGTCGCACTGGGCCTTTTACCATCGCGCTCAGGCACGGGTGCAGCTCGAAATGTACGACGAGGCCCTGGTAGACTTGGAACAGGCCGTTGATCTGCAGCCCTCCTTTGCCCCGGCTTTCCTGGCACGGGGCGACGCTTATGTGCAGATGGGGAAGCCAGGGCTGGCCATCGCGGATTACGACAGGGCCATCGAATTACAGCCAAAGGATGCGGCAGCCTATTATGCTCGCGGCCAGGCACGCGCGGCCGTGCGCGAGCACCGGCAAGCTATCGAGGATTACGACTGCACTCTGGATCTCGATCCGGGCCATGTCAGTGCCTTAGCCAGCCGCGGCTCCGCGCGAGAAAAGCTCGGGGAGTATGCCGAGGCGATCCACGACCTGGATCGGGCGATAGCCCTGGACCCCGATCTGGCGAGTGCTTACTACGATCGTGGGCTGGCCTACGGCAATCTTGGCGAGTACGACCGCGCCAGCCGCGATCTCAACCGGGCGGTAGAATTGGATCCCTCGTTGAACGACCAGGCGCACGCTTCGCCGGACTTGGTTCCGGGCTAGGGCGGGAAAGTGGGCGATGATGAGTCATTTCTTGGACAGGCTGGAGAGGGTACGCGGCTTACCGGTTCTGATAGGCGCAGCGCTGGTGCTCCTGAACTTCCTGGTGCGCCTTGTCATTTTTGCTCTGGTTCCCGGCGAAGAGCCGGGAGGGGTGGTCTATTTCCTCCTCACCGATGGCAACCTGCTGCTGCACATCGGAGTCATCGTCGGGCTGCTAGGTGTGCTCATCGGTGACGTCCTGTAGTTCGCCAGATCCCGCGCGGTGCACCGGCAGCTCAAGCCGGTGCACCACGCACGGTCTGGCGCCGGTGTGGCAGGCTGCTATTCCTCAGGTTCGATGTCGATGACCGGCTCCTCGTCGGGATCCATACTCCCGACAGCATCCGCAGCCGGCGGTTCATCGACGACAGCTGCCGGGCTCTCCTCCTCTTCCTCCAGGGGCGGGGGAGCAAAGCCCCGAACGCGCTGCCATGCGGCCCGCGCACGCCGCAGCCACTCGCGCTCGGCCTCGAAAGTGAGCGCCCGTAGGGCTTCTTCCCAGGGCATCCACCTGGGCTCGAACTGGTCCTCCGGATCGTGAGGTTCGGTGCCCGCGGGTGCGGACATCAGAAAATAGTACTCGTCGCGGACGTAGTGGTAACCCTTCCAGTCGAACTCTACCGTCTGCTGTCCGAGAGGTGCCATGAGCTGCAGGCGCTGCAGCCCGGTTTCTTCATGGATTTCGCGCATGGCTGCTTGGTGCCGGCCCTCATTCGGGTCGACGTGGCCTTTGGGCAGCCGGAGCTCGGGCCCACCGTCCGGACCGGCACGATCGGGACGCACCAGGACGATGACGTATTGGCCGTTGGCGTCGACGACGACACCGCCGGCTGCGGTGTAATGACGAGTTGGTAGACGTTCTTTCATGGTTCTGAACCCCGTGATTCCCCTGGACCGGCGATCCGCGTCAACAACAGCCAGCAGGCCGCCGGTTCGTGAGCCCGGCGCAGCCTAGGGCGCGTAGCGGAACGGGTGGCGGGCAGATTGCGCTTCTGCCACCAGCTCAGACAGTGCCGGGCGTTCTTCCAAGGCCTTGCGAATTGCGCCGCGCATGGCTTTATAGTTGTTGATCTTGACCCGCTGGCGAATGCTGGCCGCCGGGTGCACGAACACGTTGGCGATCATACACACCTCGCCTAGGATGGCGGCCGGCAGGTTGTGATGGTCGACGGCATGCTCGATGGCCAGTCGCACGCCGCTCGCTGCTTCCTCATATACGAGTTGCTTCGCCTTGTTACCGCGCACAGTGACCGTTGGCACCAGCAGGGTGAGCGGCCGATCGCAGACCACTGCGACCTCGTGGCCCGGCCGTGGCTCGCTCCGCGCTCGTTCCAGTGCCCGGCCCACGGGACCCTCTACGCGGCCGATGAGCAGGTCCACGTGGGCAATCTCGGAAAAGGGCGGGCCGGCAAACCCCTCGCCGACACACAACGTCAAGTCATCCCGCGGTGGCTCCACGTCCGCCGGCAGGGCGTAGAGCACCTCCTGGCCGCCCAGGGTAACCGTCCGCAGGGGTATCTTCTCCAGGTTCTCGAGCTGGGTGCGCAGGTCCTCGTAATCTTCGCGCTCGAATTCGCCGCCCTGGATCAGCGGCAGGCGCACGTTGCTCATGGTCGGCAGGCCCAGCATCCGCAGCCCTTCCTTCACTGCCTGGGGGCCGCCCTTGCGTACTACCAGACGTGTCAGGATCTGGAGGTCCTTCTGGCGCCGGCGCACGAACTCCACGTCGCCCTGTTGCGCAGCCTGGAAGATCTCTTGCCAGACGTCGGGCACGAGGTTGGCCGACGCCAGGATGGCGCCGTCAGCGCCGGCCAGCAGGGCTGCACCCACCACTTCGTCGTGGCCGACGAACAGGCCGATCGTCCCCCGCAGCTTTTCGAGGCCGGCCATGAAGAATGGCATGTCACCCGACGAATCCTTCATGCCGATCACATTGTCAAAGGCCAGCCCCATGCCCTCGGCCGTCCACCAGCGAAAATGTGTCCCAGCAGTCTGGGGGATGTTGTACAACACCAGCGGCAGGCCGACCTTGTCGACCTCCTTGAAGTGATCGTACACCTCGTTGAAGGCCGGCTTCAGGAAGTAGGGCGCCACCACCAACGCACCAGTCGCTCCCGCTTCCCGGGCCCAGCGGGTGAGCTCCACCGTCTCCAGTGTGCTTTGGCAACCGGTGCCGGCCAGCACCGGGACGCGGCCCTCCACTTCGTCGATGCAGATCTTGATAGCCTGCTGCTTTTCCTCTAGACTCATAGAGCTGAACTCGCCGGTGGTGCCGCACGGGACGACTCCGTTGACGTGAGGCAGCACGAAGCGGATCAGTTGGCGGTACGTGGTTTCGTCGAGCTCGTCGGACTCGGTAAAGGGCGTCACCAGGGCAGGAAAGATGCCCCGGAACCAATCCTTCTTCTTGCTGGCCATGCTATTTGCCCTCCTTGAAGGCGCCGTCGATGGCCAGGCAGGTGGCCTCGTAGGCGTTGTGGTGCAGTATGCGGCGGTCAAGCGCCCCGGGATGCACTGCCGCCTGCACAAACATCACTTCGGTGTGCATGGCCGCTTGGGGAATGACACCCTGGGCCAGCTTGTAGACGATAGCCTGCGCCACCGCATTCTGAATAGGGCCATAGATCATGTTGGCCTGCCGCAGGTCCTTCAGCTCGTTGACCGGGACGATGAGCGTGCTGGGGCGCACGGTCAAGTTTGGCTCCAGGATCGTCGTCAAGGCCTCATATCCGTGGCGCGGGTAGGTGAGCTGGTACGCCCAGGCTTCGCCCACCGGTCCGTCTTTGGAGCCGCTCAGGAGATCGATCTGCACCGCTTCCAGGCCTTCGCCGGCGGTACCTGTTCCGGCCAGCATGCCGTTCGACAGGAGCTCGGCGCCCAGACCAATGTCCTCAAAGCGACCCGCCATGGGCCCACCCGGCAGGCGCACCTCGGCCCGTCGGGGCTCGATCTTGCCCATCTTCTCCAGTTCCAGCTGGATCTCGGCCCTGTCTTCGTGGATGAGGGCGCCGCCCACGCTCTTGAGAGGGCTGCGGGGCCGGCCCGCGTCGATGCCCATCATTTTCAGGGCCTGCTTGACCGCGACCCCGCCGCCGTAACGGCAAAAGATGCGCGATAGCTTCTGTACGCGCCGCTGCAGCGCCCGCGCCGTCTCCAGGTCACCGCGGCGCACTGCCTGCAGAATTTGCTGCCACACCTCGGGGTACACCTGTGCCGACGCGAGGATCATGCCGCTCACGCCGCCGGCGAGGGCGTTGAGCACCACTTCGTCGTGGCCGACGAGGACGTCGATTCGGTCGCCGGCGAACTCGAGGATCTCCATCGTGTACGTTAGGTTGCCCGATGAATCCTTCAAGCCGACGATGTTCGGCACATCGGCCAGGTCTTCGACTACCCGCCGCGGCAGGTAGGCATCCACCACCTGCGGGATATTGTACAGGATGATGGGCATGTCGGGGAGCGCCCGGGCAATCTCGTAATAGTGCTGGTAGATCCCCTTGTCGGAGGGGTGCAGGAAGTAGGGGGTCACGATCAGGCAGGCAGTAGCCCCTGCTTCTTCGGCGTTTCTCGCCAGCTCAAGCGCCAGGCGAGTGCCCGCTGCCCCGGTGCCGGCAATGACCGGTTTGCCCTGCGCTTCTTCCACGGCGATGCGTACCAGCCGCCGGTTCTCCTGGGGCGTCAGATAGTTGAACTCGCCCGTTGTGCCGCACGGAACCAACCCATCGACATCGCCGATGACGTGTCGGATGAGCTGGCGGAAGGCCTCCTCATCCACCGATTGATCCGGAGCAAAGGGTGTGACCAGGGCGGGGTTTACGCCGCCCGGGCGAAACGGTTTGTCAGTCATGGGATGTCCTTTACCTGTGCAGGTTGCGCGCGGCTATGAACGCCAACCCCTTTTCCGTCAGTGCCCGGGCTGTGCGGTTCACGGCGTCGTGCTTGTCCAGGAAATTCTGTTCCAGTGCGGCCATGTCGCCCGACTCCTCGATCTCGGCCTTGCTGCGGAAATAGTCCAGGATGTCGGAGGGATGGGCGCGCTGGGTTTCTACTTCGGGGATGCCACCTTCGTGCTTGGCCGAGATGTTGGCCACGTGGTCCGCCAGCTGTACCAGCTCGTCGGTGCGGTCGTACGGTTGGCGCACGATGCTCTTCCACGTCTCTGTGATGTGATGTTCAAAGCGCACGATATCTTCCAGGCCCAGTGCCTTACGCACCTCGGCCGTGATCTCGATTGTCTCTTTATTGACCGAGTTGCTCCAATTGAAGCCGATCAGGGATGTGGTGCCGTCCTCGCGGGCAAAAAGCCGGGCGGCGAGCAGCGTCCACAGGGCGGCATAGGGGTTGTCGTTTCCCATAAAGACCGAGATCTTGAACTCGATGTCTACGCCCAGCTTGTGCAAGAGGTAGCCGAGAAGCACTGTGCCGGGGTTGATATTCAGCACCTGCTGCACTCCATAGTTGGTGTAGTAGTATAGGAACTCGTCCAGCCATCTGAGGGGATACTCGTTCGGCTGGCCAATTCCGCCGAAATAGCCGGTGATGGTCGCCGGCCCGTTCAGGTGGATGTTTGAACCATCGGTGCCCTTGGTGTCCAGCGTCTCTACATAACTCGCGCCAATGATCTGCATCGCCGCGGCAACTGCCAGAATGTCGCCGTTGTCCGCTTCCTGCTCCTTCATCTTGCGCACGCGAATGTAGCGCCCCGCCATCAGCTCTCTGTTGGCGATGGCCTTCCTGGCTTCGGCGCAGAGGAAGGGGAAGTACTGCAGGGCGCTGATCTCCAGGGTGACTGCGAACTCGCCCTGAACGGGAAGCGAGTCGGCGCGGCTGCCCAGCACGTTGCGGCGATAATCGGCTACGCCGACAAAGGCCCCTTGATCCCGCTGTTCGACCAGCCAGTCCAGATCGGCGAGATAGGGCGAATTGATCGCCTTGAGGCGAGCCATGAGGTTGGGGAGATGCCGGGCCTCTTGTGCTTTGCGGTTGATCTCTTGGGGTGTGCCGTGCTTGTCGACCACGGCCAGGAAATCTCGGATCACGCGGCTCCCCGGATCTAGGAGCAGCGCGTTGATCTCGTCCAGGCGCGCCGGCGAGATCTTGAGCCTTTGGTTAAGATCCTCTTCCACACTACCCTCCCTGTTCGAGATTCCATCTCCACGCCCTGCAGGTGGCGCGGCGGTCGATGTTTCATTCTAGCACATTTTGGACAACGTGTCACCTTCGGTCCGGTTGCCGGTGCTACGCCGGCTCCTGGCTTGCCAAGTGGGTCGCTGGTTGGCCCTACTTCAGGGCGGCGTCGCAGGCCTGCAATGCAGCCTCGATGTCGTCTCCCTCAATCCCGTAGTGGGTCACGGCCCGGACTCGCCGGGCGCTGACTGCCCCCATCTTGACCGCTCGCTGCGCCAGGGTACTCGTCAGCTCCGCTGCGGCGGGTGCGCCGGGCGCTAGATCAAAGATCACGATGTTCGTCTGAATGTGCCCCGGGTCCAGGACGATGCCGGGCAGGCGGGCCAAGCCCTCTGCCAGCCGGCGTGCGTTGCTGTGGTCTTCGGACAGGCGATCGACCATGGTCTCCAGGGCAACGATGCCCGCGGCCGCCAGGACGCCTGCCTGGCGCATGCCACCACCCAAGAGCTTGCGCTGCCGGCGCGCGCGGCTAATGAACTCGCCCGTGCCACATACGAGGGAACCCACGGGCGCCGACAAACCTTTGGAGAGGCAAAAGCTCACCGAGTCGGCATAGCACGCAATGTCTGCCGCGGGCAAGCCGAGGGCCACTGCCGCGTTGAACAGGCGGGCGCCGTCCAGGTGCACGCCCAGCCCGTGGCGTTTGGCGATGGCTTGGACCTCGGCCATGTAGCTCGGGTCCAACACGGCGCCGCTGCAGCGATTGTGGGTGTTCTCCAGGCAGATGAGGCGCGTGCAGGGATGATGGTCGTTGTCGGGGTCGCGAATGGCGCCCTCCAGCTCGTCGAGGGCCATGGTGCCATCGGGCTGGTTGGGCACCGTGTGGGGATGGATGCCGCCCACCGCAGCCGAACCGCCCGCCTCGAAAAGAAAGGTGTGAGCCACGTGACCCATGATAACCTCTTCGCCGCGGGCACAGTGGGTCAGCAAGCATATCAGGTTGGCCATGGTGCCGCTGGGCACAAACAGGGCCGCCTCTTTGCCCAGGCGCGCGGCCGCCAGCGCCTCCAGGCGATTGACCGTCGGGTCCTCGCCGTACACGTCGTCGCCCAGCTCGGCCTGGGCCATGGCCTGGCGCATAGCCGGCGTGGGCAAGGTTACAGTGTCACTTCGCAGATCGATGCTTCTCTGCTCGTCCATCCGCTCCTCACTGCTCCTGGAAATAAACGACCTGGCAGCCAACTGGCTGCCAGGCTATTGTACTGTAAAACTCGGGGGGCAGCAAACGACAGGGCACTCCCTACTGGTTTGCTGCCCCAGGGTCTTTCCCTCAGGCCGCGATCCACGTCACCCGGTCGGGGGAGAAGGCCAGCCACACAACCTGTCCAGGGCTCAGCACCCGGTCCGTGGGCGTGTGCGCCCGCAGCGTCCAGCTGCCAACCTGGATGCGATAGTCCACGATATCGCCCAGATAGGCTCCTCGCAGCACCTTTCCCTGAAACAGGTTGGCGGGTGGTGACGGAGGCAGCGCTCCCTCGTCGCAGACCTCCATGTGCTCCGGCCGGATCGCGAGGGTCAGCTTCTGGCCGATGGCCAGCTCGGCCGCCCGGGCGCGGATAGCCAGATTGTCGGGTGTCTCGACAATGGCGTATGTTCCACCGTCCTCGAAGCGCGTTACCTGGCCCTCGACAAAGCTGGTTAGCCCGATGAACCCGGCCACGAACTTGTTGCCGGGGCGGTTATAGATCTCTTCCGGCGTCCCTACTTGCACCAATTGGCCCTGGTGCAGGATGGCGATCCTATCCGACAGGACCAAGGCCTCAGCCTGGTCGTGGGTGACGTACACGCTCGTCACACCCAGCTTCTTCTGTAGCTCGCGGATCTCGAAGCGCATCTCCTCCCGCAGCTGCGCGTCTAGATTGCTCAGGGGCTCGTCCAGGAGCAGCAAGCTCGGCTCGATGACCAGCGCCCGGGCCAGGGCGACACGCTGTTGCTGTCCGCCAGATAGCTGTCGGGGATAGCGTTCCTCGAAGCCTGACAGCCGGACCATGGCCAGCGCGTCGTCGATCCTCTTCTTGGCCTTTTCCTTGGAGACCCGCTTGAGCTGCAGGCCAAAGCCCAGGTTCTGGTAGACGGTCATATGGGGCCAGAGGGCATAGTTCTGAAAGACCAGTCCCACTCCTCGCTTCTCGGGCGGAAGGTCGGTGATCCGCTTTTCTCCCAGGTAGATCTCGCCCTCATCCGGCTTGAGGAGCCCGGCGATGCAGCGCAGCGTCGTGGTCTTGCCGCAGCCGCTGGGGCCCAGGAGGGTCATGATTTCGCCGTCGTGGATCTCCAGCTCCAGGTTCTCCACGGCCATTGTCTTGCCAAACTGCTTGCCCAGGTTCAGCAGGCGCAGGTTAGCCATCGGCATGTCTCCCTTCGATAGATGTGCACCTGTAGTTTGTCTTGCTCATCGCCTCACACCCCAATCCCGCCGATGTACTCGGCCTTGAGAAAGCGCTCGATGACCACCATGAACAGGATGCTGGGAATGAGCAGCACGATGGCGATCACCGACGCGAACTGCAGGTTGAAGCCGCTCGACGAATAGAGCAGCATGGGCAGGGTGCTAACGAAGGGCAGGCCGATGAAAAAGGTGCCCGTGAACTCGTCCAGCGACGTCAGGAACACAAAGACGGAGCTGGCTAGCAGGCCCGGCATGGCGAGGGGCAGGGTGATGCGGAAAAATGTCCGCAGCCCGGACGCTCCAACGCTGCGGGCCGCCTCCTCCAGGTCGGGCGGCACCGCTTTGAAGGCGGCGCTCGAGATCCAGACGGCAAAGACGAGGCAGACCATGAGGTGCACCAGGAGGACTCCTTCGATGCTGCCTGCTAGGTCCAGCTTGGTAAAGACGAGGAGGAGGTTCACGAACACCGGCTGTTGGGGAAAGGCTTGCGGCATCAGGAACAGGAGCAGGATGGCGGCCTTGAAGGGGATGCGATACCGGGCCAGCACAAAACCAACTGGCGTCGAGATGAGCATGACGATGGCAACGACCACGAAGGCCAGGATCAGACTGGTCCGCAGCGAACCGACGATGCTGACAGCGCCGACGGCCAGGCTTGTCTGCAGTCCCAGGGCTTGGAGCCAGTAGTCAAAGCCCACCTCCTGGGGCAGAAGATGGGGCCAGTACCAGCGCATCGCCACTGACCAGATTACCAGGCCGAGCATCGGGCCGAAAATGACCAGGCACAGGAACACCAGGCCGACTGCCTCGGCCGACTTCTTTAGGATTCTCTTCCCGTCCATCCCTCAGCCCCCTTGCGCCTCGTAGACGCTGCGCTTGACGGTGTATCGCAGGTAGTAGACGGCGGTGATGAGGACTAGAACATAGGTGATGGTTCCCAGGGCATTGGCCACACCATAGTCCCCGAAGTAGGTGACACGGTGGGCAATGTCCACGGTCAGCGTCGTCGGTGTCTTGCCGCCGATGAGCATGTAGGGCAGGGTGAAGGTTCCAAGTGTCGAAGTAAAAGCCAGGATTAGCGCCACCGATAGGCTGGCGCGGCTCATCGGGACCAGGATGCGAAGGATCACCTGCGGCACGCGGGCGCCAAAGCTCCGGGCGGCCTCGATGTAGGCATTGTCTATCATCTCGAAGCCACTGAGAACGATGAGGGTCATGAAAGGTGCTTGTTTCCAGACGAACCCAAAGGTGAGACCCTTCCAGTTCAGCAGCTCCATGGGCGCGTCCAGGTTAACCAGCCCCACCTGCGCTAGGGCCACGTTGAGCAGGCCGTGGGGCGCCAGGAAGGTGGTCATCATCTGGGCAACGACCACGAAGGGGATAAAGATGGGGATGCGGTAGATGGATCCGATCAGGCGGGCAAGGCGCCCCTCCGATAGGCGCACATAGGCGCCCAGGGTAATGCTCAGGGTGGCGGCGATAGCCGTGCTCAGAAGGGCGATCTCCAGGGTAAAAAAGATGTCCCGGAGGTAGAGATCGCCCACCTTCACATAGTTGTCCAGAGTCAAGGCCCCCTGGCCCTGAACCAGGAAGCTGCGGTAGATGGAAGATACGAATGGGTAGGCGTAGAGGGCCAGCATGAGGCCAACGGCCGGCAGCAACAACAAGAAGGGGAGGAGGATCTCCCGTCCTCCCCTTCCCGCGCGCTCGCGCCGGCCTCTGCGGGCGGCGTCTGCGACTTGCCCTACACTACTCACTGCTGACCCATTTCTCGTAGGCTTCCAGCATAGCGTCGTTGTACTCGACTATGGGGAAGGACAGCCCATACTGGGACAGGATCTCGGGCGAAATGTCCTTGTACAACCGATCAAAGGCCTCGGGTGGCGCCGCGTCTTTGACAAAAGAGCCGTCGATGCCCGGATACCAGTTGTACTGGTCGATGATGATCTCGCCCTGTACCTCGGGGCTAGTGACGTACTCGATCCACTTGGCCGCCATCTCGGGATTCTTGGCGTTCTTGGGGATGACAAAGTACATCGGCTGGCCGGGCATACCGGGTGCGGGCAGCACCAGGCGGGTATTCGGGTCCAGCTTTCCCTCGGCCATGAAGGTGTAGAACATGTCCACCCACACCGGCCCCATCCAGATCTCGCCGCGGTTCAAGGCATCCAGCGTGCCCACGTTGCCGGCGGTGATGGTCACGTTCTTGTTAAACTCTGCCAGGTCCTTATAGACCTGCTCCCAGCTTGCTACTTCCGCTTCGTCGAAGGGGCCGGTGATGGCATACTTCTCGTAGTTGCCGGTCTTCCAATAATTCCAGCCCATGGTAAAGGACACGCCCGCCATGCCACCCTTGATGCCATTGTAGCCGAACTTGCCCGGGTTCTCTTCCACCCAGGCCACCAGCTCCTCGTAGCTCTGGGGCGGGTCGGGTACGAACTCGGGGTTGTAAGCAATGGCCGTCTGGCTGTGGAACATGGGCATGCCATAGCCCTCGATGTTGGTCCCAAGCGCGTTCTTGACATCGCCGGCCGACATATACTGCCAAGTTTCCGTGCCGTCCGCGTATTTCAGCAGCAGGTCGTCGGCCATCGCCCACGTCATGAACTTCTGGTGGACCATGGCCACATCCACATCGCCCACTTCCTTGCCTGCCTGTTTCTCGGCGAGGAGCTTTTCATAGATAGTGCGGGAACCGGCATCGCCCGGCCCGGTATGGACCACGGCGACGGCAACGTTGGGGTTCGCCGTCTGAAACTCCGGGGCAAGCTTGTTCTGGCCGAGAGCCAGCATGTTGACATCCCCGGCGGTGATGTAGACCAGGGACACTTCTTCTGGCTCTGGCACTGTGGTCACTTCGACGACCACCGTTTCTTTGACCACCGAGGGTTCCGGAGTAGGGCCACAGGCGACAACCACGGAGAGAACGACCGCTATCAATAGCAAAGCTTGGATCCCACGAATCTTACGCATTCTATCCTCCTGAGATTTTTCTTGCGCCCCTTCAAGAGGGCCAGACTTCCAACGTGCTAGGGCAGACGGCAGGTTTCTGTACTGTGGCATCACCTCCCTTCGAGGACTGTGGAGAACACGACGTCTCGTGGCTGGTCAGCGCGCGTGTGCGGCCGCTGAGGACCAGTAGTGACTCGTGGGCGACCCGCAGGTTGCAGGATCGGCCGACAGGGCGGTGCTGGGGAGATGCGGGGTAGAAGCTGGCCCAAGACCGGCGCTAGACGGTCTGGCATTATGGCCTCACATGGAGTTTTGCAAGAGTAGACAGCGGTCCAGGCCACCGCACCTGCCTTCTTCCTAGCGAAATCCGGCAACTACTACCTGCCCTCGACAATGCCAATGCGCGACCACGTAGCCACTCATACACACGTTTGCAGGGAGCATTGTAGCACGGGTTTCGCCAGGTGTCAACTCGCTCAGGGCCGAATTCGCAGGCTGTTCGCATAGCCAGAGTGCCACAAGAGTCTCGCGCAGCCCCGGCGGTTAGCCTTCGCATAGCAAAGGGATAGTGCCAGGACAATGCCAACTCTGGGCTGAAAGGAGGCCTTATGCTATGCGAACCGTGGCCCCGCTCACGGGTTCGATTCAGGACTCGTATCGCGATGACCTGCGTCAAACACCTCGCGGTGGGCACGGCGGTAATCCTCGCGCTTGGTTTGGGCATAGATGCGCGTGGTGGTTGGGGAGGCATGCCCCAGCGCGTACTGCGTCAACGCCAGGTCCCCAGTCTCGCTCAAGAACTCTGTGGCGAAAAAGTGGCGCAGCGTGTGGGGCGTTAGGTGGAAGCGCTCCAGGATCTCGGCGCTGCGGGCCAACTCGAGGAGGATGTTTTGCACGCTACGCGTCGAGAGAAACAGCACGAGCGAGCCGGCGCCCCGGTCATGGCGCGCGAACAATGGCAGGCGCGCCAGCGCTTTGGTGTACGCGCCATCACCTCGTGCTTTGAGGTAGGCGTGGATAGCAGCCCAGGCCGACTCGGAAAAGAGGACCTCGCGGTCTTTCTTGCCCTTGGCGTACTTGACCAAGGCGCCCTGCACATCGTGGAGCAGGTGACCGCGCTCCAAGCGTACCAGCTCACCGACCCGCATCCCAGAGCTGCGGAGGGCCTCGACGATGGCGATGTTCCGCAGGTGACCCAGCTCCCGGCGCCTTGCTTCGCCGGCAGGCAGCTCTGGGGGCAGTTGGGGCGGCCTGCGGGCCTCTGCCAGTAGGGCGGTGACGATCTCCTGCGACGGCAGCTTGTCCGGGGGGAGCTCGGTGCGGTTGCGGGTCTTGACTGCGCGGGCAAGGGCCTTGCGCAGGGAGTCATAGTCCTGCATGGTCATCGGCAGGCTCTGCGCTTCGACGATCAGGTATTCGAAAAAGCGTGAGACGGCGGTGTAGTAGTTGGCCTTGGTTGCTTCCGAGATCTTGTCCGGGTAACCCTCGGCCACGTTCTCGAGCAGGTACTCGTACAACCAGGGGATAAAGCCTGTTGCGACAGGCAAGCCCAAGGCCTCAATGTTGGTCGTCTCGGGAGGAAGAGAAAGGGTGCGCAGGTAGCGCTGGAAGTGGCGCAGGCCGGTGGCGTAGGACCGCGCTGTGCCACGCGACTGTGAGGCGCGCACATACGCCAGGTATTGCTCCATGCCCTCCAGAATGGTCATCGCTCTCCTCCGATCAAGTTTGACATCTTTATGCACAGCTCTACATAACATCTCAACAGCATAGGGCGAAGCGGGTAACATTCCACCTGTAGCCGCCCGGCCCGTTTGCCTTGCAAGCTTGTGCGCATAACGCCGCCTCTGGTTTCGCCGGCCCTCCAACCGCGTATCTAGCTGGCCTGCGTGCGTTTCTTCAGCATTCGGCCAGCAGGGGCCTCCTAAAACACTGGTTGCAGGCGTTCCGGTCGTGGTTCTGCAACGCGGCCAGGTGATGGTTCGCATAACATATCTTAGACGAACCAATTATAGCACACGAATGCAGGCTTGTCAAGGGCCGTTTCAGGCAATCGTGCATACCGGGCGCTGGGCCGTGGTGGGCACGCGCTGAAGGTCTGGTGAATGGCTGCTCGCAGGGCGCTGCGGCGCTTATGGCACTACTGACGGTACGCGGCGCCGGTAGTGTCTGGCAGAACGCGCCCTGCGCCGGATTCGCCCCGCGCAGCCAGCCATGCGACTCACCTAGCCTGCTCTAGACCGAAAGCCGGCGCTGAGTGCCACTCGCCTCGTGGTCGCACTGTGCGAGGTGGCCAAAGCATCCGCCGTGTAAACCGTCTTGCGGTCGAGCAGCAGCTCCCCCGCGAGTAAAGAATGTTATGTAAGTAACTGGGACGTAGGAATCTGAGGGGAATTGGCGGCCCCCGCTTACGGGGCCCCTTTCTCAGCCGCGGACTGTGCAGGTAGCGGAGTGACGGTCGGCCCGCTGGGTGGTACCACGTACGTCCCAACCAGCAGCAGGTCCGCTGTGTCGACGTGCACCATGGCGAGGGAGATGAGCTCTGCGGCGGTCAGGTAGCGCAAGCTGTAGTGGCCGGGCGCGAGTTCCTGAATGCGCCGCAGGCTTGTTTGGCTATAGCCAATGGGCAGCCCCGGCGCGTCCTGGGGTAGTAGCACATCGCCCGAGATATAGATGTGCTGCAGACCGGGTTCGGCCTGTAGCTCGTAGAGTAGCGGCAGTGTATCGGCCAGAGATGTGTCTTCCAGCCGGATCTCGGCTGGTTTGACCCGAACCGTGTCGCCGGTCTGCAGGCTAATGCTGTTCAGATACAGGTCGTTTTCTGCACTGCGGCCCGCGGAGAAAACAGCGCGGGTGTAACGGTCCAGGAGGATGAAGGACGAACCTACGGCGTTCAGCACCTCAAAAGTGCCGGACATGCGCCGGCCAGATGCCTGCCAGGTTCCCTGGACGCCGGCATAGACGAGCGTCCGGCCGCGCAGGGCATAGTAGCGCTCTAGTGTTTGCTCGAAGGATGGGGTGACAAGGGGTGGCGGTGGCTCTTGCCCCACGCCCACGACCAGGCCCAGCAGGATGGCTGCCAGGCTGAGAAGGGCTGCCACCCAGTACTGCGCGTGCCCTCCAGGCTCGGCAAGGGGAGCGCCTGGCGCCTGGCAGTACGTACGGCGCACCGGCCAGAGGATCATGACGCCTGGCGGACGCCACAGATCGACCAGGAGATGCGTTACAAACCCCAGCGGCAGGGCGATCCACACCTGCCAGCCGCCCAGAAGCAGGGGCAGCCCGAGGAGTGCCAGACTGGCCGCCACGGCAGGCGTGTGCCAGGCCTGGCGGTGTCCCAGCCTGTTCTCAAGCGGGCGGGATAGGAAGGGAAGCGCCTGGCCCAGGAGCGAAGCTTGGCTGTCTAGGTCGGGCAGCAGCGCGCCCAGCGCCAGGACGGCAATCGCCGGCCAATGCAGCCGCTGTCCGGCGAGTCCGGCGAGTCCCAAGAGGAGGACCAGCCCCGCGAGAATGTAGATGGCAGTACGAAGCAGATCACGCCAACCCGGGAACTGCCGTGCCGCCGGCACTCGCTGCCCCCGCCACAGGGTACGCCGGAACAGCGCTGCTCGGGCGAGGGAAAGGAGAAGGGCCATCAGGATGAGCAGAAAGTAACCCGCGACAGAGTTTTCGACGCGCTCCAGGTAGCGAACGCCAATAGCCAACCCGGCAAACAGCAACGCGACCCAAACGAGGCGCGCCAGCCAATCTTCGGCAAAGCGCGTCAGCCCCCTGTCGAGCCACAGTGGCTGCTTTTGCAGGTGGGCAACCAGCCAGTCGGCCAGGAACGTGAGTACCAGGGCCAGGGTCAGCAGGCTGGCTGCCGTCCAGAAGTCAAGACCGAGCATATCTACGCCTCACTCCCCTGCTACCCCTTCTAATGCGCCGAATCGGCGGCGCCAGGTCTGAGTACCGAGCAATGCACTTCCGATAACTCCCTCGATGAGCAGGGCTGCAATCCCCGCGCTGCCTACCCGCTTCGTCGCAGCCCGCGATCGCCGCGGACAGACCATAAAACCAAGCCCACGCCGGCAGCGACCAGTATTGCAAGGCCTGCGACTGTGACAAAGAAACCCCAGCCGACTGCGGGTGGCCGGCGATAGACTGCATCGATGGCGGGCTTCGCCAGCTCGAACTGCCAGGTTGCCAGGGCCGCAGCCGTGGCGGCCAAGAGGGCCGACACGCCTCCGCCAACCCAGACCGGCAGCCGGCCCATGAACCACGCAAGGGCCAGCAGCAGCCAACAGCCGGCCAGTGCGGCCGTTTGCAGGCGAAACTCTGGCGTGAGCAGGCTGCTTGGCGACCAGGCGGGCGGTAAGAGCAGAGCACTCACTGGCACGGCCGACACCAGGAACAGCCAGCGCACGGGCCGCACGTAGCGCAACTCCCAGGACCAGGCGAAAAAGGCGATGGTCACGACAACGACCACCGGAGGTAGGTAGAAGAGCTGGCGTACGAGCGACAGCGAGCCATCCTGAACGGGCGGAAGAAACTTCACGAACTCGGCCATGTCTGCGCCGCTCAGCGTCAGGCCGGCCGTCGGGTGGGCTACCCAGGGACCGTAATAGCCGGCGGTAGCTAGGTACCAGCCCACCGGCAGGAGTAGGCGCAGGATTGGCAGCCAGCCACGCGCGCGCGTTGCCGGCTGTGCCAGGCCGAGGCTCGGTGAGTACGTCACAAGCCTGCCTGCTTCCTGGCCGCTTGGCAGGCCGCCTGGATCTCGCCATCTTCCGCGCGCGCGGCCTGGAAATACTGATCCATGAAGGCAGAGCGCCGCTGGCGCATGGCCATTGGTGCCACCAGGGCTACGTCCTCGGCCGTGGCCAGCGTCCGTTCGTCGGCTGCCGCGACGGCCCGGGCGGCCTCGAGGGTCGTGATCTCGGCGCGGTGGCTGGCGATCTGCAGCGAGCGCACCATCTCCAGGGCCAAGTGCTCAGCCTCTGGCGAAAGCTCCACGGAGGGGAGCAACTCCCGGGCGTGAATCACGCCCTCGGCGAAAGCAACGGTCTCGGCAGCCAGAGTCGCGGCCAGCCGGTGCGGGTGCTCGCGGAAGAGCCGTACCCGGCGATAGACCTCCAGGCGTTCATCCGCGCCCGCCAGCCCATCTACCAGGACCCGGAGGCCAAACCGATCCTGGATCTGGGGGCGCAGGGGCCCCTCCTCGGGGTTCATCGAACCAACCAACACAAAGCTGGCGGGATAGAGGGCACTCAGGGGGCCGCGGCGCACGATGACCCGGCCTTGCGCAGCGGCGTCGAGGATGGCGTCGACGATGACGTCGTCCAGGAGATTGACCTCGTCGACGTACAGCAGGTTGCGATGGGCGCGCGAGAGGATGCCCCTTTCGAGACGCACCCGCTGCTGCTCCACGGCCAGGCGCTCGTTGATGCCGCCTACGGCGTCCTCAAGGCGAGCGTTCAGGGGTAGCTCCACGAAGCGCATCCGCTCGAGGCCCGTGAGCTCCTCGCCACGAGCCATCCGGGCGGCGCAATCAGGGCACAGGGCATCGATCCCCCAGGTTTCGGCCGCCTCTTCCTCGCAGCCATAGGGGCAGAGGCTGACCCTGACCGGCGGCAGGAGGTCGACCAGGCCGCGCACTGCAGTCGTCTTGCCCGTGCCACGAGGACCAATGAGCAGCACACCGCCAACGGCCGGGTTGATGACGCTCAGGAGGAGTGCCGTCTTCATCTCCACCTGGCCCACAATCGCGAGGAAGGGAAAGGCAGGTACATCGGCGCTGACCACCTCCGGTGCCTGCGTCGTACTAAGCAGCGTGCGAGCCGAACGCTGCTTCAGAATCTCGAGCAGAATTGATCGAGCCATCTCATCCTTCCTGTGGCAAGCGCCTCGCTAGCCCCAAGGCCGCCTGGATTCAAAAGATTATGTAAACGCATCCTCCAAAGTGCCACCGGCCTCCCTCCCCGCTGTCGCGCTCGGTGCGAGCGCGCGTAAGCAGTCCTGCCACGGCACTGTCCTCAGGCCTGGCAGCGGATCCCGGAGGCCAGCCAAAAGCGAGGGGCCTGCTTCGCATAGCCTATTCCCTCTTCACAGGAAATGCAAGGATCCCACCTGGCCTTGGGTTAACCTTCTGACTATGCGAAGAGGGGCCCCGCCATGATTGTGCCCCGCCTCGCTCACGTCTCACGCTTCCTCTGTACCCTTCTCCGCAGCCCCTACCCCAGCCTGTATCGCGGGGCGGAAAAGCTGCCAGCCGGCGGCCAACAGGGCGGCGGCGATCAGGATCACCGGCACATAGAGGCAGGCCAGGAGAGGCACGTAGCGGGCATCGCTTAGGCGGCTGTGCGCCGGGTAAGGCGGAAAGTAGACAACTTCGACCTGTGCGCCTGCGCCATCTGAAGCAGACCACTCGTTGGCACTGACGGTCGTCGTATTGGTTATGGTCTGCCCGTTTCCTGCTTCAAATCGATACTGCAAAAAGTACTGGAACTCGAGCTCGCCCTCAGTCTGGTCACCCAACTGCTCCACCCACGTGTCGACAATGTTGGCCTTCACTTCGCGGCCAAACACCCACAGGGCAAGGTCCTGGGCCAGCTGCCAGACAAGTACGCCCGCGAGGAAGACGGCAACACTTAGGACCAGGCCCCCGAGGAAGAACCTGAGCACTGGATGGTCATCCAACACGTTCATGTTGTCTTCAGCCTTTCTGCACTGCGGAATTGTCCGCGCTGCGGTAGACGCCAAGCAGTTGCCGCGCCGCCTGCTGCCAGGTGAAGCGCCGCGCTTGCCGGTGACCGGCCGCGATGAGCCGCGCGCGCAGTCCCTCGTCCAGCAACAGGACGGCCATGGCCTGAGCCAGCTCTTCCGGACTGCCGGCGTCGACCAGCAACCCGGCGTCAGCCACTACCTCGGGCAGCGACGAATTGTCAGCACTCACCACCGGCGTGCCACAGGCCATGGCCTCCAGGATCGGCAGACCAAAGCCTTCATACCAGGAGGGAAAGGCGAGCGCGGCAGCGAGCGTATAGAGCGCCGGCAAATCGGCGTCGTCGACAAATCCGGCGACGACCACCCGCCCTCTTACCCCGTGGTGCTCGGCCAAAGCCAGGAGATCCTCAGCCAGCCAGCCTTTGCCCCCGCCAATAACCAGCCCGAGCTCCGCAAGCTCGGGCTGCGTGGCCAGGAGGCGGCCAAAAGCGGTGACGAGACCTTCAAAGTTTTTCCGCGGCTGGAGAGTGCCCACGCCCAGGACAAACCGTTCCGGCAGCCCGTAACGAGCGCGCACGCGAGATAGGGCCTCCTGATCCTCCACCGCTCGGAAGCGGTCCTCCACCCCGGGATAGAGAACCGAGATTTTGGCCGTGGCTACGCCCAGCAACTCCTCCAGGTCGCGGCGCGTGCTTTGCGAGTCGGCGAGGACATGATCGGCGCGGCGGACAGCGCGCGAGACAGCGCCCTGCAGATAGGTACGAAAGGCGGGTACAAAGAACTCGGGGTAGCGCAAGTATGACAGATCGTGTACGGTGAGCACCGTAGGCGTGCGTCCCACGGGCGGCAGCACGAAATCGGGAGAATGGTAGACATCGAGGCGCCCGCTGACAAGCTGCACGCGTAGCGGCAGCCGCAGCCTCTGCCACAGAA
>JBFYTF010000109.1:0-18884 GCA_041300865.1 Anaerolineae bacterium
TCCGTCGGGCAGATGCTCGATCTGATGGAACGTGGCCGCCTTGAGGGCATGGCGGGGCTCGACGAAGGCGATGAGCAAGAGATCCGCGACATGCTGGCGGCCGTCGGCTTCTTGCCCGAAGACCGCGGCGCGACACCGTACGTGGAGACGACGGTAGGGCGCGTCATCTTTAACCTGATCCTGCCCCAGCCACTGCGCTTCGCCAACGAGGTGATGGACAAGGGACAGCTCCAGGAGCTGGTGAGCAAGTGCTACAATCGCCTGGGCATGGGCGCGACGGCCAAGTTGGTCGACGACATCAAGAGCATCGGCTTCCGCTATGCGACCAAGTCGGGCACGAGCATCGCCGTGAGCGATATCACCGTGCCGCCGGAAAAAGAGATCATCCTGAGGCTCGTCTCGGAAGAGGTCAACCGCGTCGAACACCAGTATCGGCGTGGTCTCATCACCGAGGACGAGCAGTACATGCGGACCGTGGAGCTGTGGACCAAGGCGACGGATGACATCACCACGGCTGTGGCCCGGAGCATGGACCCGGAGGGTCCAATCCGCGTCATGGCCATCTCCGGTGCCACCAAGGGCGGCTTCACGCCCATCCGCCAGTTGGCCGGCATGCGCGGCCTGATGGCCGACCCTGCGGGGCGCATTATCGCCCTGCCCATCCGGTCGAACTTTCGCGAGGGGCTGACGGCCCTTGAATACTTTATCTCGACCCACGGCGCGCGCAAGGGGCTGGCTGACACTGCCCTGCGCACGGCCGATGCCGGTTACCTGACCCGACGTCTCGTGGATGTGGCGCACAATGTGATCATCGACTCCGAGGACTGTGGTACGCGGTCGGGCATCTGGGTGAGCCTGGAAGAGACCCAGCGGCTCGGGCAGAGCCTCGCCGAGCGCATCGCCGGCCGCGTGGCCGCCGGCTCGGTGGTCGATCCCGAGAGCGGCGAGATCCTGGCCGCCATGGGTGAGGTCATCGAACAGGAGCACGTGGACAGGATCGAGCGGGCGAACGTCAAAGAGGTGTATGTGCGCTCGCCCCTGACCTGCGCCTTGCGACACGGCATGTGTGCCACCTGCTACGGTCAGGACCTGGCCCGCGGGGGCATGATCCGTATCGGCGAGGCGGTCGGTATCATCGCCGCCCAGTCCATCGGCGAGCCCGGCACGCAGCTGACGCTGCGCACCTTCCACACCGGTGGCGTGGCCGGCGCGTCGGACATCACCCACGGCTTGCCGCGCGTGCAAGAGCTGTTCGAGGCCCGCATCCCCAAGGGTGAGGCGGTCATCTCGGACATCGATGGGCGGGTCGAGCTGGATCAACAGGACGGCGTGCGCGTGCTCAAGGTGGTGCACCACGAGGTCTTTACCGACGAGTACAGCATCCCCCGCAACTACCGGGTCCTGGTCCAGGACGAGCAGTCGGTGCTCGAAGGAGAGGCCGTCGCGCAGTATGGCGAGCGGACGATCGAGGCGGAGAACGCCGGCCGCGTGTTCGTGGAAGAGCCGGCCATCCTGATCACGCCTCCCGACTCCAAGTATCCTGTCGAGCTCCCGATCCCGGCCAACTACCGGCCCATCGTGGCGGATGGCCAGCAGGTGAAGGATGGTGATGCCGTGGCCCAGTACGGTGCCCGGCAGATCACGACCGAGGTCGCCGGCCAGGTGGCGTTGCGCCCGCAGACGACGGTGTATATCCGGCGCGAGCGACGCGACGAGCGTGAGTACGAGATTCCAACCACGGCGCGCCTGCGCGTCGAGCAGGGCGCGATGGTCAAGGCCGGCCAGCAGCTGACGGAGGGGTCCATCAACCCCACTCGCCTGCTGCGCATCCTCGGGCGCGAGGCGGCGCAGGTCTACCTGCTGAACGAGATTCAGGACGTGTACCGCAGCCAGGGTGTGGTAATCAACGACAAGCACCTGGAGACCATCATCCGCCAGATGACCAACCGGGTCCGCATCGCGCAGTCGGGCGACACCGACCTGCTGCCCGGGGAGATGGTCAACCGCCTGGTCTTCCAGGACATCAATGAAGAGGTCACGCGCGCCGGAGGCCAGAAGGCCACCGCACGCCCGGTGCTGCTCGGCATCACCAAGGCGGCGCTCAACACCGAAAGCTTCTTGTCGGGGGCCTCTTTCCAGCACACGATCAACGTGTTGGCCGGAGCAGCCATCGAGGGCAAGGTCGACGGCCTCTATGGCTTGAAGGAGAACGTCATCATCGGTAAGCTGATCCCGGCGGGCACCGGCTATCGCCGCCGGCGCGATGGAAACTCGGGCCGGACTGTCAACAACAGCCTCATCTCCTCCAACCTGGGCAGCAGCAGCGACTGACGGTCAGCAAATGAGAAACGGCTTGGGTTTACGGACCCAAGCCGTTTTTTGTTGGATTACTTGTCGCGGTCAGCGTTTGCCCAGGAGATCGGCGGCCAGGCGGGCATAGACGCGCGCGGCGTCGACCACGTCGTTGAGCTTGACATGCTCGTTTTGGGTGTGGGCGTACTGCTCCTCGCCGGGGCCGAACCCCACGGTGGGGATGTTGGCCACGCCGGCGGTGTATGTACCGTCCGTGGAAAAGTTCCAGCGGCCAATGCGCGGCCTGTAGCCGAGGGTGTCGCGGACGCTGCGCGCCAGGGCCTGGACCAGGGGATGGTCCTCGGCCATGACCCAGGCCGGAAACGCGTTGCGTGCGCGGCACTGGTAGCCGGTGTAGCTCGCAGCCTGGTACTCGCTGACGGCGACCTCGGCATCCATCTCCTCGGTGTTGATGATGCTCTGGATCTCGGCCAGTGCCTTGCGCTCCGTTTCGCCCAGCGTCAGGCGCCGGTCGATGTAAAAGCTGCAGACGTCGGGCAGGGCATTGCGGCTGGCGGAATGGCTCTCGATCTCGGTGACGGCCACCGTTCCCTGACCCAGGAAGGGGTCCGTCGCCAGGCGTGGTGCGAGGAGCTCGATGCCAAAGATCAACCGGGCCGCGTTGTGGACGGCGTTGCTGCCCAGGGAGGGTGCAGAGGCATGGGCAGCTTTGCCCCAGACCTTGACCTGCATCTCGATCCGGCCCCGGTGACCTATCCTCAGTTGAAGGTTGCTCGGCTCGCCGAGGACGACAAAGTCGGGCCGCACGCCCTCTTCTTCCACCAACACGCGCACGGCCAGCCCCTCGCAGGGCTCTTCTTGGACGACGCCCACGACGTACAGGTTGCCGTTCAGTGTGGCGCCGGCGTCGACCAGGGCCTTGACGCCATAGACCATGGCCGCCAGGCCACCCTTCATGTCGCAGGCGCCGCGGCCGTACAGCACTCCCTGCTCGATAACGGCGTTATAGGGACCGCGTGCCCAGCGGTCGGCCCGGCCGACGTCGACCGTGTCCATGTGGCCGTCCAAGAGGAGCGTGGGGCCTTGTCCATTACCGATGCGGCCGATGACGTTGCCGATGCGGTCTTGCCACACTTCCTGGAAGCCGACGTGGCGCATCTCCTCGGCCAGGCGCAGGGCAACCGCTTCTTCGTGAGTGGAAAGGCTGGGAATGCGCACAAGGTCCTGCAGAAAACTGGCCAGAGCTTCGGCCTGACCTGCTCCAAAGCCAATGTTCACGGGAACCCCCTCCCCCTTTTGCCGACAGGACTGTGCCGGCTATTGTACGCCAAGGTGGTTCGGGTGTCAAGCGCCACGGCGCCTTTGCCAGGATATCCGGGGAGTGGTATACTGAGCGCCGTTTTTCCAATCGGAGGTCGTATGTCGATACTGACCGTTACCTACCTGGTAGCGGCGTTGCTGGTGGCAATCTATGGTGCGAATGCCCTACTGCTGTCAATCCTGTACCTGCGGCGGCGCAGCCATTGCCCAAAACAACCGGACGAGCCTGGCGACTGGCCCTCTGTGACGGTGCAACTGCCCATCTACAACGAGTTGTACGTAACCAGGCGGCTCATCGACGCCGTGGCGCACCTTGACTACCCGCGGGACCGGCTCCATGTCCAGGTCCTCGACGACTCCACCGACCAAACGACGCGTCTCGCGCGGGCCTGCGTCAACCGCCACCGGGCCTGCGGTTTGGACATCGAGCTGATCCACCGCACCGAGAGGACCGGGTTCAAGGCCGGTGCCCTGTCCGAGGGACTGAAGACGGCGCGGGCCGGCCTGGTAGCCATCTTTGACGCCGACTTTGTGCCGCCCCCCGATTTCTTGCGGCGCAGTGTGCCCTACCTGTTGGCCGAGCCCCGCCTCGGCTTTGTGCAGGCGCGCTGGGGCTACCTCAACCGCGGCTACTCGCCCCTTACCCGGGCGCAGGCCATCGCCCTGGACGGCCATTTCGTGGTCGAGCACCTGGGCCGCAACCGGAACGGGCTGTTGATGAACTTTAACGGCACGGCCGGCGTCTGGCGCCGCCAGGCGATTGAAGAGGCGGGTGGCTGGGCGAGTGACACACTGACGGAGGACGTGGATCTCAGCTTGCGGGCGCAGTTGGCCGGTTGGCAGGCCCTCTACCTGCCCAACCTCGAGGCACCCGCGGAGCTGCCGCCGCAGATGGCGGCCTTCAAGAGGCAGCAGGCACGTTGGGCCACCGGCGCAGCGCAATGTCTCGTCAAGCTGGCGCGCCCCCTGTTGCGGGGTAGCCTGCCGGCTGCCGGTGACACCGTGGACGCCGCGCCCCGCATCTCCTGGCCGGCCCGTCTCGAGGCCCTGCTTCATCTTAGCGTCTGGATCTCGCACCCCACATCGTTGCTGTTGCTGTGTCTGACGCTGCCCATGCTCCTGGGCCAGATCCCCTTGACCCTGAACCTGACGATCTTTTGGCTCATGGCCCTGGGCCCCATCCTGGCCTATGCCCTGTCGCAGCGGCACCTGTACCCGGACTGGCGGCGGCGCTTTCTCGCCATGCCGGTCCTGGCCCTGCTTGGCACGGGGCTCGCGCTGTCCAACACCGTGGCCATCGCCCGGGGCCTGTTCGCCGGCGACCGAGCCTTCTACCGCACGCCCAAGTTCAGGGTCGAGCGCCGGGGAGAAAGCTGGGCCGGTAATCGCTATGCGCTGCCCTTCCACTGGCTGACCGTAGGCGAGCTGCTGCTGGCCGGCTATGCCCTGGTGACCACGGGTGTCGCCGTCTCGCTGGGCAACTGGTTTTCCGTACCGTTCCTGCTCCTCTACGTCGCCGCCTACGGCTACCTGGGCATCTCGGGCCTTGGCGACCTGCGCCTGCGGGGGCGGCCGCGCCCGAAGTTGCGGCGCCGGGAGGCCGTGGCGGAGTAGAACGGACTCGAACGGCGTCCGCTTGTAGCGTCCACAGTTGCCGCTTTCCCCTTTGCACCTGCCAGACTGGACAGATCGTGCCAAAGTGAGTATACTGTAGGCCGGGGTGCCGGTCCCAATGGCGGGCCCGGCCACCCCGTCCACGCGGGAGTAGCGCAGTGGTAGCGCATCTGCCTTCCAAGCAGACTGTCGCGGGTTCGAGTCCCGTCTCCCGCTCTGCAAGAGCTTGTGGCCCCGGCGTGTTTGGCCGGGGCCGCGTTCCCTCCAAAGGCGAGCGAGGCTAGAAGGACAGCGGAGGGTCCATGATCCCGCTCGAGCTGCGTGTCCACAACTTTATGTGCTACCGGGACGTGCCGCCTCTGGTCTTTGACGGCATTCATCTGGCCTGCCTCACGGGACCCAACGGCCACGGCAAGTCGGCCCTCCTCGATGCCATGACTTGGGCGCTGTGGGGCAAAGCACGCACCAACCACCCCGACGAGCTGATCCACCTCGGCGAGTCCGAGATGGAGGTCGAATTCACCTTTGCCCTGGGCACCACGGTCTATCGCGTCCTGCGCAAGCGCGAGAGCACCGGGCGTGGCCGCACCCTGCTGGACCTCCAGATCCGGTCGGCCGCAGGCGCCTTTACCTCCATCGCCGAGCCCGGCATGCGTGCCACCGAAGACGCCATTGTGCGCTTGCTGCGAATGGACTACGAGACCTTTACCAACTCGGCTCTCCTGCTACAGGGCAGGGCCGATGCCTTCACCACCCGCACCCCTGCAGAGCGCAAACAGATTCTGGGCGATATCCTGGGTCTGGGGCTCTATGACGAGTATGAGCAGCAGGCCAAGGAGCGGGTCCGCAACCTGGAGCGCGAGATTGCCGAGGTGGACGGCCTGCTGCGGGACATTGACCGGGAGCTGGACCGCCGGCCGCAGTACGTCGCCGAGCTTGCTGCCGCCGAAGCGCGGGTCGAAGAGCTGAGTGCCGCACTCAAGCTGGCCGAGACCGAGCTCGCCGCGCTGCGCCAGGAGCAGCAGGCACTGCAGCATCAGCAGGCGCACCTGCGAGATCTGGAGCGGCGCTTGGGCCAGGCGCGGCAGGAGGTGCGCCAGATGGAGGCCCAGATGGGCGAGCGGCGCGAGCGCCTGGCCCAGTACGAAGAGGTCCTGGCCCGCCGCGTCGAGGTGGAGGAAGGCTATGCCCAGCTGACGGCTGCCCGGCAGGAAGAGGTGGCGTGGAACGAGCGCCTGGCGCAGGATTCGCGGCTGCAAGGCCGCGAGCGGGAGCTGGAGCGCGCCGTCGACGCCGCCCGCCACGAGCTGGAGCTGGCTGCGGGCCGGCTGGGCGAGCGTATCCGTGAGCTGGAGCGCCGGGCAGCGGAGGCGCCGCGGCACGAGGCCGCCCTGTCCCAGGTGACGCAGGCACTCGAGCTGCTGAGCCGCGACCAGGAGGCGCGGGACGGTGCCCACAGACAGGTCCAGGCACTCAACGAGGAGGCGGCCGCGCTCCAGGTGCGCAACGAGCAGATGTACGCCGAAATGGAGGCCCTGCGCCGCAAGCTGGACGTGCTCAAGTCCGAAACAGCCACCGCCGCCTGCCCGGTCTGCGGCCAAGCTCTGACTGAGGAGCATCGTCGCCAACTGGTGACCGAGATGGAAGAGGATGGCCGGGCCCGAGGGGAGGCGCACAGGGCCAACAGCCGCCGCGGGCGCGAGATCGAGGCTGAGCTGCAGCGCCTGCAAGCCGAGATCCGGCAGCTCGACAGCGGGCTGACCGGCCTTGCCACTCAGCAGCGCCGGGGCGCCCAATTGGAGCAGGCACTGGAGGCCGCCCACCAGGCGGCTGCTGACCTGGAGCCGCTGCGTGCCGAGCGACAGGATCTCAATGGCCGCCTGGAAGCGGCCCACTATGCGGCCGACGAGCAATCGGAGCTGGCGCGCCTCGTCGCGGAGCGCCGCAAGCTGGGCTACGATAGGCAGGGCCATGAGGAGGCCCGCGCCCGGGTGGCTTCGCTCCTTGCCTTCGAGGCCGCGCACGCGCGCCTGCAGTCGGCCGCCGAGCGCGTCGAGGACGAGCGGGCGGCCCTGGTCGATCTGCAGACCTGGCTCGACGGCAAGCGGGCGTCGCTGGCTGAGGACGAGGCACAGCGCCAGTCGCTGGCTGCCGAGGTCTCGCGTTTGCCTGCCGTGGGACAGCGTGTTCAGGCCAAGGCTGCTGAGGTTGAGGATGCCTATGCCCGATCGGCCCAGGCCCGCCTGGTACTGGGCGGTGCCCAGCAGAGGCTGGACCACTGCACGGCCCTGTCTGCCGAGCGCGAGCGGCGGTTGGCCGACCGGCAGCGCCTCGCGGAGGAAAAGTCCATCTTTGAGGACCTCCGCCTGGCCTTTGGGAAGCGGGGCGTGCAGGCCATGATCATCGAAGCCGTCATCCCCGAGATCGAGTACGAGGCCAACCGCCTCCTGGCGCGCATGACCGACGGCCGCATGCACGTCCGCATTGAGACGCAGCGCGAAACGCTCAAAGGCGACACCGTCGAGACGCTGGACATCAACATCGCCGACGAGCTGGGCACGCGCCCCTACGAGCTCTTTTCCGGGGGTGAGGCCTTTCGCGTCAATTTCGCCATTCGCATCGCCCTCAGCAAGCTGCTGGCCCGGCGCGCTGGCGCCCAGCTGCAGATGCTGGTCATCGACGAAGGCTTTGGCACCCAGGACGCCGAAGGTCGCTCCCGTCTGGTAGAGGCCATCACCTCGATCCAGGATGACTTTAGCCGTATCCTGGTCATCACCCACATCGAAGAGCTGAGGGACGCGTTCCCCGTGCGCATTGAGGTGACCAAGACGGAGAATGGCTCGCACTTCACCCTGAATTGATCACAACCTCTGGAGCGACGGCTTGGGCCGCTCGTCCACGATCAGGCGGAACACGTCGGGCCGCGCATAGTGGCCCATGGGGTCGAAGTCAAAGCGGGCTCGGACGACGGCCCCCAGGTCCAGCTCGGCGTAGAGAATGCCCTCCTCGTCCCACAGGGGCCCGGCCAACACCTCACCCAGGGGTCCGACAATAGCGCTTCCACCCCGGCACAGGATCTCCGGTTGGTCTGCCAGATCGTCCAGCCCTTCCAGATCGCCCGGGTACATGCCCTTGGTGACAAACTGGTTGCAGCCCAGCACAAAACAGCGCCCTTCGCAGGCGATGTGCCGCAGCGTCGCCTGCCAGGAGTCCCGGCCATCGGCCGTGGGTGCCAGGTACACCGCCACCCCCTTGGCATACATGGCCGCCCGGGCCAGGGGCATCAGGTTCTCCCAGCAGATCAGGCCGCCCACTGTGCCAAAAGGCGTGGCAACCGTCGCCAGGGTGCTGCCATCCCCTTCGCCCCAAATGAGACGCTCGGCGGCCGTTGGCTTCAGCTTGCGATGCTTGGCCAGCAGCTGCCCGTCGGGGCCAAAGTACAGGAGTGTGCAGTACAGCGTCCCGCCACCATAGTCCTGGTCGCGCTCCACGACGCCGAGCACCAGGTAGGCCGACGCCCGGCGTGCAATCGCGCCCAGGGCCTCGGTCGCGGCTCCAGGCACTTGCACGGCATTGGCCCAGTAGCGCTGCCACAGGCGGCGACCGGCCTCGCTGCGACCGCCGACCACAGTGCCAAAGCCCAGGCCCCGCGGATAGGCCGGCACAAAGGCTTCGGGGAAGAGGATCAGGCCTGCCCCCTGGCCGGCGGCCGCGGCCGCCAGCCGGTCGACCTTTTGCAGCGTCGCCTCGCGGTCGAACAGCACCGGGGCGGCCTGCACAACCGCCACCTTAACCTGAGGAAGTGTGTCCACCGGCACCCCCTTTCTTGCATCGAGGGCGATTATACCAGCCGTCGCGAAGTCGGGCAACCCGGCGCGGGGTTGCTGCGACAACGAAAAAGGCGCGGCGAGCCGCGCCCTTGTGCCAGGCCTAAAATGAAGAACAAAGTTGTAGCGTGGATACTTGCCCTGTAGCGCAGCGCCTGCCGGGTGCCGGCCTTCCCCCGAGCGGCAGCGAGGAGCGCATCTCGCTGCCGCTGCCGGCACCTATCGGCGCTGCAATGGACACTCTATAGACGGAAGCGGGCGCGAAAGGTTACGGGTCTATGTGGGCTTCTGTCGGTGGTCCCTTTGCGTCCCTCGCAACGTATGTTATAATCGGCCCTATGCGCCTGGCCCATCTTTCGCTGTTCAACTTTCGCAACTATGTGCGGCTGGCCCTGGACCTGCCCGCCGGGGTGACTGTGCTCCTGGGTGACAATGCGCAGGGCAAGACGAACCTCTTGGAGGCCGTCTACTACCTGGCCACCAGCCGCTCGCCCCACGCCGGCAGTGACCGTGAGATCGTCAACTGGCTGACGGCGCAGTCCGAGCCGCTGCCCTACGCGCGCCTCGTGGGCCGGGTCGCCCGCAGCAGCGGTGACCTGGGCATCGAGATCACGCTGACGCAGCAGGGGGAGACGGAAGGGCGCTACCGGAAGCAGATCCGGGTCAACGGTGTACCCCAGCGGGCCATGGACCTGCTGGGCCATCTCAACGTCGTCCTCTTCTTGCCCGAGGACATTGCCCTCGTCTCCGGCCCACCTGCCGGGCGCAGGCATTACCTGGACGCTACGCTGTGCCAGATTGACACCGGCTATTGCCGGGCCCTGGCCCAGTACAACCAGATCCTCACGCAGCGTAACGCCCTGCTGCGCGACCTGCGGGAGAGGGGCGGCGAGGCGGCGCAACTGGCCTTTTGGGACGAGCAGTTGGTAGAGCATGGGTCCCACCTGGTCGCCCGGCGCCGCGAGTGCCTGGACGACCTGGGCGGGTTGGTGCGCCAGGTACACGCCGAGCTGACCGACGGTGCCGAACGCCTGCGTCTCGACTACCTGCCGAGCCTGAACCTGGACAACGGGGGGACGGTTGCAGAGGCGTTTGTATCCCAGCTGCGCTCGCTGCGCACCCGCGAAATCGCTGCCGGCGCTACGCTGGCCGGGCCGCATCGCGACGACCTGGCCTTTGCCATCGACGGCATGAACGCCGGAGTTTATGCTTCCCGGGGACAGCAACGGACCACGGCGCTCGCCCTGAAGCTGGCAGAGGTGGGCCTTATGTTCCAGGCCACGGGCGAGCGCCCGGTCCTATTGCTCGACGATGTGCTTTCGGAGTTGGACGCCCATCGTCGCAGCTTTTTGCTGCGCGTGCTCGACGATGGTCCACAACAGTCCATCATCAGCACTACAGATCTACACGTACTGCCCGACGGGTTTTTGCAGCGCGCCCGCGTTTGGCGCGTTAGCGCCGGGCGTTTGAGTCCGCTCGATGGCTAGCCCCACTTGCCCTTGTTCATGTGCCCCTGAAGCTCGGCCTTGATTGACTGCTGCAAGAGCTCGGCCTGCTCGAGCGCGCGCTCAAAGATCTTGACACAGTTCGGGTCAAGGTTGTCGTCGATCCCGTCCTCCGCGATCTCCATCACCTGCTCCAGAGTGGCAAAGAGCTGGATGTGCAGGTGATTGGTAAAGCGGGACCGCTCCACAGTGTCCGCGGCCGTCTCTGACAGGGCCGCAAACTTTTCCATCTTGGACCCGCACTTGGGGCAGACATCGGGTGGCTGATCGCCGTCCCACACATAGCCACACGCACTGCATCGCCACATGTTGTACCTCCCGTCGTAGTATTAGTAGGCGCCCTCGCCGGTGATCATTTTCGGCAACGTGCGGAGCATGATCTGTAGATCCAGGATAGGCGACCAGTTCTCGATGTAGTATAGGTCGAGCAGAACCATCTCATCAAAGCTTAGCTCGCTGCGGCCCGACACCTGCCACAGGCCCGTCATCCCCGGCGCGACCTCGAGCCGGCGCTTGTGCCAGGGCAAGTAGCGCTGCACCTCCGCCGGGGGCGCAGGCCGTGGGCCGACCATGCTCATGTGGCCCATGAGCACGTTGATCAGCTGCGGCAGCTCGTCAAGGCTGGTGCGGCGCAGTATGCGCCCGACCCTGGTGATGCGCGGGTCATTGCGGATCTTGAAAAAGATACCATTCGCCTCGTTGTGCTCCGCGAGTGCCTTTTTTCCCTCGTCGGCGCCGAGCACCATGGAGCGGAACTTGTAGCAGGCAAAGAGGTGCTGCCCCTTGCCCACACGGATCTGGCTGAAAAAGACCGGTCCCGGGGAATCGAGACGAATGGCAAGGCCAATAGCGAGGAAGAGGGGAAAGAGAAGAAGCAGGCCGGTGAACGAGATCAGGACGTCCAACGCCCGCTTGAACAACAGCTCGCCGCGGCTGATGGCGATGTCCTTGACGCCGATCATCGGGACTCCGCCGAGGTCTTCGACGTCCAGGTGGCTGAGGGTCATCTGGAATATGTCGGGCACAATGCGTACCCGCACCTTCTCCCGCTCGCACTGAGCGATGATGCTCACAATCTTGCGGTGGTACATCCAGGGCAGGGTGATGATCACCTCGTCGATGGCCATCTCTTTGACCAGGCGTGGGAGGTTGGCCGTGCTGCCCAGCGCTTTGAAGCGGCCGATATCGGTGCCGCCCTTGTCCGGGGCGTCGTCCACAAAGCCCACAATGTGATAGCCCAGGGACGGGTGGGCGACAATGTTGCGCATTACGGTGCGTCCGATCTCGCCGGCACCCACGATGAGCAGGCGGTCAACGCCCAGCCCCCTGCGCCGCAGGTGTGTGCGCACCATGCGTTTGACGATGCGGCTCAAGGACAGGAACAGGGTGATGAGCACGCCGGCATAGAAAAAGATGAGACGCGAGTAGAGAAACGGGCGAAAGAAAAAGACGATGACAAACACGGTCAGGACGATGCCCGTGGCCGTGCCGGTCAGAATATGGTAGACTTCGTCGAACCAGGAAGCGCTGCGCGGCTGGTGATAGAGTCCGCTGAGCCTATAGATCCCCATGAGCAACACGGTCATGGCCAAGGAGATGGGGATGAAGGAGCGATAGGGGACGTAAAACGCCTCGTCTACAGCCGCGAACCATTGCCGGTCGTAACGGAGCCAGTAGGCCAGGGCAAAGGCGAGGTTGATGAGCACGAAATCGCTGACGGCGACTGCCACAGACATCAGCCGGCGATAGCGCTCAAACACCCTCGGAGCCTCCTCCCCCGGCCAGCGCCAGGCGGTAGCAGTCGACCGTTTGCCGGGCGGTCTGTTCCCAGGTGAAGCGCTGCACCCGTTCCAGCCCTGCGGCCCGCATGCGCTCCTTCAGCTCGGTGTCTGGCAGCAGCCGGCCAATGGCGGCGCCGAGCCCATCCACGTCCAAAGGATCGACCAGCAGGCCGGCATCGCCGACGACCTCGGGCAGCGACGACGCGGTGGAAGAAATGACCGGCAGGCCACATGCCATGGCTTCCAGGGGCGGGAGGCCGAAGCCTTCGTACAGGGAGGGATAGACAAACACCTCTGCCGCGTTGTACCAGTAGGGTAGATCCTCGGCCGGGACATAGCCGGCAAAGTGCACTCTGCTCGCCAGCCCCAGAGCATTAACCAGGCGGAAAACCTCCTCGTAGAGCCAGCCCTTGCCGCCGACAAGGACCAGGGGAGGGGACGTTTGGGGCAGGCGCGCGTAGGCTTCCACCAGGCGGACGACGTTCTTGCGCGGCTCCAGCGTGCCGACGAAAAGCAGGAATCGCTGTGGGAGCCCCTGCCGGGCGCGAAAGGCCGCCACGTCGGCCGGAGGCAAGGGGCGAAAGGCTTGGTCCACGCCGTGGTAGACGACGTCAACCTTGGCGGCCGGGAGGCCATAGTGCTTTACGAGGTCATCCTTTGTGCTCTGAGAGACGGCGATTACACGGCGTGCCCGGCGAACGGAGTGCTGCCCGAAGAGCGTGAGGTAGCCCCGGTTGGCCGCGCGGAATGCCTCCGGGTAATGACGGTAGCTCAGATCGTGGACCGTAACCACGAAAGGCCGGCCTCCAAGCATCGGGCCCACCAGAGCCGGGCTGTGCAGCAGATCGACGCCCATTTGCTGCACGACCCAGGGCTGGACAGCTTGCTCCCACACAAAGCGCACCGCCGGCCGGTGGGTCGGTAGGCGGCTGAAAGCCAGCTCCAGGCCCGCCGTACCCCCGTATCCTCGCTCACCGAGGAACACCGTGTACCGGAACCCGGGATCCGCGCCGGGCAAGTGGCGGATCAGGTTCTGGATATACCAGCTGATGCCCGCGCTTCGGTAGTTTGCCGCCACTGACAACAAATGGGCGTTCACTCCTACGTGAATCGCCCGCGTGTTGTTTTCCTTCACGCGGCCATTATAGCATAAATGCGGCTGGCGTCAATCCGGCGCAGCACCGCGTCAAGAGGATGTGAGCGCTGGAGCGGGGGCTGCCCCTCACCCTGAACCTCGCCTGCAGGGACGAGGGAAGGGGACCGGTCCGTCAACGCTCGCGCACGAACAGCGCGACGGAGCCGATGTGAAAGGTCTGGGGGTAGAGGTCGACCGGCTGTAGCCTCTCGAGGCGATAGCCGCCGTCGACGAGGTGCCGCGCGTCCCTGGCCAGGCTGGCCGGATCGGCCGAGACGTAGGCGATGCGCGCCGGTTCCAGCCGCACCACCTGTTCGATGACGGCCTGGCCCGCGCCGGCGAGGGGTGGATCGAGGACCAGGAGCTGAACCGGTTCCTGGATGCCGGCCAATACCTCCCGGATCTCGCCCTGCCGGACCTCGGCGTTGGCCAGGTCGCGGGCGTTGTGCTCAAAATCGGCGGCCGCCCCGGCATCCGCCTCGACGGCGACCACGTGCCCCACCTCGCCGGCCAGGGCAAGTCCAAAAAGCCCGACGCTCGAGTACAGGTCGAGCAGCGTCTCGTCGCCCGCGGGTGCCAGAAACCCGCGCACTACCTCGACCAGCGCTTCGGCACCGCCGCTGTTTACGTGAAAAGCGCTGGCGGCCGAGATGCGGTACTCCCGGCCCGCTACTACCTCGCGGAAGTGTGGTTCGCCCATGAGCACCGCCGTGTCGCCGTCGGCCAGCAGCAAAACGCACGACACGGGGAAATCGACCTCGATGTCGAAATCCTCGTAGTGATCCAGCTCGAAGACGGCCATGAGCTCTCCGGTGGCTGTGCCACAGCGGAGGCTCAGGCGGTAGAGCTGCGGCCAATACATGTCCAGAGCCATCCACAGGTCGTCGATAAGAGGTTCGATGATGTAGCACTCTTCCACGGGAATGACGTCGCGGCCGTCGGTTGTCGGGTAACCGAGGTGACCGTCCTGGGTGACGTAGAACTGGGTGTAGTTCAGGTAGCTCCACGGCTCCTCGGCGCCGATGGGCTCCTCGACGGCCACCTCCAGTCCGCCGATGCGCTGGAGCTGATCGGCCATGACCTGGACTTTGAGGCGCAACTGCTCCTCGTAGTCGATGTGCTGCCACTGGCAGCCGCCACACTTGTCCTGGCCAAAGTAGGGGCAGGGGGGCTGCACGCGGTACGGTGAGGGCTGCAGCACCTCCAGGAGCCGTGCCCGCGCCCAGCGCTGGTGTTCCTCCACCAACTCCACCCGCACCCTTTCGCCCGGGATGGCGTAGGGCACAAAGATGACTCGGCCTTCGTGCCGGCCGAGGGCCGATCCCCCGTGGGCCATGGCTGTCAGCTCAAGAACCAAGGTCTGGGGCATGGTTCACGCCTCTCCTTGCGCCGCAAGGCCGTCCGGCTGGCGGCAGAGACAGAGCAGCTTCATTTGCCCAGGTCCATGAGCAGCTCAGCCAGGAGGGCACTGCGGGCAGCCAGGGAGCTGACGTCGACCCACTCTGTCAGGGCATGGGCATCCTCGCCCACGGGCCCCAGGCCGTCCAGGGTCGGCGTGCCCAGGGCAGCTGTAAAGTTGCCGTCCGATCCTCCGCCCGTGCCGGCCGGCCACAGCTCGAGGCCTAGCCGGGCGCCGGCGCGCTGGGCCAGCTGGAAGAGGCGCTCGCCGGAAGCCGAGATCTCCCAGGGCGGACGGTTCATGCCGCCCGAGATCACCAGCGCGGCACCGGGATGCACTGGCTGGAGGCCGAGGATGGTCTTGGCCATGCGCTGTCCTTCCTCAGCGGCCGTGACCCGGAGGTCGACCTCGGCCCAGGCAGCTGCCGGCCGCACGTTTACCTTGGAGCCGCCCTGGACCACCCCGACGTTGACCGTGGTGCCCCGCGCGTAGTCGGTCATGGACTCCAGGCGCAGGATCTGGTGCGCCAGTTCCTCGACAGCACTCACGCCGCGCTCGTGCGCGGCTCCGGAGTGGGAGGCCAGGCCCTGGATCTCTATCTCGAAGCGGCCCACGCCCTTGCGCCACGTCACCAGGGCGCCCTCGCGAGAGGGCTCGAGGACCAGGCAGGCGATGCTGCGGCGGCCCTCCTCCTCGATAATGGCCCGCGAGGTGGGGCTGCCGCACTCCTCGTCGGAGTTGAGCACCAGGACCAGGCGGTGACGAGGCCGCAACCCCAGAGCCTGGAGGGCACGCAGAGCATAGAGGCCGACCACCAGGCCGCCCTTCATGTCAAAGGCACCGGGGCCTGTCGCCCTGCCGCCCTCAATGCGGAACGGCCTTTTCTGGGTCTCGCCGGCCGGCCAGACCGTGTCCATATGGCCCAGGAGCAGGACTTGGCGGCTGCCCTCTCCCCAGCTCGCGTGCAGGTGGTCGCCGAAGGCGGGCTGCGCCAGCCGCTCGACCCCGCAGCCGGTGGCCGCCAGGGCGTCGCTCATAAAGTCGGCCACTCTGTTCACCGCCTCGCGCTCGCTGGTCGGCGAGTCCAGGGCTACCAGGCTGCCGAGGGTCTCGACCATCGCTTGCTGCTCGTCCAGCAGGTGCTCGAGGATACGACTCATGCTCCTATACCTCCACTACGAGGCCGTCGTGTGCCAGCAGCGTAGACGCCGGCAGCCGCTGTGTAACCTCGTCATAGTCCACGGTGTGTGACAGGTGGGTGAGGATGGCGCGGGCGGGCGCCACCTCGCGGATAAGCTCGAGGGCGGCGACGACGTCCATCACCGAGCGCTTCCAGATCTCGATCCCCTCATAGTAGTGGCTGGTGCCCAACACCAGCAGGTCGAGTCCGAGCAGCCCCTGCCGCACGTCGGGCGTCGCCCGGAGCATATCTGACAGGTAAGCCACACGCCGCTCCCCGTCGGACAGCAGGTAGCCAAAGGCCGTGCCGCCCAGGCCGTGGTCCAGGCGCAGGGGATCGACCTGCAAGCCCCACAGGTCCGCAGACCCCTGCAGGCTCTCGGGCTGCAACACGCGCCGGTAGCCCTTTTCGTTCCACAGCCAGGAAAGGCGGTCGCGGGCGTCGTCCAGCACCTGGGCTGGGGCATAGACGGGCAGTGCCTGGCCCGCATCGCGTTGGGCATCCAGGAGCAGCCTCAGTCCGAGGAGGTGGGCCTCGTGTGCATGGGTAAGCAGCAGGGCGTCAAAGGGGGCCAGTCGCTGCCTCGTGGCCTGCACCCGGAACTCCGGGGTAGCGTCGACGAGGATCAGGCGTTCGCCATAGGCGGGGCCATAGCGTACGGCCACTGACGGCAGCGTCCGCTGATTGTGGTCGCCTGCCCGGCGGGCGCTTTCGCACACCGGGCACTCGCAGGCTGCGCGGGGCACGCCCTGGTCGTCGCCGCTTCCCAAGAAAATCAGCTGCATCGTTCTCCCCAGACGGGTAAGCTACAGGCGGGCGCCGTGCCGGTCAGGCACCGGTCGGCAGATCGAGAAACACGGTCTCTAGCCCAAATCGGCCTGCCAGGTGCTCCGCCAGGGCCTTGAGGCCGGCCGTCTCGGTCGCATAGTGACCGCCAAAGATGACGTTGATGCCCAGCTCCTTGGCGTCGTGAAAGTTGTTGTGGCTGGCCTCGCCGGTCAGAAATACATCTATCCCGGCCGCCGCAACCTGGTCCACGAAACGAGCGGCACCGCCGGAGATAATGCCGACCGTTTCCACGGCCGGTTTGCCAAACGACCACACCTGGGTGACCGGCTCCCCGAGCAAGGCCGCCACGCGCGACGCGAGGGTTTCCAGGGAGTGCGGCTCCGGAAGGCGGCCGGCGTAGCCCGCCGGCTGGCCCTTGTACTCGCCAAAGGTCCACAAGCCGTCCAGGCCGAGCCAACGAGCGAGGGTCACGTTGTTGCCCAGCTCAGGATGAAAGTCCAGGGGCAGGTGCGCAGCATAGAGCGACAGATCGGCGGCGACCAGCACGCCAAGCCGGCGGCGATGAGGCCCGGTAACCATCAGGGGTTTGCTCCAGAACAGGCCGTGATGGACCACCAGCATCTGCGCCCCAGCCCCCTGTGCAGCCTCGAAGGCGGCCAGGCTGGCGTCCACGGCAAACGCCAACCGCTGGATCTCGGCCGCCCCTTCGACCTGCAGGCCGTTGTTGGACGTGTCCTCGATGGCCGCGATTCGCAGCAGGTCGTCCAGGTACTCGACCAACGCATCTCGTCTCATCTCGTTCTCCTGGGAGCAGCTCGCGCTTGGCCTTGGTTGGCCGCGCCGCGGTCAACAGTATAACATCCTTGCAGGCCCGACGCAACTTATGAAATGCCAACCGGCCCTCGACCCGAAGGGCCAAGAGCCGCGCGGAAGAAGCCCGGACATTGTCATGGATGCCGTGGGTCAGGGCCCGGGTGTCACGATTTCCAGGGTCTCCAGGATTGTGGGAAAGGTGTTGCTCGCGGCCGGCGTGAGCAGGAGCAGCGCGACGCAGGCGCACAGGCAACAAAGGACGATGAGGGCCGCGACCACGATCAGGGCGATGAGCCAGCCGCTCATCCCCCTCCTGGGGGTCGGCGCGTAATACTCCTGGTCCACGATCTCGACGTCGTACGGCTCTTGCATTTCTCCTCCTGGTTGGTGGATCTGCGATCTGTATCTGGCGTGCAGGCTGCCGGCTCCATGCCGGGCGATGTGTGGAGGCGGTCCTGTCGCTCCCCGGCCTCGCCGGCCGGAGCAGGCCTGCCTCCGGTTTACGTCTCGAGGAGAGTATACCACCCTTAGGTGAAAAACGCAAGGCGTGATGCCGGACGCTAGTTCTCCCAGCCTGCCGTATCGGCCAGGACGGCTCGCGCCCACTCGACGACGCCGGCGCAGTAGGTAGCCGGATCGTCCATCCGTACGTCGCTTATCGTCCTGGACCAGGTGGCTCCCGCCGGCGGCGCAACGGGCTCGCCCCCGGCCATGCGCCACGGCCGGCGCCCGCTGTCCAGGTGCGCGCGGTTCTGACTTCTCACCGTAGTGGGCGCTTTGCCGGATAGAAACGCGGCGAGGAGGCGGCGCGCTTCCAGCCCGCCCTCGCGTGAATAGCGGCCGGGGTGCTGCAGCATGTACGCGGGCACGGTCAAATGATGGACGGCGCCATAGCCCGTCCAGTCCTCGTATTCCAGGGCCAGGCAGCGATGGAAACGCTCCTCGCACGACTCACCGGGGTCCAGCGCTGCCCCGCACTCGGGGCAGAGGTTGAGGCCAACGTCAGAAGGCACCGGTCAATCCCCTGTGGGCCCGGGCGGCGGTCCGCCCGTGACCTGATGCCCGGCCTTTACCGGGCGCGCCCATCAGCCATCTGCCGGCAGGTGGGCCAGGATGTTCAGCAGGACGCCGTTTGGGTCGCGGACAAAGAAGCGGCGGACACCCCACGGCTCGTCGGTGAGAGGGTAGACGATGGGCAGACGCCGGTC
>JBFYTF010000114.1:0-17237 GCA_041300865.1 Anaerolineae bacterium
CCACCCCGAGGAGCATAACCACGAACAGGAAGAGGACGACCACCGCGCCGGCATAGATCACCACCTGCACCACGGCCACGAACTGGGCGTTGAGCAGGATGTAGAGCCCGGCCAGGCAGCAAAAATGCAACAACAGGAAGAGCGCGCTGCGCATCGCGCTCCGCTGGGCCACCACGCCCAGCGCCGCCGCGACGGCCACAACGGCCAGCACCCAGAAGATCACCATCTCCATGCCCGGCTCAACCCCCATCCCCCCCGCAGGCTAATGCTGATCGTCCCGGAGCACTGCCCGGGGCTCGGCCGGCTGGAGTAGCCGGTCCTGGGTATAGATCAGGCTCTCCCGCCGGTAGTCCGCCAGGGCAAATTCCCGGCGCATCACAATGGCCCCCGTGGGGCACGCCTCTTCGCAGTAGCCGCAGAACATGCAGCGCAGCAGGTTGATCTCGTAGTTCTCGGCGTAGCGCTCCCCGGGCGAACGCTGCACCCCGTCCTTGTTCTCGGCTGCCTGGACGTGGATGCACTGCGTGGGGCAGTAGGCGGCGCACAGGGAACAGCCAATGCAGCGCTCCAACCCGGCGTACGGCCCCTCCTCGTAACGCAGCAGCTGGTGGCGGCCCCGGAAGCGCGGATAGAGCTGCACCGGCTGCTCGGGGTACTGCACGGTGACGGGCCGCGAGAAAAAGTACTTGAGGGTCAGGCCCATCGACCTCAGGACCTGCCACAACCCCACGACCGAATCTCTCAGCATCCTTCTTCCTTCACACCAAGGCCGGCTCTCACAGCAGGGCCAGTACGGCGGCCGTGACGAGCAGGTTGGCCAGCGCCAGGGGCAGCATGAACTTCCAGGCAAAGCGCATGAACTTGTCAAAGCGCACCCGGGGCGTGCTGGCCCGCACCCAGACGTAAAGAAACAGCACCAGGAGCACCTTGGCCAGGAACAGGCCAACGCCAGCCAGGGGGTGCAGGTCCGAGACGGCCGCCGGCCACTTCCAGCCCCCCAGGAAGACGGTGGCCACGATGGCGCTGTTGACCACCATGGCCGTGTACTCGGCGATAAAATAGAGCGCGAATTTGATGCCGCCATACTCGGTCATAAAGCCCGAAATCAGCTCGTTCTCGGCCTCAGGCAGGTCAAAGGGTGAGCGGTTGCTCTCGGCCAGGATGGCGACGAAAAAGATGAGAAAGCCCACAGGCTGCAGAGCGACAAGAGGCCAGGCGCCTTGCATCTCCACGATCTCTCTGAGGTTCAGGCTACCGGCAATGAGCACCACGGCCAGCAAAGCGGCACCCAGGGGCAGCTCGTAGCTAATCATCTGCGCCGCCGCCCGCAGGGCGCCGAGGAGCGAGTACTTGTTGTTCGACGACCAGCCACCCAGGACGATGCCATAGCTCCCCAGCCCGGCAACGGCCAGCAGGAAGATGAGGCCGACCTCGATGTCACCGATCCAGAGCCCCACCTGCCGGCCAAAGAGATCCACCTCGGGGCCAAAGGGGATGACGGCAAAGGTGATGAGCACCGCCGCGAACGAGATGCCCGGCGCCATGATATAGATCCAACGGTCCGCCTGGGCCGGCACGATCTCTTCCTTGAAGATGGCCTTCACCGCGTCGGCGAGAGGCTGCAAGATGCCAAACGGCCCGGCACGGTTGGGCCCATAGCGCACGTGGAACCGGGCGCAGATCTTGCGCTCGCCCCAGGTCATGTAAGCCCCCCCCAGCAGCAAAGCCAGGACCACGATGACCGCCTTGACGAGCGGGATCCACACGCTAGCGGCCCAGTCCATGGCCCCCTCCTGGCAGCCGCCCGGCCGCACACCCGGCCTTGCTGCGGCACATCCCGAAGCCTCTCATCCGTCCCCCTGTTTTGCCACAGTCACCCGCGGAAGAACACCGCGGGCCTCGAACAGCGCGCTCGCCGGCACCTCGCCGGCCTCCTCTGGGATCAGGGCCGTGCTGGGCATGACCCCCTCGCTGACCTCAAGCATACCGGCCCATTGTCCGGCGGCCGAGGTAACCCTCACCCAGTCGCCGGCCTCCAGGCCGAAGCGCCGGGCATCGGCCGGGTGGAGCCGCACCCACGGCGGCGGTACTACCTCCTGGATGCGCTCCGACCGGCTGAGAAGCACGCCCCGGTCATAGAAGAGCCGGCAGGGTACGAGCACCAGCTGTTCGCCGGGGACGTCCGCAGGCTGCCCCACGTCGACGGGCACAAAGGCACGGCGCCCGGCGCGGGGCGAGGAGGACGGCTGCCAGCCCTCGGGGTCAACTGCCGCTTCGTGCACGGCACCAAAGGCAGGCAGCGTGCGCGCCATCTCGGCTAGGACGTCGCCCGGGGAGGCAAAGGCCCAATTCCGCTGCTGTTTGGGCGGCACCAACCTCCTGGCGACCTCGACCAGGATCCACCAGTCTGGCCGGACCTCGCCGGGAAGGTAGCGGGCCGGGCGGATGGCCTGCACGCGGCCCGTCAGGTTCGAAAATGTGCCGTCCACCTCGGCAAAGCTGGCAGCCGGAAGCACGACATCCGCCAGCCTGGCCGTGTCGGTCAGGAACAGATCCTGAACCACCACGAAGGGGATGCGCTCCAGGGCGGCTGCGGCGCCGGGGTAATCACGCACCGGGTCGGCGCCCATAACCCACAAGGCCTTCAGGCTTCCCTGCTGCCCGGCAGCCAGCATCTCCTGAAAGCCGAGCCCCGGGTCACCCGATAGCTTGCCTCCCCAGAAGCTGACCAGGCGGCTGCGCACGCGCTGGTCCCCGAGGGGCTGCTGCCCGGGAAAGAGGTCCGGCACGGCACCCATCTCCAGGGCGCCCGCGGTGTTGTTGTGCCGGGGCACAAAGGCCGCCTCGACACCGCCCAGGAGGAGCGCCAGGTTCTCCAGCACCGCTACGGCCTCCGCCTCCCGCCGCAGCCCCGCTTCGCTGGCGCTGAGGGGCCAGTTGGGACCATAGAGGATGATGGGCTGCCTGGCCCCGGCAAGCAGGCGCGCGGCCTCGAGCAGGGACGCCGCAGGCGTGCCGGCCTCGGCGGTCACGGTCTCGGGCCGGTAGCGCTCCAGACCTGTGCGCAGCTCCTCCAGGTTTAAAGAGCGCTGGGCGCTGCTCCCCAACCCCACCCCAAGCAAGGCGCGCATCAGGCCCTGGATCGCCACCAGGCCGCGGCCGGGCCGGTAACCAAGCCAGTGGGCACCGTGGCGCCCCAGCCCGATCTGCCAGGGGTTCGCGACCAACACCCGGGCCCCGTGACGGAACAGGCCTTTTTTCAGCCAAAGCTCGACCAGCGGTGCCTCGCTGCTGGGGTCCAGACCGGCCAGGAGCACGACGTCCTTCTCCTCCAGCGATGGCAGCGCAGACAGCAGCGCCGCTCCGGCCGGCACTCGCCCCTGGTGGTCCACATTGTTGCTGCCGAGCGCAGCGCGGAACAGCCGCTGGAAGAGATAATTCGCCTCGTTGGTGGCCCGCGTCGACGCGAGGCCGCCGGCGGCCCGCGGTCCATCCTGGCTCACGACCTCGTGCAGGCGCCCGGCGATGAGGGCCAGGGCCTCGTCCCAGGTGGCCGGGCGGAATTGCCCGTCCTCGCGGATCAGGGGCGCCAGAAGCCGGTCAGAATGGTCCACGAAGCCGTGGCCGAACCGCCCCCGGTCGCACAGCCAGGCATCGTTGACCCGCATGTTCTCCCGCGGGGTGATGCGCCGCAGGGTGTTGTTCTTCACACCCAGCACGATGTTGCAGCCGACGGCGCACAGAGGGCAAACGCTGTCTTGGTTCTGCAGCTCCCAGGGACGCGCCTCAAAGCGAAAGACGCGGCTGGTGAGCGCGCCGACGGGGCAAACGTCGATGGTGTTGCCCTGCCACTTGCTGGTCATCGCCCGGTTGTCGTACGTAGACAGGCGCGTGTCGGCGCCCCGTCCAAAGAGGTCAAGCTCGTGGTCGCCGGCCCACTCGTCGAGGAAGCGGATGCAGCGCCAGCAGAGCACACATCGTTCCTGGTCGACGACGATGAACTCGCTCAGGGGATGGCGCTTGAGCTTGTGGCGTTTTTCCTCGACGTAGCGGCTCCGCCCCGGTCCGTCGCGCAGTGCCTGGTCCTGCAAGGGGCACTCGCCGCCCTTGTCGCACACCGGGCAGTCGAGGGGGTGGTTGGTGAGCAGAAACTCGATGTTGGCCAGGCGTGCTTGGACGGCCGCCGGGGAGCTCCACACGCGCACCACCATGCCCTCCCGAGCGATGGTAGTGCACGAAGTCTGGAGGGCCACGGTACCCTCGATCTCCACCAGGCACATCCGGCAGGCACCAACGGGCACCAGCTTGCCGTGGTGGCAAAACGTAGGGATGTGCACACCCGCCGCGGTCGCGGCCTCGTAGACCGTGCTCCCCGCCGGGCAGGAGACGGCATCGCCGTCGATGGTCAGGGTGATCGTGCGCTCCGCCATGCTAGCTCACCATGCACCGCTTCTCGCGAATGTGAAGCTCGTATTCCCCGCGAAAGTGGGCGATGCTGCTCAGAACCGGTCCCAGCGAGGCATCGCCCAGGGGGCAAAAGCTCTTGCCGGCGATGTTGCCGGCAATGTCCACCAGCAGGTCCAGGTCCTCCATGCGCCCGGCGCCGGCCTCGATTCGCCGCAGTATCTTGTACATCCAGTCCGTGCCTTCGCGGCAGGGGATGCACTTGCCACACGATTCGTGCTTGTAGAACCGGGCCAGGCGCTCGGTCAGGCGCACAATGCAGGTTCCTTCATCGATGACAATCACCCCGCCCGAACCCAGGTTCGAGCCGGCAGCCTGCAATGCCTCGTAGTCCAGGTTCGCCTGGAGCGCCACCTCGGCAGGCAGCATGGCCGTGGAAGACCCGCCGGGGATGATCGCCTTGAGGGGAACGCCGTTCCGCGGCCCGCCGCACAGGCCGTCGATGAGCTCGCGCATGGGTGTCGCCAGCGGCACCTCGTAAACGCCCGGCCGCTGGACGTGGCCCGACACGGAAAAGAGCTTGAGCCCGGGACTCCTTTCCGTGCCCCACTGGCGGTACCAATCGGGGCCGTGGGTGACAATGAACGGCACATTGAAGAGGGTCTCCACGTTGTTAACCACCGTTGGCTCACGGTAGAGGCCCTGCGTCGCGGGAAACGGCGGCTTCAGCTTGGGGTGGCCCCGCCTGCCCTCCAGAGACGACAGCAGAGCGGTCTCTTCGCCGCAGATGTAGGCTCCCGCGCCGGCCAGGATCGATACGTCGAGGTTGTAGCTGCTGCCCCTGATGTTCTTGCCCAGAAAGCCCTGGCTGTAGGCCTCGGCGATGGCCGTCTGCAAGCGCCGGTAGCTCAGATTGTACTCGCCGCGGACGTAGATGAAGGCGTGCTCGACCTCGCAGGCAAAGCTAGAGATGGCAATGCCCTCCAGCAGTCCATGCGGATCGTGCTCCATGAGGACCCGATCCTTAAAGGTTCCCGGCTCGCCTTCGTCGGCGTTGCACACCAGATAGCGCGGGTAAACGCCCCGGGGCAGGAACATCCACTTGCGCCCCGTGGGAAAGCCCGCGCCGCCCCGCCCCCGCAGCCCCGAAGTGAGCACCATCTCCACGATCTCGGCCGGCGAGTGCTGCGCCAGGGTCTGTTCCAGCGCCTGATAGCCGCCACCCTGGCGATAGGTGTCAATCTCGTGGGCGCCTGGCACCCCGACGTTGCGCAACAGCACGTTGCTCTGCATCGCTGCTCCCCGGTCCTCGTCCTTGCTCCGCCGGGTTGCCCTACTCGCCGTAAAGGCCCGACCAGGCCCAGGATCCCCTGTTGCTCAGGCTAAAGAACTCGTCCTCCAGGATGCGCTGGTGCAGCCTTTCCTCGCCGGCGAGGTTCTGGAACATCGCCCGGCCGTCGGCATCCGTCGTGCTTTCGGCCAGCGCCGCGTAGCGCTCCTCGGCCGTCTTTTCGTTCTCGATGGCCTTGGTCAGGACGGCGACCTGCTCCTCCAGCTCGTCGAACACGGTCCCGGCCGTCTCACCGGCAGCAACCAGGGGGGCAAAGTTGGCCATGCTCTGCAGCTCATAGTCGATGAATTGCCCGTCCCTTTGCAGCGAGGCCGCCAGCTCGGCGAGCTTCTGGTAATGATACTGCTCAAACGCGGCCAGCCGGCCCAGGAGGTCGCGGCCCCGGCGATCCTGTACCTGCACTGCCGCCTGGGCGTAAAAGGCCTGCGCCTTGAGCTCGGCCTCCATGGCAATGTCCAACGCCTCTTCCAACCCAAGTTCAGTCATGAACCACCATCCTTTCTCGGTGATCGCCTTGCACCGGCCGCCGCCCCCACCCGCTTATTCGCCACCCCGCAGCGCCTCCAGGATGTCGTCGATGGCGGCCTCGGTCAGGTTCTCATAGTAGCGGTCGTCCACCTGCATCGCGGGGGCCGTGCCGCACGCCCCCAGGCATTCGGCCTCAAAGAGGCTGAAGAGGCCATCGGGCGTCGTCTCGCCTGGACGGATGCCCAACCTGGACGACAGGACGTCCACGATCTGCTCCGCACCCAGCAGCGAGCAGGAGATGTTGGTGCACACATAGATCCGGTGCCGGCCGACCGGCTGCCGGTTAAAGAGCGTGTAAAAGCTGGCCACCGCTCCCACGTAGGTCGCCGGCAGGCTCAACAGAGCCGACACCTCGTCGATAGCTTCAGCGGGCAGCCACCCGCCCTGGTCCTCCTGCGCCACGTGCAGGGCAGGGATCACCGCGGACCGCCCAGCGGCAAAGTCCCGCCCCACTGCCAGGATCGCGGCCCTCGCTTCTTCAGACAGCAACAGGTCCTCCCGCATAGTCTGCGACATCGGTCCCCATGCTCCGGCTACCTGTCCACTTCGCCCAGGGTGATGTCGATGCTGCCGATAATGGCCACCATGTCGGACAGGTAGCTGCCGGGCGCCATGGCCCTCAGGGCGGAAATGTTGGAAAAGGAGGGGCCGCGGATCTTGCAGCGGTACGGCCGGGACCCCCCGTCGGACACGAGGTAAAAGCCCAGCTCGCCCTTGGGGTTCTCCACGCTGGCATACACCTCGCCCGGCAGCGGGGAGAATCCCTCGGTGACGAGTTTGAAGTGGTGGATCACCGCCTCCATGCTGCGGTCCAGCTCCTCGCGGGGCGGAAGCGTGAGCTTGCGGTTTGGATCCTTCACCGGGCCGGGGCCAATGCGGGCCAGGCGCTCCAATGCCTGGCGGATGATGTGCGTGCTCTGACGCATCTCAGCCACCCGCACTCGGTAGCGAGCAAAAGCGTCGCCGCCGGGCTGGCTGGGCACTACAAAGTCGTACTCCTCGTAGCCACAGTAGGGACGCGCTTTGCGCACGTCGTAGGCCACACCACAGCCGCGCAGCAGCGGCCCCGTACAGCCCAGGCCGATGGCCTGCCGGGCATCGATGACTGCCACGCCATCGAGGCGGGAGCGGTAGATAGGGTTGTTGGTGAGCATCCGCTCGTATTCGTCCAGGCGCCTGTCGAACAGCTCCACAAACTCGCGGACCGTGCGGGGAAAGGCGGGTGGCACGTCCCAGCGCAGGCCGCCTGTAGTAAAGTAACTGGGCGTGATGCGCGCCCCGCACACCATCTCGAAAATGTCCAGGATCTGTTCCCGCTCGCGAAAGGCATACTGCAGCAGGGCATGGATGGTGCCCGCGAGGTCGAGGGTCTGCGTGCCGATCCAGATAAGGTGGGCTGCCAGCCGCTGCAACTCGAGGAGGATGACGCGCACCGCATCGGCCCGGGGCGGAACTTGAGCATCGACCAACCTCTCGACAGCCAGAATATAGGCCAGGTCATTGGACATACCTGAGACATAGTCCATGCGAGAAGGGTAGGTTGCGAACTGCTGGTACGTGCGGTGCTCGGCGATCTTTTCGAATCCCGAGTGGAGGTGCCCAATGTCGGGAGCCGCATTGACAATGCGCTCCCCATCCAGCTCAACGACCACCCGGAGCACACCGTGAGTCGCCGGGTGCTGCGGGCCCATGTTGATAATCATCGTGTCGTCGCGTCCGCTGAACCAGGGCGGCACGTACGACTCGGCCGGAGGCGCGGGCAGGACTTGCTCTCCCAAGTGCGCCAGGGCAGGATGGTCCTGGTTGACGGTGAACTGCACCGGCTCCCCGCCCAGGGGGTAATCTTTGCGCAAGGGATGGCCCACCCAATCGGCTGGCAGCATGATGCGGCGCAGCTCTGGGTGGCCGCGAAAGTGGATGCCAAACAGGTCATAGGCCTCGCGCTCGTGCCAGTCGGCTGCCGGCCATACGGAACTCACGCTGTCTACGGCGGGCGGATCCGCCACAAGGGGCGCCGTGAGGCGCAGCCGCCTGTTGTGCTGCAGCGAGTAGAGCTGGTAGACCGCGACAAAGCGCGGCACGAGCCCGAGGGTCAGCCGGTCGAGGGCGCTGACGAACAGGCACAGGTCATAGGCAAGGCCCGGCTCATCGCGCAGGAAGCGGCAAATGTCCAGGATCTGGGCTGCGTCCACGACAGCCACAGCGTCGGCCTGGAGTTCGCCCTGCAGGCCATCCTCAACCAGCGCCGCCTGTGGAAACCGTTCCCTTAACTGGGTCAAAACGCTCGCGTGCATGCCTATCCCGGAACCTGCACCCGGAGCAGAGAGCGCGTGTCCTGAGGGGACCACCGCCTCGGTGCCGGCTGCCAGCCCCGTGAACCTTTCATCGATAGTCGGCGAACTGCTCGCCCTGGATCTTGTCGTACAGCTGCATCAGGCCGTAAAGCAGGGCCTCGGGCCTTGGCGGGCAGCCGGGCACGTAGACGTCGACGGGGATCAGCTTGTCGACCCCCTGGATCATGGCATAGTTCTCGAAAGGTCCCCCACTCGAAGCACAGGCGCCCATGGCGATGACCCAGCGGGGCTCGGGCATCTGCTCGTAAAGGCGCTTGACCACGGGCGCCATCTTTTGCGAGACGCGCCCCGAGACAATCATAACGTCGGCCTGGCGGGGCGTGCCGCGAAACACCTCGGCGCCAAAGCGGGCGATGTCGTGCCGGGGCCCGCCGGCAGCCATCATCTCGATAGCGCAGCATGCCAGGCCAAAGAGCAGGGGGAACGGCGAGCGGCCGCGGCCCCAGTCGACGAGCTTTTCGAGGGTAGTGGTGACGACCGCGCCCTCCGGCAGAGCCGTCTCTATTCCCACTCCAGCCCTCCCTTCTTCCAGGCATAAACGAGACCCAGGACCAGGATAGAGACGAAAACCAGGGCCTCCACGAGTCCCAGCCAGCGCGGGACCAGGTCTTGAAACACAGTGGCCCAGGGAAAGAGCAGGACGATCTCGACGTCAAAGACGATAAAGAGAACCGCGTAGAGGTAGTAATGAATGAGGAGGCGGCGCCGGGCGGGGCCAACCGGCAACTTGCCCGACTCATAGGGCGCCAGCTTGACGGCGTTGGGTCGCCGCGGGCCGAAGAGTGCGGGCGCAAGGACCGCAATCGCCGAAAGAACGACGGCCACAACGGCAAAGATCAAGATTGGCCCATAGTCGGCGGGCATCTTTGCTCCTCGTGTCTTGGATCGGAAGCGGTCGAGCCGCTGGTATGCCCCTCCGGCTTGGGGCAAGCACCAATTACCCAGGGCAAAGATAACACATTCGCTTTTCTTTGTCAAAACAAGTCCTGGCCCCGTTGTCTTTTGCTCGTCCCGGGCGTATAAGGTGTTTTTCAGGCAGCCCATTTCCTGGTATAATCACCGGGATGATCTCGAGCGACGGAGGCGCGGAACGATGCCAGAGAGAATTCTGGTCATCGACGACGAAACGAAAATCGTGGACCTGCTCCGGCGAGGGCTGTCGTACGAGGGCTACCGAGTGGACGTGGCCTATGAGGGCGAAAGTGGGCTGCTGGCGGCGCGGCGCGACCCACCCGACCTGGTCATCCTCGACGTGATGCTGCCTGGATTGGACGGCGTCGAGGTGTGTCGGCGCCTGCGAGCCCAGGGCTGGAGCGACTTGCCCATTCTAATGCTGACCGCCAGGGATGCAGTTCCCGACCGGGTGGCGGGCCTCGACGCCGGCGCCGACGACTACCTGGTCAAGCCGTTTGCCTTTGACGAGCTGCTGGCGCGCGTCCGTGCCCTGCTGCGCAGGCACCAGCCTGCCGGCGAGGTGCAGGCTCTGCGCTTTGCCGACGTCGTCGCCAATCTCGTGACCCGCGAGGTCCGTCGCGGCGAGCGAGCCATCAACCTCACTGCCAAGGAGTTCGACCTGCTGGAGTTGTTTCTGCGCCACCCCCGGCAGGTGCTCACCCGCGATAGCATCTACGAGCAGGTGTGGGGTTACGACTTTGGCGGCGAGTCGAACATCATTGAGGTGTACATCCGCTATCTGCGCTCAAAGTTGGAAGCCGAGGGCGAGCCACGCCTGCTGCAGACGGTGCGTGGGGTGGGTTACGCTCTACGAGAGGACTGAAGTTTGCTGACTGCCGACACATTGCGCGAGGCGCGCGCCATTCGCTATCGCCAGCGCCCCCACCTGCGCTTACGCAACGAAAACGAAGCGCTCCAGTTTCTGAATGACGTTGGCGTTTGCCTGCTCTTTTCGGCCAAAGACGTGGAGCTGCCCACTCTCTGGGGCGCCATCTGTGGTGACGACCGGCCATTGCCGGGCACAAACCGCGATCGAAACATTGGCATGGCTTGGGACTGGAAGGATCGACTGCCCATCGCGGGCAAGGTGTTGTACGGCAAGTTCGTGCGCAAGAAGCCGGTCTTTGTCTCGCTGGACCTGGCCCCCTATTTCTACGCCCTCTCGCCCAACTATGGTAACCTCGCTGAAGACTATATGCAAGACTACGAGGACGGCCGGCTGTCGGTGGAGGCCAAGCAGGTCTACGAGGTACTTCTGGAGCAGGGAGCCCTGCCGACCAGCCGCCTGCGGCGTGAGGCTGGTTTGGCCGGCAAGGGCAACGTCGGGCGCTTTGACCGGGCCCTGGCCGAGCTGCAGATGGACTTTCGAATCGCCAAGGTGTCGATATCCGATGCCAACCGCTGGGGATATTGCTATGTCTACGACCTGTTGCCGCGGCATTTTGCCCACATTGTGGAGGCCTCGCGCCTAATCGGCGGCAAAGAGGCCCGGGAAACGATCTTGCTCCACTACCTGCGCACGGTAGTGGTCTCGACGCCGCAGCAGGTGGCACGGCTGTTTGACTGGCAGCCGGGCGACGTAGAGCGCGCGGTCGCAGGCCTGGTCGCTGACGGCCGCCTGCTGAGCGGCGTGCAGATCACGGGGCTGCCGGGCGAGCACCTCGTCTACCCCGAGCCGTGAATCGGACGTTGAGGGCGTCCCCCGGTCGCGGCCGCCCTCCCTTTTCGCCGGCCTTCAGCGCCGCGTCGCCGGCCTCCTGCGAACACTCCCAGAATGGCCGCTGACCGATAGACTCTGCTCTAGGGCGCCCAACTGATCTGCTGGCGCCACCATTCAGCGACGAGGCCACCACCGCCGATGGGAAACAGCTTGCGCCGGCCCGACCCGTCGGGATTGATGGCCCACACTGCCCAGCCGCCCTCCTGGTCCGAGACAAACGCGATCGCGCGCCCGTCAGGTGCCCAGGTAGGCAAGCCATCGTTGGCCGCGTTGTTGGTCAGGCGGCGCAGGCCAGACCCGTCGCTGTTCACGACATAGATCTCCCAATTCCCCTCGCGGTTGGACATGAACGCAATCCTGTCGCCATATACTGCCGGGGCCGTATCCTCGCCTCGATCGGTGAGGCGCTTGAAGGGGTGAGCCCCCGGCGCAGCCGACATGATGTACAGGCCACACGGCGCGGGATTCTTGGTCACGTCACAGCCACTGTACACGATCTGATCGTTGCCCACCCAGGCCGGTGACTGGCCACGCACGTCGTCTGGCCCAAAGTTCAAGGGGCGGACGTCGGGCTTGCGGGCACCGCTAAAATTGACCTCATCGATGACGTACACCCGTGACTGCTTGTCGCCGTGGCGCGTCGAGCTGAAGGCCAGGCTCTGGCCATCGGGCGACCAGGCAGGCAATTCGTCCTCATGGTTTTCGGTGATCTCTTTCAGGCCAGCACCATCGGGCTTCACGATAAACATGTTCATGAAGTCCCCGCTCTCGCCGTTGACGGCGAGCCAGGCGCCATCAGGACTGAAGGCCGGCTGATGCATGTCTCTGACAACCAGGGCGCGTCCGCCGCCGTCGACGCCGGATACGTACGTATCGTATCCGCTTGCCTCCCGATTCCAGACGGGGAAAGAGATCCGTCCGCTCAAGGTTGCCGGCCGGGCTGTGGGGCTGGTCGAGGCCGCACCCGGGGTAGCGCCGGGCGTCGAGGTGGTGGCCGACGATACTGTGGGCGAAGGGCTGGGCACCGGCTCACCCGACTGGCACAGCTCCTCCGCCTCAAGCGCCAGGGGATCGTCCGGCTCGCTCTCCAGCACTTGCTCGTAATACGTGGTCGCCTCTTCACAGCGGTTCAGATGGGCATAGGTCGCGGCCAACAAGGCTTGGGAGGGCAGATCCTCCGGTTCGAAGGAGAGAGCCTGCTCCAGCGACGCGCGCGCCTGATCGTACTGACCCAGGCGATAATAAGCCTCGCCGATGGCGGCGTAGGTAATGGCCTTCGGGTGAATGCCCAGGGCGTCCTGCAGTGCCATAATGGCCGTGACGTAATCTTCGGCCTCCAGGAGCAGTACGCCCAGGTCGTGGCGCCGCAGCCACAGCTCGGGCTGGAGCCCGGCCGCGATCTGGAGCTCACTGGCTGCCCGCCCCATGTCGTTGCTGGCCAGGTGATAGAGCCAACCACGAACGCGATGGGCTTCGGCGTTGTTGATGTCCTGTACCAGGGCCAGGTCGGCGTTGTCGACAGCCTCGTCCATTCGCCCGTTGGCCATCTGCGCCTGGGCCAGGACGGCGAGTACCAAGGTATCGGCCGGCTGCAGTTCGACCGCCTGCTCCGCAAGGAGGAGGCCCTGCGCATTGTCGCCGGTGTCCAGGTAAGCGCGGGCGAGCACGGCCGCCGCTTGGGCATCTTCTGGGTCCAGCTCCACGGCACTTTGGGCGTGGGGCACGGCCTCTTCGGCGCGATCGTCCAGGATCAGGCTCCAGGCCCAGCCGGTTTCCGGGCGGGCGTCGTCGGGGTCCCGGGCCGACAGCTCCTCGTAGATGGCCTCCGCGTCGTCAAACTTGCTCCTGCGGGCCAGAGCCGCGGCCTGGGTAAGCAGGTCTTCCATCTCCTGGTCGTCGCCGGGCTCCGGGGTGGCAGGTATGGTCGCGCTGGCGGGCGCGCCGGTGGGGGTCTCGCCTGCGGGCAGGGTGGCGGCGGCGGTGGACGTAACCGCTGCGGAGGTTGGTGATGCGGGACCGACGAGCCCGATCCTTTCGTAGACGTCCGGAGCGACGACATAGACTGCGGCGGCCAGCAGGGCCAGGAGCAGCAGGGCACCGCCGAGGACGAGGGCGGTCATCAGCCCGGCGCTCATCGTGCGCGGCTTGCGTCCCTGGTCCATCTCGGGAGGAGGCATCACGCTCCGATCTGCAGCCTCCCGGGCAGCGGCCTGACCGGCGGCCAGTGGCATGGTCTCCCTAAGCGCCTGGCCGGGCTCCTGATAGACCAACTCCGTGTCGCCAATGCCAATCCGCTCGCCATGACGCAGGATGTGGGGCGCCGTGAGACGAACGCCGTTAACCAAAGTACCGTTCGCGCTATCCAGGTCCGTGAGCTGGTAGGAGATGCCCTCCAGCTTGATCTCGGCATGGTGGCGCGAGGCCTTGGGATCCACCAACTGCAGATCGTTTTCCTCGGCACGCCCTATGCGAAGGTCCCCCCGGATCTCGACCTCCCGCAGAACCCGCCCCCCACTCTTCACGACCAGGCGCGGGAACAGGGATTTTTCCACGAGGGTATTCTCGCTCGTCATCGCACGCTCCTTTGACCGCGTAATCGCCGCGATTATAACACGGAAGGAATGGCGCGGCAAATCGACGGCGCCTTGGCTGTTGCGGCCCGTGCCGGGAGAAAGGACCGGCCAGGCGCCACGCTAGTCAGCGGGCCGCGCGATCACCAGGAGTCGGTGCGTCGCCAAGCCGATGGGCGTGCAAGTAACAAGGGTGACGCGCTCCTCGGGCAGAAAGCCGATGAGGCGCAGGTTCTCCGCCCGTTGTGCAGGCGAGGCAAAGGTCTCGGGCACCACCAGGATTTCGGCAACCCGGTAAGTGTACGGCATTTCGCCCACGTAGAGCACGATCTCGTCGCCTACCTCCACGCGGTCAAGATGCCGGAATACCGAGCCCTGGACGTCGCGGTGACCGTTGATGACGGTGTTGCCCGCGTTGCCGGGGTAGGCCGACGTCGAATGAAAGGCACCCGCGTTGGGCACGTCACCCCACACGACCTTGCTCTGGCCTCCCTGCTGGATAGTCGTGGTGCCCACCGACAGGACAGGGATGTCGAGGCCGATCTTGTCGATGGTCAGGCGCGTGGGCGGCGACTGGGCCGGGGGCCGGACCGCCGGCGGCAGTGCCAGGGTGGGCTCCGGGATCGAAGTGGGGGGCACGCCGGGAGCGACGGCCGGTTCCTTCGCCTCCGGCGAAGCGACCGTTGGCGGCACGGTGGGCGGGGCGGTTGGTGCTGCCTCGCGCCTGACCAACTGCACGACCGGGGGTGCTGCCTCGGGCATGGCCACCGGCGCGGTGGCCACCTCGGCAACAGCCTGCATGCCGGGTCCTACCTGCAGCCGGTGGACCAGCCCATAGACCACGACACAACCGGCCAGGACGATGCACGTCGCCAGGCCGAGCACCATAAACTCGACGCAGGTCAAGGGCCGCCGGCGAGCTGCCTTGTGTGACAGGGATTGGAGATCCGGATGGCGCGCGGAGAGATCACTCCCCGCTGTGCGCACCTGGCTCGCCGGCGGCTGCGCCTCTCGGCCCCTGTTCGCTACTCGAGGGCAGCGCCAATAGTCGGCCGTCAGGCAGGTCTCACGCTGGTGTGCCGCCGCCACCCGCTCTGCCTGCCCCGAGCGGTAGCAGCGGTGGCGAGGGTTGGGCGCCAGTGACAACTGGTAGGGATCAGACTGGAGGCCGAGGTACGGGCATTGCTGGCCCATGTCAGCGGTTCTCCCTGGTGCCCGGTTCCAAGCGCTTCAGGTGCACGAGCAACACCGACACGTCGGCCGGGTTTACACCGGCCAAGCGCGTGGCCTGCCCGACGGTGGCCGGACGGACGGCTGCCAGCTTCTCTCGCGCCTCGGTGCGCAGCCCCGAGAGCGCGTGGTAGTCCAGTTCAGAAGGAATGCGCCGGTCCTCGAGACGGCGGAAGCGTGCCACCTCAACCTGCTGCTTCTGGATATAGCCCGCGTATTTGGCCTCGATCTCTACTTGTTCGGCCACGCCAGGCGGCAGCGGCTCGGGCGGTGGGACCAGGCTGGCCAGCAGGCGATAGTCTACTTCCGGCCGGCGCAGGAATTGCAGAGCGTTTGTGCCGTCGGCCAGCTCGGGCAGATCTCGTGCGTGCAGCCACTCGTTCAGAACGTCGTCCCCTGGACGGAGCCAGGTAGCCCCCAGGCGGCGGAGCTCACCTTCAACGGCATGACGCCGGAGCTGTACGTGATCGTAAACGCCCCGGGGCAGCAGCCCAACCTCGTAGCCCACCTCGGAAAGACGCAGGTCGGCGTTGTCCTGGCGCAACAGCAGGCGATACTCGGCCCGGCCGGTGAGCATGCGATAAGGCTCGACGATTTCCTTGGTCACCAGGTCGTCGATGAGCACCCCAATGTAGGCCTGATCGCGCCGCAGGATCAGGGGGGGGCGGCCCTGCACCTGAAGCGCGGCGTTGATCCCCGCCATCAGACCCTGGGCAGCAGCTTCCTCGTAACCACTCGTGCCGTTGATCTGGCCGGCGTGGAACAGGCCCACGATGCGCTTTGTCTCCAGCGACGTCCCGATTTCCTGGCAGGGCACGCTATCGTACTCGATGGCATAGCCCGGTCGCATGATCTCGGCGTCACGCAGAGCCGGGATGGAATGCAGCATCTCGGCCTGCACCTCCTCAGGCAGGCCGGTGAAGAACCCTTGCACGTACAGCTCGCCGCTGTTCCACCCCTCCGGCTCGAGGAAGAGCTGGTGCCGGTCCTTGTGCGGGAAGCGGACCACCTTTTCCTCGAACGAGGGGCAGTATCGCGGCCCCGCCGAATCGATGGTCCCCGGGGCGATGGGGGATTGGTGGAGATTGGCGCGCACGACATCGAGCGTCTCGCCGGTGGTATAAACCGCGTAGGAAGGCAGTTGCGGTCGCCAGGCGGGCATCGCCACAACGGGATAGGCGGCGTGGGGCGGTGCCAGGACAAAGGCGGGGACAGGCGGATCCCCGGCTGCCAGGTTCGCGGCCTGGCGGACGGAGAAGCGGAGAGGCACGTCGCTCCCCGGCTGGGGCAGCGTCCGGGAGAAGTCAACAGTCCGGGCATCGATGCGGGGCGGGGTGTTGGTCTGCAGGCGCACCAGAGGAAAGCCGAGCCGCCGCAGGCAGGCCGACAGGCCCTGGGCGGGGAACTCGCCGCTGCGGCCCGCGGGCCAGCTCCTTGTGCCCGATAGGATCCGGCCGGCGAGGAACGTCCCCGTGGTCAGGACCACGCTACGGCCGCGTATCTGCCGGCCGGTGTTGGTCAGCACCCCCCGTGCTCGATCCCCTTCCACGAGGACCTCCTCGACCAGCGCCTGCGCGAGATGCAAGTTGTGAGTCGCCTCCAGCGTGTGCTTCATAGCCAAGGAATAGCGGCGCTTGTCTGCCTGGGCGCGCAACGCCTGCACGGCCGGACCCTTGCTCTGGTTCAGCATGCGGATTTGGGTGTAGGTCCGGTCGGTGAGGCTTGCCATCTCACCTCCCAGGGCGTCGATCTCGCGCACAAGATGGCCCTTGCCCGGCCCACCAATGCTGGGATTGCAGGGCATCTGGGCCACCAGATCCAGGTTCATGGTTAGCAACAGCGTGCGCGCCCCCATGCGCGCCGCCGCCAGCGCCGCTTCGCAGCCCGCGTGGCCGGCACCCACCACAATCACGTCATAGTCCATCGGCGAATCCAGGCTCCAACGAGTGGTCTCGGGCGATTATACCAGCGATCTGCAGCCCATGCAATCGCGCACGAGCTGTGCGCAGCCATTCTCAATATGGAAAGTGTGGTATAATTCAGGGCGACGAGGAGAGGAAGGGAGAATGATGGAGACATAGGAGCAGCGGCAGATGCCGGAGCGCGTGAAGTTTGAAGATATGTTG
>JBFYTF010000118.1:0-3109 GCA_041300865.1 Anaerolineae bacterium
TCGTTCATCTTGGTCTCCTCGACCGCCCAAGCATGGGAGGCCGGACGACTCTCACAGTTCGGTCAATGCGACGCTCGCAGCACTGCGGTCTGCCAGACGGCGGCGGTGAGCTCGATCCAGCGCTCGCCAGGTCGGGCAGGGAGGAGCAGGACCCCACCCTGGGCCGCCACCAACCCCTCCCACGAAGGCACCGGCACCGTGGTCCGGTACCGCTCATAGATCTCGGCCACGCGCTGGTACTCTTCCAGGCGTGCTGTCTGGGCCCGGAGAAGGTGCTGCTCGGTGATGCGCGCCGGTGTCTCGATCTCGCGCAGCAGCACGTTGCGCCGCAAGCGGTGCAGGGTCGTCTCCATTTCCGACAACGTCGCCGCGGTGGACACCGAAGGCACCCCGGCCTTAGCGGGCCACAGCCGGCCCTGCGCGCCTTGGGGCAGGTAGCAGATCCCCTCGCGCAGCTCGTCGGGCACTGCCTTCAGGCAATCGGCAATCGCCTCCACGACGTACTTGAGCAGCTGGTTTTCGGGCGTGTCGTACCGCTTGTAAACCTCGCGGCAGACGAAGCAGGTGGGGTCACAGTCATCGGTGTAGCGCTGCTTGTACGTCGCTGCCCACAGCACCCTCCCCCGCACCTGGCCCCGGTAGTCGACCCGGCGCTGCTCGGTGCTGCGGATGAGCTGCTGCACCAGCCGTTCCAGGGTGTGGCACACAAAGCGTCCCACGCCGCCATCGCCGTCCAGCCCCAGCAAAAAGTAGGCGGCAGCGGCAGCGGCGATCGACTGCCGATCCACCGCCTGCCGGGTACGGGCCACCAGCCCCGGATCCAGTGCATGGCCCACCAAGAGCTCCAGCATCTCCAGCCGTACCTGGGGCGGCGCCAGACCGTCCATCACGCTCCCTGGGCCTTCTTCCCCAGGTCGCGCACGTGCGGGTAGAGCACGCGGAGGCGCTCCAGGATGGGCGCCTGCATGTCGACTGCTCCCGTGAAAATGGCCTCCACGCAGCTGTACACGTCGTGGATCCCCTGATAGTCCAGGCCGTCCAGCTGAGGCACGACGTACAGCAGGAACGCCTCACCCATGATGTCGTGCAGCCTGGCCTCCTGTTGCTCGACCTGATGGCGGTCGGCGATATACTCGATCATGTCCTTGACAATGGCCGGCCCCATCTTGCGCAGCACCATCAGCGGGTTTTCGCCGGTCAGGTCCGCGCCCTCTACCGGGCGGAGGTGAAGCAGGCGGCGGAAGTGCTGCTGGATCGGCTTGCAGTCACCCCAGGCAGCGGGCGTCTTGGCCACCGCTGCGAGAGATGCCGGCACCCCTCTGTCATGCAGCCACTTGTCTACCAGGTAGAAGAAACGCGGGTCGCCGGGCGGATCGACGTCCACGAAGGCAAAACGGCGCATGAAGGCGAAGGACATTTGGAACAGCGTCGACTTGTCATAGACGTTCATTGTGCCCAGGATGCGCCAGCTGGGGTGCATGACATAGTGGTAGGCGCTGCCTAACCCACGCGGGATCCAGGCACGGGCGGGTTGGGCCTCCCCTTCCCCCGGCCGGGCGGGGGGCAGGACCCGCACCGCCTCGCCGCGGACCTTGTAGGGCAAGTGCACACCTTGCCCCGACAGCAGGGTGAACAGCTCGCCGAACGCCTTGTCGATCTCGGCGCGGTTGATCTCGTCGATGATGAGCCAGCGACCCGCCGAGACTGCCTCCAAGAAGATTCCGGGCCGGAACTGGAGGGCGCCCTCCTGGGTGGGCACGTAGCCGCCCACCGTGTCAAAGGTCGTCCAGTCGGCGGTGGCCGTGGTCAGAACGTAGCCCGGGGTGAACGGCTGAGCGTGCTGCTGTGGGTCGGCGGCATAGTCGCACACCGCCTGGGCGAGCGATGTCTTGCCCGTGCCCGGCGCGCCGATGAGGATGACGTGCTTACCGGCGTTGAGCGCCGACGCGATCTGGGCGTACGCGGCAGGCGGCAGCTCGAGCTGGTGCTTCTGCTCCACGTAAGCCTGCAGCTTGATGCCGTTCAGCGCCACCATGGGCGCCAGGTGCAGCAAGTCCTCGCGCCGCTGCCCCGCCGCCAGAGGCTCCGGCTCGGGGGCGCGCCGGGCCAGGTGGGGTGCCAGGACCGCCCGCACGGCGTTGGACAAGGCCTCGCCTCCGTATCCATGGTCGCGAAGCAGACCTTCAACGGCCTGTGCTGTCCGGCGGGGTGCGGGATCCACGGCACCTAGCTCCTCGTAGTCGCGCACCTTCAGGTCCTCGGCTTTGGGCCGGCGACGCGTGCTGGCGCGCAGGGCATCGACCTGAAACAGCAGCCCGTCGTGGCGGCTCATTACCAACTGCGGGATGGCCCAGGCGGCACCCTCGAGGTGCAGGTCGTACAGGTCGTGACGCGTGGCAGCCAGGGCCATGTCGACCCGCCCGGTGCTCGCCAGGTCATCGTAGAACCTCTGGGTAAACACCTGCGCCGCCTTGATCGGCATTTCACCCTGCATGGCGATCACGGCGGGTACCCCCTTGTCGATGAGATGCAGGGCCAGCGACTTGAGGGCCGTGGCACTGACCGGCGTGGCGCTGTCGCAGGCGGCCAGGACGATCAGGCGCAGGCCGTGCTCGAACATGGTCGAGTGCAGCTCGGCAGGGTAGACAAAGTCATGGTCGCCGGCCGGGTTCTCCATCACCAGGGCGTAATCCTCGCGCCGCTCCTTGCGCCCGCCGTGGGCCAGCAGGTGCAGCACGTGGTAGCCGCCATCTGCCTTCATTGCCCCGGCCAGCGCTTCGCGGGTCACCGGACCCGTGCTGGAGCGCTCCAGCACTCGGTAGCTGGCCAGGCCGTCGGCGACGAGGTCCCTCATCGCCAGGTGGATGATCTCCAGCTCCTGGGCCACCTCCAGCTTTGGCAGGCGGGCAACAGCCAGGCGCGCGGCGTCGGCCGCCTGCCCGGGATCCGTCTCCAGGTCGCGGGGGTTGCAGATGGCAAATAGGAAGCGCAGGGGCAGCGCCTCCAGCGGAGCGGGTCGAGCGCTGCCATATAGACGGCAGAAGGGCCGCGCCTCCGATACCGTCAGTGGCACGTCGGCCTTTGGATCCTTGAGGCACTCCCAGGGGTA
>JBFYTF010000138.1:0-3222 GCA_041300865.1 Anaerolineae bacterium
TGGCTCGCGGCCGTCCGCCCGATCCGCCGTAGCGAGCGCCGGTGCTGGCGATCCGGCACGAGCGTAGGCAGCGGCGCAGGCGACAGGCACGGCGGCGACCCTGGTCACGAGACCGGCCACACGTCGGATGGGGCCTTGGGGAAAAGGGCGTCCAGAAGGACTCTTGCTTCGTCGCTCGAGACGAAGCAATCGGCCAGGGCGTCGTCCAGCTCCTGAAGTGTGCGGTAACCGAACAGGAGCTGCAGAAAGGTGAGGCCGGGAAAGCCGGCGTTGGCTCCTCGGTCTCCGACTGTCTTCCAGGGTTGGACGCGAATGCCGCCATCCTCGAAGGTGAGGCGCAGCCCGTCGCGATAGAAACTGATCTTGAGCTCCCCCGTGTGCCCGCAGGCTACCGAGCCGGCCAACCGCTCTTCCAGGATGGGAGTGATCCGCTGCACGAATCCGGGAACATCGGGCACCCTAAGGTACCAGGCATAGGGCTTGCGCACGTAGGGTAGCCGGCCGGCCGCAGCCTGGTAGGCGGGATGCTCACTGCCCAGCCAGAAGCCGAAAGAGCGAAGCTCTTCCTTGCCCTCGACGCGGGTATATTCCTGTCCTGTCTGCCACAGATAGCGGATCACTGCCGAGTTGACGGCAAGCCAGGAGATGCCCGGCTTGAGCTCGTAGCCATAGGCGGGCAGCATCGTGCCCGACAATGACGGGGGATGTACCACCATGCCCACGCGCTCGTCGCCCCTCTCGATGATCCGGATCTCGCTCCGGTTCACGTTCCTGTCACTCCTGCCGTTCAGCTCTTAGCGCCACACCCCCTCGTCCCGTACGCAGTTCAGGAGGTAACGCTTACCCTGCTGCCGGTCTAGCTCAAGGAGGAAAGGGATGTCTGCTTCCAGCGCGGGCCGCAGACGAAACGCCTCCTGCTCGCCCTCCTTGAGCTTCGGCACGTGGAGCTGGTAGCCGGCGCGCCCGCCTCCCAGGTTCAGGGCCATCTCGTAGCCAAACTGGCGATAGTACCAGGGGATGCCGGTGATGGCCTGCATCTTCTCGCCGCGCTGGGCGCTCCATTCGTGGATCACCTCGAACTGGGCCCGGATCAAACCCCGCTGCCGGTAGTCCGGGTCCGTCGCGACGAGCTCCGGCCGCCCCACGCCGAACTCGATTCCGGCATAGCTCCACGTTTGAGAGATCAGGCATAGAGACGAGACGATACGCCCGGTCCTCGTGTCTTCGACGAGGGTAAAGTCTCCTGGCTCGAACGTAGGATGGGGGCGCTCCATCAGGTCGCGAACCCATGCCCCGACCCGCTCATCTGGCCCTTCCATGCCCGGGTCGCGGTGCAGCTCGGCGTGGGCCTCGACCAGCCGCTCGCTGTCTGCCACGCTGGCGCGCCGCAAGATCAGGCCGTCGTCGAGGGTGCGTATGATCTTGTCCTTCAACTGCGAGTTCCGCTCCTTCTGCTTCTATCGCGATGCGCTGCAGGTCTGCCCGTGCTGCTGCCGGCAGCTCGTCACGTCCGGCAGCTGCAGGGCGAAGCGACCAAGGTCGTTCACGACGGTGTGCCCGGCGTTGTCACCACCCTGGAAGCGAACCACCATGTCGGCCCGCGAGGCGAGGTAATCGATCACCCGGCCTTTGCCCTCGTCGCCCCACTGGGCGCCCACGATGGCAGTAACGCTCATGCGACACCTCCTGGTGTCAATTCGACCTGTTTCCAGCCTAAACCAGGGGCCAAGGGACAACACGCCCGACGCCTGGCTCCGGAAAGCAGCCGTCGCGCAGCAAACCCTGCACCCGCCCGCGCAGGGCGTTGACCTCTGTCTTGCTCAGCATCTTTTGTAGAATGAGAGCCAGGGGTGAGCTGTCCAGCAAGGCCCTGTCCAACCCTCTCAGGTCACTCTTTAAGTCGTAGGGCAGTGGGTCGCCGGCATAGTCCCAGATGACGGTGCGCAGTTTCGGCTCCTCGTGAAAGGTCAGCGCGTTGTCGATGGCCCACAGCCGGCCATCGTGGCCGACGATGCAGTGGCCCGCCTTGCGATCCGCATTGTTGATGACGACATCAAAGGCGACCACTCGCCTCAGTTCGTCAGCATAACGCTCGTCGTGCTGGATGGAAAAAAAGTGCGCCGACTCCTCACAATGGATGTAAAACTGCAGCGACCCGCGGCCATGAGGGCCCTCGCGCAGCACGGTGGGCGGCACCAGGCCCCAACCCAGTTCCTCGCTCACCAGGTAGCTCGCGACCTCCCTGATACTGAGCGTGCCGTGCGGAAAGTCCCACAGGGGACGCTCACCTCGCTGTGGCTTGTAAACGGCCAGCGTCGAGTGCTCGTCGTCGCGCACCGTGACGAGCATGGTGGCATTGGAGCTCCAAGGAATCAAACCCTCGACTTCGATCTCGCCCTCGGACAGAAGTCGAAGGATGCGCTCCGGAGGTAGGGCGATGGTTTGATCCTCTGGCGGGGTCACGTTCGATGGCCGTTTCTACGCGGACAGAAGTGTCCCTCGGGGTCCATCGGCTGGCCACACATGGCACACACGGGGCGGCCGGCCGAGACCACCTCTTGCCCGTGCACGCTAAAGGCGCGCATCTGGCCGGGCGTGGCCCAGAAGCGGGCGACGGAGGGCGGCGAATCGTCCTCTTCGTCCATCAGCTCGTAGACAATGATGACCAGCCTCTGCGTCGCCTCGTCAAAGCCCAGATTCACCTGCCCGGTCCGGAATGCGGGATCCAGCGGATACTCCAGGTCCATGCCGTGCTCCAGGACCGGGTCGGGCTCGACGACGGCATCGGCATTGCCCTCGGCTATCGACAGAAGCACCTGGTCGATGGCCACGGCCAGGGCCGCCACGTGCTCCTTTTCACAGATGACGGTTACGAGGCGCCGGCCTTTGCGCGCCTGGATATAGAACGTGCGGTTGCCAGGGTCACCTATGGCATTGGTCGTGATGCGGTCCACAGGGTTCAGGTCAAACACCTGGTAAGGCATGTTGCTGCTCCTCGTTTTCTTGCTCTTTGTCCTCGAACTTGAGGCTAGGCAACGGCTGGCCCCAGTTCAAAACCAGCAGGCGCGGACCAAAGGGCGTGAAGGCGAATGCCGTGACGGAGGCGGGTCCGATAGACAGCCGCTGGTAGAGATCCAGGGGCAGTCCCAGGTAGTGGGCCACGGCCAACTTGATGGGATCGGAATGAGAGAAGACCGCCACCGTCTCCTTGTCGTGGGCATC
>JBFYTF010000140.1:0-4536 GCA_041300865.1 Anaerolineae bacterium
TCACCCCCTGCGAGGGAATTCCCCCCACCCTCCAGGTGTCGGTCACGCCTAGCGTTCTGTGGCCGGCCAACCATAACTATGTGGATGTGACGGCGGTGGTGACTGCCTCCGACAACCAGGACCCGAACCCCACCGTTACCCTGGTCGCCGTGACCTCGAACGAGCCGGACAACGGCGCGGATGACGGCGATACCGTCAACGACATCGTCCTTGTCGACGACTATCACTTCAAGCTGCGCGCCGAGCGGTCAGGAAGCGGGACAGGCCGTATTTATAGCATCACCTATCAGGCGACGAATGCCTGCGGCAATACCACGACCCAATCGGCCAGGGTCTCGGTTCCCCTCAGCAAGAAGGGCAAGAAGAAATAGGCCCTTCGCTAAAATAATGAGGGGCGGAGCGATCCGCCCCTTTTGCATGGGTCCATGACCCGATAGGTGCGTCGTCAAGGAGGCGGCGCACTGCCGGGGTCTTCGGCACCGCACTGCCATGTTGCCCATCACCTGGTGGTGATCTGGGTGATCCTCGCGTTGTGGACGTTCAGATGACAACTTGCCGGCTGGCTGGGGCTGGTACTTGCAACAACCCCTGCCGAAGCCAGGCCCTTGATCGGCCGCGGGCGCTTTCTGCTGTGCTTTCTGCTGTTCACCCGAAAGCCCGGCCTTTGTTTGTAGAGTGCACCAACCCGCCATTACGGGAAAGAAAGCGAGCCGTTGGAAACAATCGGCCCCGGCGAACATCCTGTGCACCAAGCTGCCATTATGGGAAAGAAATCGAGCATCGGCCGCCGGGCTGATTGCCTGCCATCCCGGATGCACCAAGCTCTCATTACGGGAAAGAAAGCGAGCGAAGACAAGGGCGAAACCAGCGAAGAATCCGGGTGCACCAAGCTGCCATTACGGGAAAGAAAGTGAGCCCCCGGTGGTCGATGACCAGCGGGGGCTCAAACGCTTACAAGGCGCCAGGGAGAAAGATCCGTTCTGGATCAGGGCACATCCACCCGGACGATGGTCGGGTTCGGCATCCCGGACGCGCCGCCATAGGCGACGGAGCCGAGGTACTTGGTCGCCGACACGAGACCATTGAAGGTTAGATCGATCGTGCCGGGGTCACCGATCGTGGCCGCCGCCGGTGCGCTGACCGTCATGTTGCCGGCCTCGGTTAAGCCCAGCAGCCAGGTGTGCAGCTTGAACGGGCTCGTACCGACCACGCCATACCCCTGGACCACAACCGTATAGTTGCCCGCAGCTGGGTTGAGCAGGTTGACCTGTTCCGCGGAGGTGCCGGAGCTGCTACCGCCCACAAGGGTCCCACCGCTATTGAAGACGCAGAGGTCGATGTCTGCGCCCGGTGTCACGTCGGCATCGAACAGCGCGAAGCGCGCATGGGTCGTGTCCGCCGGGATCGCGACGGTGACGAGTTGCGCATTAGGCGAGGCCAGCGAGCAACCGCCATCGGTCGGGTCGTCGGCCACGGTGCCGGCTGTGATCGCCGCCGGCACCAGACCCCGCGCCGTCGCGGTGAATGAGCCGTTATAGCCAAACTTCACGTCGTAGGAGAGGGATCATCCGTCCCTGACACCTCGGCTGGCACACGGATAGGAAATCTAAGCCAACGGATAGGAAATCTAAGGCTATGTCTGCGTTAAGTGTTGGAGATCGACAACATATTGAAAATACGGCAATTTTCGGCAAACGTTTTTTCAGACATTCCATGTCAAAACAAGCAGTTAGAGCCACCGACGGTTCGGGCCAACACCTAACGCAGACATAGCCAAATCTAAACCACCCTGCGAGCAGGGTCCTGAAACCTGACGGGGGCGGGACGCTCGGGCAGCCCTCTCCGACGGGACGGGGGGACTTGTCCCGTCACCCGCGCGTGGGTCCTTGGCGCTGGCATGGGCTGTTCGGCGAAGATGCGCGCTTTCCCCAGCCATAGACGCGGGACGAATCACTCCTCCTCATCCCGTGGCGCCTGTCATCCAGCGCTCCCGCTCGCCGAGCACCCACGCATAAGGGAAACGCGAGGACGCTAGCCTGCCGACGCGGTGAATTGTGTCCACCGTCAGTCCGAAGCGCACTGCCTGGTCAAGCGCCTCACAACGGAAATATAGCCCTCGCTTTATGAGTCGCCAGGTCGCGGAGCAATGATTCGAGCTTGCGGGAGCGAGGATCCCACCGTGGGCACCCCCCTATCCCTTGCCTTGGAGACTGACAACCCTGAGCGAGACGCTCCCCTGCGTCTCGCCCAGGTGCACCGACCGCTCAAGGCCTTGCGTCTACTTCGTCAGCTTGAAGGTCACGCCCGCATCGGCGTGGTAGACGGTGAGGGGCTCACCGGTCGCACGGAAGAGAATCTGATAGGTCTTCCCACCTGTTCCAACGCCGAGGCCGGTCGTCTTGACGTTGAACCGATAGCTCCCACCCCGCCCCTTGGCCGGTTGGTAGGTGAAGTAGCGGGGCGTGCCGATGCTCCAGTTGAAGCCCGAAGGCGCACTGGCGCAGGGGTCGTCGCCGGGTGCCGGGCTCGCCACCAAGCACAGAGCCTGGACCGACACCTCCCGGGTGGAGATGTTCTGCCTGAAGAAGTTCATCAGTTCGATCTTGATCGGGATCGTGCTGCCCGATTTGCCCTTCTCGCGCGGCCTATAGAGCAACCCGACCGCGTACTGCACCTCTTGGCTCAAAGCGGCGTAGCTCGGGGCGAAGTCGCCGTCGCCACTGTAGCTGGCCGTGATGGCCTCGCTGCCGGGGTCGACATGAATCGCGGAGCAGGAGGCCTCGCCAGCGGTATCGACGGCCACGGCCGAGCAGCCGTCGATATCTGTCCCCTTATCCTGGAAGAGGATAGTGCCTCCGTCTGGGACGGGGCTGACTGCGGCCGTGTAGGTCACTGGCTGATCGACCACCGACGGGTTGGCGGACGAGATCAGACTTGTGCTGGTCGCGATTGCGGAACCCGGCAGACTTGCCCTCGCAGCAGCGGGCGTTACGTACGCCTGGAATGCTGCATCTTCAGTTTCAAGACCGTAGGTGGTCCAGCCCCTGCCAGATTCGAACCACCAAAGTACTCCCTCCGGATAGGGATAGGGATACTGTGTGAACCAATCGATAAACACACCGTAGTCATTGGTGGAGAGAACGAGGGCATACTGGGTGCCGGCGGTCACGTAGACGGGGGTGAGTTCGGCAAGAACCCACGAGCCCGACGAGACCAAATCGCTGGCCGGAATTGTCCCACTTGCGATCTGGGTTCCGGATGGTGCCCCTGTGCTCGTGAGGGTCTGGATACTGACGTTGATTGGGCCGGTGGGTGTGTAAATCCAAGTGGCTGGGTACCCTAAGTACACGCTCACCCGGTCGAGGACTCCGCTTCGGCTTACGGTGAAAGTCTGTGCCCGCGGCTCACCATCAAAGAACGCATCCCACCGATTGGTCCCAACCTGCGCCGCATCGACGCTCGAGGGCATGACGTAGGTCTTGAACGCCATGTCGTACGTTTGGGTGGACCAGCTTCCGCCTGGATAACCGATCAGCATGTTCCCGCCGGGGTAGCTCCCGGGGTTATTGTTCGCCGCCCAACGGACCCAGCCGCCGTCGCTCGTGGACAGGACAATAGCGTACTGACTGCCGGGGGTTACGTACGTGTCGGACAGGCTCACATCGACCCAGGCGGGACCTGGGTAAGGCGGTATGGCGCTGAGGGGAATCAGTCCACTACCAATCGGAACGCCAAATGGATAGCCGCCGCTGACCGGGTAGATCTCGACCGTGACGGGGCCGTTGGTCGGGTTGTCCCAATAGTTCTCTAATTCCAGACTCACCCCATCGAGCATCCCGTATAGGCCAGCAGTGAAGGTCTGCGCCAGACGCTGCCCGTCACCGAAGTGACCGTAGTAATTGGGGACCGCGGTCTGCGATTGGTCAAGCGACGTGGGCCACACGTAGGTCTCGAACGTCCAGTCCTGGTTGGTGAGAATTTTCTCCCAGCCCCAACTGAACCTAACCACCTGATATCCCCTGGGGTAGGGTTTGAAATCCTGGCCCCCAAAGTTATGCCAGAGGGTAAAGCTGGAGCCGCCAGTCGTAGTCGTTTCGAGGAGCAGGGCATACTGTGAACCTGCGGTCACCTTGGTGGGGCTGATTAGCAGGGCATCGACCCAGGCCGGCGATCCGGCGGGTGGGATGGCGCTCAGGGGAATCGTCCCGCTGCCGATCTCTTCGTCGGAGGGCAAGCCGTCCTCCGTCACCGCCCGGATGCTGACATTGACGGGACCGTTGGCGGGATCAGGTGCGTAATTCTCCAGGACCAGACGCACGCGATCGAGAATGCCGGAGAGTCCAGCCGTGAAGACCTCTCCCAGGTAGGGACCATCGGAAGACCCGACCATTCCAGACATATTTTGAAGGGGTTGCGACTGATCAAGCACACGATCGTCGGCGGCGCTTGCCGTTTGGGGCTGCAGCAAGCCCGGCAGCACGCCCACCAGAACGATCGCCAAGAGCGAATGCCACAGCCAGCGCAGGTTTTTGTTCA
>JBFYTF010000186.1:0-48989 GCA_041300865.1 Anaerolineae bacterium
AGAACATGAGCGCCTCAAAGCAGAGCGACCCAAGTGCGTCGGTCGTCCCAAGGCAACCGTAGTGACAGGTTACTTGATCTTTGACGACTCGGTGCATGTCAAACTCAAGGGGCGCAAGATGGGCGGTCTGGGCCGGCACTACTCGTCGACTGAACAGCGCGTGGTCAACGGACACTGCTTGTTCGCAGGCTTTTACCTGCTCTTGAACCAGCGTTGCCCACTCTCGGCCGAGATGTATCGCCAAGAAGCGGTCTGTCAGCGCGAGGGCGTCCCCTTCAGGAGCAAGATCAGCATGGCGGTGCAGGCCATCGAGTGCTTCGAGCCCGTGCCCGACACCCAGACGCATGTGCTGATCGACAGCTGGTACCACTGTAAGCAGGTCCGCCGGGCCGCCCAGGCTCGAAACTGGGACATGAGCGGTGGACTGAAGAGCAATCGCGTCATGCGCTTGATCGCTCCTGATGGTAGCCGGGAATGGCTGTCCGTGTCCCAGTACGCGACGCGGCTTGGTGCCGAGGATTGGCAGGAAGTCGCCTGGCCTTCGGATCAGGGTGGGAAGACGATGTATGCCCACCTGATCCAGACCTGGATTCGGAAGCTCGGTCCGACACTGCTGCTGATCACTTGCCATAGCTTGGCTGAGCCATTGAAAACAGTGCGCTACTGGGGCAGCACCGTGATGGACCTGGATGCCCAGGCTCTGGTCGACGTCCTGGCCAAACGCTGGGAGATCGAGACATTTTTCGAGTACGACAAGGACTTGCTGGGCAGCGACCACTATCAAGTGATGACGGCGAACGCGATCATTCGCTTCTGGACGCTGACCGCTTGCCTGCTGTGTTTCCTGGAGGAACAGCGCGCATTGGCTCGGGAGCCGGCGCTGACCTGCGGCGATATCCGGCGTCGTATCCAAGAGGATCATCGCCGCAACCTGTTACACTGGCTGCAAGCCCAATTCCAGGCCGGTCTCACCGTTGAGGAGATCGGCATCCAATTGGCTATATCAAGTTCTTAAAGTGCAAAGATAGTGCTATTTAGATACTGCAGGTAGCGTCGGCGGTTATCCTTGAACAGAAGAGAAAGGGTTGGCTTATGACAGACGACGTCGTGCGGCGTCCGGTGGCCCTTGTCCCCGGTGAATTGATTGCGGGCGCGGATCTCCACCCCGCCACGGTTCAAGGTCGGCTGAGGTGCGGCCCAGTGCCATGCCCGGTGGATGTGTGAAACGAGGAGGAATGCAAATGCTGTCAAATCTGCTACCAAACGCCGGCGGCCGGCGCCGGAAACAGAGTCGGGCCTGGACGCTTCTGGCCATGCTCCTGGCCGTCGCCCTGCTGGCCCCCCTGCCCGCCGTGCCACAGGCAAATGCGTTGGGCCCGGAGGCTGGGGCGACACTGGCCAGCACTACCAGCCAGGCAGCGCCTGCTGCTGCAGCGCAGGCAACGACCGACACAATTACGCTGCGGGTGATCAGCGCCCGCACCGAACCCCGGGCGCTGGATGGTGCGGGGGTGATCGAAGGAGACCCCGTTGCCCCCTACAAGTGGATGATCAACGTAGACAACACGGGCGATCCTTACGACGACACGGACTGTTACGCGTACCTGGATCCGCCCGCCAACACCGTCCGCAACCCCAACTACCCCGACGGCTGCGAATGGCCCGGCGTGCACACGACGCCCGGCTGGTCGCCCATCCTCACCCAGGGCACGGAGGCGGACCTCAACGAGACGCAGGGCATCATCCTGCCTCCAGGCAAGTACCTGATCTCCGTCATGGGCGATGGCTTCAAGGTCGACGGCGAGCACTTTACCGTGCCCCTGGCGGCTCCGGGGCTCATCACCGTGGCCGCTCATCCCCTCCCCCTGCCGCCGGCAGAGATGGTCATCAAAGTCTTTAACGACAACTCCATGACCAATGGCCAGTTCGACGCTCCCGTGGAGCAGCCAGAGCCGGGCCCCACGAGCATGGCCGGCTTCCGGGTCAGCCTGAATGACATTGCCGGAGAGATCACCACCGATCTCTTTGGCAACCCCCTGTGCACCGAGTACGAGAAGGACCCGGTCACGGGCGAGGTGCTCGTCGACGTGGATGGGATGCCGTTGAACATCGTCAAGCTGGGCGGCGAGTGCCTGAGCGATGACTACGGGATGATCGTCATTCCCAACATCGGCCCCATGCGCTACGACGTCCTGGTCACTCCGCCCGACGGCGAAACCTGGATCCAGACGACGACCCTGGAGGGCTCCCACGGCTGGGACACCTGGCTCCAGGAAGCAGGCACCGGCCTGGACAACGAGTTCGTCGTCGCCGGCGAGCCGTTCCCCTGGACCATCTTTGGCTTTGTGCAGCCTTCTGAGGCGACCCTGCCGGTCATCTCCAATGGTGGCTCCCTGACCGGCGTCGTCGCGGGCATCACCGCCTACACCCCCTCCACCGGCGGCCTGCCACACCAGGGCGACATCTGGGGTGGGCTGCTGGGCGTCAAGATCGAGGAGACCATCGCCTACCCGTGGCTGTCGCTCAACGCCCTGCAGGGCGGCGACACTGCCATCTGGGTCGGCACGGGCAACGCCGACGGCAGCTTCCAAATCGACAACGTCCCGCCCGGCGACTACTTCCTGGCCTACTGGGACCTCAACCAGCACTACATCCTGGACTTTGTGCAGGTCTCGGTGCAGGCCGGTCAGGTCACGGACGTGGGCGTGCGCACCATGACCAACTGGTTCACCAAGTGGCACGGCAAGGTGTTCCTCGACTACAACGAGAACGGCCGCATGGATCCCGGCGAGCCGGGCGTCCCCGACGTCACCGTCGTGCTGCGTGACCGGGACAATACCGAGATCGACCGCATGTCCATCGCCTCCGTCAGCGATGCCACCGGCTCGTGGGCCCTGGAAAAGGGCTACCCCATGGGCTCCTGGATGGTGCTGGAAGCCTACAGCGACATCTATCGCACCACGGGTGTCACCTACCAGCCCAGCAACGCCAAGGAGGAAACGACTATCCTGGGCGGCATCGTCGACATGGCGGCGCTGCCCATCTTTAGCCAGGCGGGCCGCCTGGACTGGGGCGTCAAGTTCTACGACCCGGGGACCAACGGCGGCATCGCGGGCACAGTGTTCTACGACACCGTCCGCGCCGAGGACGACGCTGCTTACGCCGGCGCCGAGCCGTGGCAGCCGGGCATCCCCGACCTGACGCTGCAGCTGTGGGCCCCGGTTCCCTGCCCCGGCCCGACCGCTACCTGCGACCCGACGGGCCGCTACCTGCTGGCGGCCGATGGCTCGTACGCCAAGGGTGCGTTGCTCAACGAGACGGTCACCGAGAATTTTGTCCGGCCCAAGGACTGCCAGCCGTTGGATGTCTACGGCGACCCGGTGGACTTTCCCTCCTTCCCGCCTTCGACGGGCGGCTACGACTGCCTGGAGGGCCCGCCCATGGGCGTGCAGTTCGGCCACGGGCAGCAGGAGCTGCCGGGCAACTATGGCTTCTCCGAGATCTATCTGCCCGACTTGACCACGCCGGGCGCCATCTCGGTGCCCATCCCCACGGGCGACTACCTGGTCGAAGTGGTCATCCCCAACGACCCGATCCTCAACCGGCCGCTCTACCAGGTGACGCGCGAGGAGGATTTGAACATTTTTGACGGCGACACGTTCATCCCCCAGGTGGTGCCGCCGGCCTGCGCCGGCCCGCTGCACACGGTGGACGTGGCCGGTGTCCTGCCCGACGGTCCAGACGCCGTGGACAACCCGGGCTATGCCGACGCCGGCGGCAGCCGCTTCGAGGGCGAGGAAAAGCCCCTGTGCAACGTCAAGTTCGTGACCGTGGCGGACCGCAAGGGGATCGCACCCATCTTTACCCTCTGGACGCCGGTGCCCCTCCCCGGCCGCTGGCGCGGCTACCTCATCGACGACCTCAACGTGTCCACCAACCCGCTGGAGCTCTTCTTCGGCGAGAAGGCGGGCCTGGCGAACGTGCCCATGGGCATCTATGACTACGCCGGGCGGCTGGTCCACACCGTGCACTCGGACTTTCACGGCGTGTACGAAGTCATCCTGCCCTCCGACGGCACCTACAACGCGCCGGCGCCCAGCGGCATGCTGGCCAGCGTCTACTACATCTATGGCAACGATCCGGGGCAGCCGGGAGCCTTCAACGCCAACTACAACCCCGCCTACCGCTCCATCGGCACCAGCTTCGAGGTCTATCCCGGGGTGATCGTGCCTTCGGACCTGGCACCCACCCAAAACGGCGCCCTGATCTGGAACCCGGCATCGAACGTGAGCCAGATCGCCCAGTGCAAGCTGGACGACACGACGCCCGAGATCTATGCCGTGGACGTGCCCTACGTCCAGGACGCCGGAAACATCACCGTCCACGGCAAGGGCTTTGGCCCCACCCAGGGCACAGGCGCGACCGCGGGTTGGGTGCGGCTTCAAGGCTGGCAGATGACCATCGTGAGCTGGAGCGATACCCAGATCGTCTTCCGGGTGCCGGCCAGCACGCCGGCCGGGCCCAGGCAACTGGAGATCCGAAACTCTGCCGGGAAGCGCGAGGTCAACGGCCTGACGATCCACGTCCTCGACGTGGGCTACCAACCCGACATCTACGAGGTGGGGGTCGGCAAGACCTACGACCCGAGCGATCCGGTGTACACCGGAGAAAGTCGGGGGCCGATCCAGCACGCCCTCGACGATGCAGCGGCGACGCCTGCGCCTGACCTGGTCGTGGTCTACCCCGGCCTTCAGGTACCCTTCACCAATCCACTGGGGTTCTACCTCGAGAACCCGGTGATCTACTCCCCGGTCAAGCTGCAGGGCGTCGGCCCGGGCGGCGTCTATCCTGACGGCAGTGGCGTGCTCGGCTCGATCCTTGACGGCCGCGGCATGGGTGGCACCGAAGTCTATGCCGCGTGGTGGCGCTCGAACGTGGGCGATATCTGGCTGAACCGCGGCGGCTGGGACGGCAGCCCGGTGGACGGCGAGGGCCTGCCGCAGATGTACGAGGGGCAGGTGCTCACCATCCTGGCGGAGCAGGGCGAGTTTGGCGCTACCTTCCGCACGGCCATCGACGGCTTCAAGATCCAGAGCGGCGACCAGCAGGGCTTCCCCAACAACCTGAACCAGGTCGGCGGGGAACAGATCCCCGGCGTCGCGCCCGAGGTGGTCATCCAGGGCGGGGGCATCTGGGTCAACGCCTACGCCCGGTACATGCAGGTCAGCAACAACCTCATCGAGAACAACGGCGGCGCCTACGCCGGTGGCATCCGCGTCGGCACCCCGGATCTGCCCCAGCCCTACAAGGACGGCCAGAACGACTTTATCTCTATCACCAAGAACCGCCTCGTCGGAAACGGCGGCACGAACCTGGCCGGTGCCATCGGCATCTTTGCCGGCGCGCAGGCCTACACCATCGCCAACAACGACATCTGCGGCAACTTTTCAGCCGAGTACGGCGGCGGCATCAGCCAGTACGGCTACAGCCCCGGCGGTCGCATCCGCAACAACCGCATCTACTTCAACCGCTCCTACGACGAGGGCGGTGGGATCATGATCGCCGGCGAGCTACCCGTCGATCCGAGCCTCCTGTCGCCCGGCGCCGGTCCGGTTGAAGTCTCGGGCAACCTGCTCCAGGGCAACCTGGCCAACGACGATGGCGGCGGCCTGCGCTTCCTCATGGCCGGCAACTTCCCGTTCAACGTCTTTAACAACATGATGGTCAACAACGTCTCCACCCACGAGGGCGGCGGGGTGTCCCTCAACGACGCTCCCAACGTGCGGTTCTACAACAACACGGTCATGAAGAACATCACCACGGCCACGGCCATGACGAGCAACGGCCTGGCGGCGCCTGCCGGCTTCTCCAGCAGCCTCAACAGCGATCTCCTCCAGGCCACGTTGCCCGCCGGTTCGCCCTTGTTCAGCGACGCGCTGATGTTCAACAACATCTTCTGGGACAACCGGGCCGGGACGTGGACCGGCGGCGGGGTGGCCGGCATCGGTCTGGACGGCGACGCGACCCCCATCTTCTACTGGGACCTGGGCGTGGCCGGGGGCTTTGGCGAGCTCAGCCCGACCTACACCCTGATGCAGGTGCCGAACGGCGTGCCCGATGCCAGCAACATCGTCGGGCAGGACCCGCTGGTCGTGTCCATGTACGATGCCACCGTCCGGGTCTTTCCCTGGCGGGGCAATCCAAACTTTATCGGCGCCCTCCTTGTGGCCGTGGAGCTGCCCGTGAACCTGTTGGGCAACTATCACCTCACCGCCAACTCGCCTGCCTACAATGCGGGCATCGGGCAGGCGGATGGGATCCTGGCACCCAACGTGGACTATGACCTCAACGCCCGGCCCGCCTTTGGCTACTTTGACATCGGCGCGGACGAGATGGTCCAGCCCTTCCCCGCGACGCCGGTCCTGTTCCCCGCGGCTGCGGCGAAAGAGGTCCTGTCCCCGGCGAGCCGGCAGACTGGCGCGTACAAGCTCTGGCTGCCGTTGATCTTTAACACCGGCGCGACGCCCACGTCCTACTGGAGCGGCGAGACGGGCAGCTTCGAGTTCGACGAGGCCGACGGCGTGACGGTCCTGGACAGTGGCTATGCCTTTTGGCGCCCGCAGGAGTTTGGACCGGATCAGGAAGTCTACTTCACCTTCACCTCCGTTGCCCAGACTGCCACGCGCCAGGATCTGCTGTTGAAGGCCGGTGGGACCGTGAACGGGATCATCGGCGACGACACCCACCTGGTCGCGGTGGGCTACAATGCCACCAGCGGCGCGCTGGAGGTCCGGACGATGTCGCCCGGCCAGGTGTGGACGACGCACGCCACCTTTGGCGGCTATCCCTTCGCCGTGGGCGACACCTTTGGCGCCCGGGCGACGCAGGGCGGCTTTGTCGAGGTGTATGTCAACGGCGAGGTCTTTGGCCAGGCGAACCTGGCCGAGGGCGACGCGCCGTGGGCCTACGCGGCCGAGAGTGGCCAGATCGGCTTTTGGTTCGAGGCCCCGGCCTTCCGCGACGTGCCGGCCAGCTTCACCGACTTTGGCGGCGGCTCGCTGCCCTAGCAACCTGGGATTGAACCGGGCCGGGAGCCGGCACGTTTCGCGGCCGGCTCCCGGCCTCACCCAATCAGTCATGAGGAGATGTGAGATGAGAAGCAACTCAACACAAGCACTCAGCCGCCGTCGCTTTCTGAAAGTGGGTGGCGGGCTGGTGGGCCTTGGTGCCGCGGCCGCCCTTCTTCCCCGGGCGCTTCTGAAGCCTGAGAGCGTGGAAGCGGGGCTGCGGGCCCAGATCACCGAGCCCAACCTGCAGTTTGCGGCAACCGACGGCTGGATCCACCTGCCCGGGGCCAACCCACCCTACCATCCCGACAACATGGCTCCCGCAGGGTTGACGACCTACATCTTTGGCTTTCGCGACGTCACAGGCCTGACTCGCGACCAGACCTTTGCCCAGAAGATGAAGGCCCAGCTTACGGCGCCGACCTTCTGGCTCGACGAGTGGCGCGACGCGACGAGCCAGGCCCAGACCGACTTTACCCTGAAGCTCACCAACCTGGGGCTCCAGATCCGGCCCGACCTCATAGACGCCCATACCTTGCACTTTCACGGGTTTCGCAACGCCATCCCCATCTTTGACGGCGAGCCCCACTCGTCGGTGGGCGTGCCCATCGCCCGCGACCTCACCTACTTCTATCGGGGCCGGAACCCGGGGACGTACATGTACCACTGCCACTTCGAGGAGACGGAGCACGTGCACATGGGCATGGTGGGCGGTGTCTTTATCCGGCCCAAGCAGAACTTCCTGGGTGCAGGGCCCGGCGTGCCCGTTGCCCGCCTCGGGGGCAACACGAATCCTGCGGCGCCCATGGGCTACACCTACAACGACGGCGATGGCTCGACGGCCTACGACCGTGAGTTCCTCCTGGTCATGAACGAGGTCTGGTCGTTGGCCCACTGGTGCGACTCGCACGTGCAGCTTCCGGAGTGGAGCGACTACAACCCTGACGTCTACTTGATCAACGGCCGCAGCTACCCCGACACCATCCTGCCTAACGGCGGGTTGCGCGACGCCGGCGGCGACCTCCTGCCACCCGAGGCTGAGGATGGGACCCAGTACCCGGACTTGCGCTATCAGCCCATCTCGTCGCTGGTCCGCTGTAACTCGGGCGACCGGGTGCTGTTGCGCCTGATCAACCTCGGCTACATGGAACAGGCCATGCGGCTGGCCGGGATCAGGATGCGCGTCGTCGGGAAGGACGCCTCACCTCTCATGGGGCGGGACCGCGCCGACCTGAGCGAGCACACCGAGACGGTAGTCATCGGCCCGGGCGAATCGGCCGATGCTATCTTTGTAGCGCCCGACGTGACGAGCATGACGAGGCTGCTCCTCTTCACCCGCTACTACACCCACGTTGCAACCGTCGGCGCGCCGGGCCTGGGCGGGCAGGTCACCGAGGTGCATATCTATCCGGCGGGCACCTTGTTGCCCCAGAGCAAGCCCAACGACTGGGGCTAGAATGCAGAGTGAGGTGAGACAAATGAAATCCTCGAGGCTAATCAAGCTATCACGGTTGCTGTCCCTTCCCCTGGTGCTGCTGCTGATCCTGGGGGCGATGGGTGGCGGTCCGCAGAAGGCGGTGGCGGAGCACGCGACCATGCCGGACCACGGCATGGTGTGCACCATCAACCCCACTGCCACCTTTACCCTGACCACCAAGACGGGCACGATCAGCACCCCTGACGGCAACATCATCTATATGTGGGGCCTTAGCGAAGGCGACAGTCCCTTCCAGCACCCTGGGCCGGTGCTCTGTGTGACCGAGGGCCAAACGGTGACCATTGTCCTCAACAATACCCTGCCCCAGGATGTGTCCATCATCTTTCCGGGGCAGGAGAACGTGTCGGCCAACGGCGTGCTCTCTCAGCCGGTGTTCGACATCAACGGCAACCTCACCTCCCTGGCCCCGGTGGCTGTGGCCAACGGCGGCAGCATGACCTACAGCTTTGTCGCCAGCAACCCGGGCACCTACATCTATCAAAGTGGCACCGAACCCCTCATCCAGGTCAACATGGGGCTCTTTGGGACCCTGGTGGTCCGGCCCGCGGCTCATCCCGATTGGGCCTACAACGAAACGGTGATCGGCGAGGGTGGGGTGGTCCACACCACGCAGTTCACGCCCGACGAGGAGTTTGTCCTGGTGCTGTCCGAGATCGACCCCATGCTGCACATGGCGGTCGAGCAAGGCCTGCCCTACAACATGAACAACTACCGGCCCCGCTACTGGATGATCAACGGCCGCAGCTTCCCGGACACAGTCGCGCCCAACGGCGCGGCGTGGCTGCCCAACCAGCCCTACGGCTCGCTGATCCACATCTATCCGTTTAACGACACGGCTGCCGCCGACGACCCAGCTTACCATCCTTATCCCGCGCTGATCCGCTACCTGAGCGTCGGTACCTCGGACTATCCGCACCACCCCCACGGCAACCACGGGCGGGTCATCGCTCACGACGGGAACGCGCTCCTGAGCACGGCCGGCAGCGACATGTCCTACGAGGACTTTACGGTGCTCATCGGCCCCGGCCAGACCTACGACGTGCTGTTTGGCTGGCACGACCCTGAGCAGTGGGACCCGGTGACCAACCCGATTCCCGTGACCATCCCGCAGCTTCAGAACCTGACCTTCGGCACCTTCTACAGTGGCAGCCCCTACCTGGGGAACACTGACCAACTGCCCGTCGGCAGCCAGGTGTTGAACGCCTGTGGCGAGTACTACCACATCTCGCACAACCATGCCCTGCAGCAGATCACTGCCTGGGGCATCGTGCTCAGCGGCCACATCACTTTCACGCGCATCGACCCGCCGCTGCCCAACGGTTGTCCGTGAGGTGCACCATGAATGACAAACGACGGCAAGGAGAACGGTGTAACGAAGGTCGGTTCCCCGGTGCACAACGGAGAATGGAGATCAGGAATATGAAATCACAAACAGGTTCCCTGCTCTTTCGGGGTGGTGCGCTCCTGGCGCTGGCGGCAGCGCTGCTGCTGATCAGCCTGCCGGCCGCTGCCGCCCTGCCCGAGGACACGTGCACGCTGGTTGGCACGACTCGCACATGCCACCTGTGGGCCAAGACGGGGACGGTTACAATGCCCGACGGCGCGGTCATACCTATCTGGGGCTTTGCCGATACCGCGGCTGGCGCCGCCACCCTACCCGGCCCCGTGCTCATCGGCCACGAGGGCGAGACGATGGAGATCGTGCTGCACAACGATCTGCCGGGGGAGACCGTCTCCCTGGAATTGCCGGGGCAAACCGGCCTTACGGCGGATCTGACCGGCGTGCCCACGGGAGGCTCGACGACCTACAGCTTTCCTCTCACGGCTGGCACGTACCTCTACGAGGCGGGGCTGACGGCCAACGGCCCCCGGCAGGTGGCCATGGGCCTCTACGGCGCCATCGTCGTCCGCTCGCCGATCCCAAGCCAGGCGTACGCCGATCCCGCCACAGTCTACACGGTCGAAGATCTGCTGGTGTTGAGCGAGATTGACCCGGCGCTGAACAACGACCCGGCGAACTTTTCGATGCACACGTACGCGCCGCGGTATTTTCTCATCAACGGCAAAGCGTACCCGGAAACCGCCGAGATCCCGGTTTCGGCCGGCGACACGCTTCTGCTGCGCTTTGTCAACGCCGGGCTGCGGAGCCACTCCATGGGCCTGCTAGGCCGCTACCAGACCATGATCGCCACCGATGGCCACATCAAGCTGCCGACCCACCGCTCCCTGGTGGAGATGGTGGCCAGTGGGCAGACGTTGGATACGCTGGTCTCGATCATCCCAGGGGCCGAGAGGGATAGCCGGACCCTGGTCTATGACTCGAGCATGCTGTTGCACAATGCCGGCCAGCGCCTGGCCGGAGGCCAGCAGCTCGCCTACGGCGGGATGATGACCTTTGTCCGCGTCGTGAACGGCGCGCCCCCTTCCGTGGTCGGTCCGATAGTCAGCAACTTGCTGGTGCAGCCCAACCCGACGACCGGGGTTACGGGCGTGACGCTGAGCGCCGATGTGACTTCGGACGTGGCACTGGTGGCCGCGGAGTACTTTACCGGCTCGCTGGGCCTGGATGGAACAGGTCTACCCCTGACCATCAGTGGGGCCGGGCCGGCCTATGCCGCCACGGCCAACATCCCCGCCGCAGTCCTGGCCACCTGGCCCAGCGGCTTGGTGACGTTCTACGTCCATGGCCAGAACGCTGATGGCGTGTGGGGCACGGTAGGCTCGGCCGTGCTCAACCTGGACAAGCTGGGGCCGGAGAGCAACGCCCTGAGCCTGTGGCCGGAGCCGAGCAATGGTTCTCGCCCGGTGCTGCTGCGGGCGACGGGTGACGATCACTCCAACGGCGCCAACAACGTCATCGCCGGCCAGTACACTCTCGACGGCGGAGCGGCACTGCCCATGACCCTGGCCCGCATCGACAGCCCGGTGACGGCCATGACCGCGACCATCTCGCCGCTGACGCTCCAGGCGCTGCCGCAGGGCTTGCACCCCGTCGCCGTCAGCAGCCAGGATAGCCTGGGCAACTGGGGCGCGCCCGGCATCATCACCCTGACCCTGGATACCACAGGGCCCCTCGCGGTGGGGCTGTCGCTCACGCCGAGCACGCTGGATCTGACCGGGGCGCCGCCCGTGGTCAACGTGCGGCTGGCAGGCACGATCCGTGACCCGCTGACGGCCGGTGCCCTGTCCAACCTGGCCAACGCCGAGGCGTTCGTCGACGTCGCGGGCCCCAACGGCACGGGCTTTGACCTGTTCGCCTCCGACGCGATGTACGACGAGGATACCGAGCCCGTCTACTTTGACATCCCCGTGTCCGCCTTCCTGCTGCTGAGCGAGGGCGTGCACCCGGTGTACGTCCACGGACTGGATGCCGCCGGGAACTGGGGTCCACTGGCCATGGTCCAGATCACCATCGAGCGCGGCGGCGGCACCGGCGGCGACACCACCGGCCCGACCATCTCTGGGCAGCGGGTGGCGCCGAACCCGACGGCCGGCGCGGCTTCGGTGACTCTGACGGCCAACGCTGCCGATTTTGAGCTGGCGAGCAACATCGCCAGCGCCGAGTGGTACGTCAACCTGGGCTACGTCGGGCAGTTCCTGCCCGCGGACGGCGCGTTTGACTCGCCCACGGAAGCGCTGGTGGCCAATATCGACGTGTCGACCTGGCCGAACGGCACCCGCACCCTCAACATGGTCGCCTACGATGCCCTGGGCAACCCCGGACCTTTGGCCAGGATCGTCCTCATCGTGGAGGGCAACAATCCCGTGCAGATCATGGCCGACAACTTTGACGCGGGCGACCTGGCAGCCTGGGCCAACACCGTGGGCAACGTGGCCGTCACCCCCGAGGCGGCACTCGACGCGAACCGCGCAGGGATGGGCTTGCAGGCGACCATCGACGGCGGCGCGCCGGCGTACGTTAGCCAGGTGCTGCCGGTGGGCGAGAAGACGCTTCGTACCCGCTTCGCGTTCGATCCCAACAGCGCCAACATCGGCAGCGTCCACCACGACATCCTGGCCGGGCTGTACGCCGACAAACCCATCATGGGCATCCAGCTGGAGGCGGGCGGCAACGGCGGCTACGAGATCCGCGGCTGGGCGCTGTCCAACGGCGTGCCCCTGTACACCGGGTGGGTCGACATCGGCGACCAGCCCCACGAGTTGGGCCTTGACTGGCAGGCGGCCAGCCAGGCGACCCTGTCGCTCCGGGTGGACGGCCAGGTGGCGGTCACCCTGGACTGGCTGGACACAGCGGCCTACACCGTGCACGAAGTCCGGCTGGGTGCCTCGGGCAACCTCGACCCGGCGGCATCGGGAGCCGAGTACTTTGACAACTTTTCTGCGCGTCGCAACATGACGCTCTTCCTGCCTACCATCTCGCGGGGGCAGTAACCGACCGAGCAGGCCGGGGCCTGGCGACTGCCGCCGGGCCCCGGCTGAGGAACAGGCTCTGGATGGGGTGCATACGGTGGGAAAAGTGCGCACCATCCGAGGGAACGAGAGTTAGAACCGAATCAGGGGGAAGACATGTTGGAGCGAGACATAATCACTGTGAAGAGCCGGCGGGGGCCGGTGTCCATTAATGCCCGGCACCTGCTTCTGACCCTGGCCCTCGTGGCGCTTGTGGGCGCAGCCGCGGTGGGCTGGAGCTTGCGAGCCCGCGACGCCCGCGAGTGGGTTCCAGGGACGATGCCGACAAGCCCCGAGATGGAAGAAAAGTTTGGCGTGCGCTTTTCCTTCCTGGCCGTGACCGCCGACGGCGGCATGGTGGAGCTGCGCTACCGCGTCATCGACGAGGGCAAGGCGGCCAACTTCGGACACTATACCGAGACGGCGCCTATGGTCATCTCGGAGGACACGGGCAAGATCGTGGACGTCACCATCATGGGCCTGCACAACCACCGCGTTGAGCCGGGCCGCACCTATTACGTCCTCTATCGCAACACGGCGAGTGCCATCCAATCGGGTCGCCCGGTAACCATCGCCGTCGGCGACCTGAAGATCGAGCACGTGGTTCCCTGGTAGGGACCCGGCCGGGGAGATTCCTCACGTCGCTCGGCTCTGTTCAGGATGACCGGGGGTGGGCGTGGGATTCGTGGTTGCGCTCGCGTTTGTGCTGAACGTCATATCAACTTGGAAAGGCAGGGTTGAGTCGCACCCAAAGGAGGAAGAATGAAAGTCGCAGCTATTGCCATGCTGGTCCTGGCGGTTTTGATCGGAGTGGTGCCCATGTTCACCGACTGCGAGTCGGCGGGGCGAATGCTGACGCTGGAGAATGGCCGGCAGGTGTCGATGAAGTGCCACTGGACGGCGCGGGCCGAGCTGGGCCTGGCTCTGCCGCTGGTGGCGGTCGGCGCCATGATGCCCTTCACCCGCAACAAGGGATCGCGGCGCATGCTGGGGATCGCGGCGGCGGCGCTGGGAATCGTCACCATCCTGCTGCCCACGCAGCTCATCGGCGTGTGCGTGAACCCCGATATGCCTTGCGTGTCGACAATGAAGCCGGCCCTCTTGCTCATGGGTGTCCTGGTGGTGGCCATCGGCCTGGCGACCGTTGCTTTTTCGTGGGGCCGGGAGCCTGACCTGACGTGACCCTCTGGCGCTTGGTGCTGCGCAACGTCCTGGGCAGCCTGTTTAGAAGCGGTGCCATCTTTGCCTGCGCCGCGCTGGTTGCAAGTCTGAGCCTGTTGGCGACGCTCGTGGTCCGCGAGGCCGAGGCCGGCCTGCGGCGGAACCTGAGCCGGCTAGGCGCGGATGTCCAGGTTATCCCCTGGGGGACCATGGCGCCCGAGTTCGACGGGGCGCACCTGGTGGGGATGATGACGGAGCGGTGGATGCCACGCGCCTACCTGGAGCGCATCGCCCGCGTGGCAGGGGTGCAGGCTGTCACGCCACAGCTCTACCTATCCACCTTGACCGCTTCTGACGGGGGTGAGAGCCGCGCCTCAGACTCCCTCAGCGGGAGTGCTAGCAGTGCCTCCGACTCTTTCGGGGCGCTGGGCAGGGGCAGCTACGACTCGAGCGGAGCCGACAGGAGTGGGGAAGTCTACCTGGTGGCGTACGATCCGGCCACCGACTTTGTCCTCGAACCATGGCTGGAGCACGATCCATTGGGTACGCTGCGCCTGGGGGAGGCGGTGGCGGGGGTCAATGTGCCCGACGCAGGCGGCGATGGCAAGCTGCAGGCCTTCGGCTATCCGCTCAAGCTGGTGCGCCGCCTACAAGAGACGGGCAGCGACGTGGATCAGGCGCTGTTCGTCAGCTTTGACACGGCCGGGGCCATCCTGGAAGAGGTGCAGAGGCAGCCAGAGCCGGCCTTCGAGCTGGCGCCGGAGAGCATCTCGTCGGCGATGGTCAAGGTGCAGCTGGGCAGTGATCCGCACGAAGTGGCGGTGCGCATCCTTGAGCAGGTGCCGGGGGTCGTGCCGCTCGAGAGCACCGGCTTTTTCCAGACGCAGCGGTCGCAGATGGTGGGCCTGCTGCGGACGGTGTTGGTCCTGGCAGCCGTCACGTGGCTGCTGTCCATGGTCTTCGTCGGGCTCGTCTTTACGCTCGCCGCCAACGAGCGCCGCCGGGAGATGGGGACGCTGCGAGCCCTGGGAGCCACCAGCGGCCTGATCCTGCGCACGCTGCTGCTTGAGGGCGTGGCGCTGGCGGTGGCGGGGGGCCTGGTGGGCATTGGGCTGGCCATCTTGGTCGTCGGCCTGTTCGACCAGCAGATCGCCCTGACGACGGGCATCCAGCTCGCGCTGCCCCCACCCTTGATCTTGGCCGGGCTGGCAGCCGCGGGCCTGGCGCTGGCCGTGCTGAGCGTCACAGTGGCGGCCTGGCTGCCGGCCCGCCGGCTGAGCCGCGAGGAGCCGGCGCTCTCGATGCGCGAGTAAGGTTGCTGCTCGGGTACGCAGTGCCCGCTCATAGCAGCAGAGCAGACAACGGAGTGGAAGCGATGAACCAGTTACGGCTTGCCGTGCGCAACGTGGCCGGCAGCTCCTTTCGAAGTTGGATGGTCTTTTTCTGTGCCGCGCTGATGGCCGGGTTTGTCATCGTGGCCACGGTGGTCATCGGCGGGGCGGACGACAGCCTGCGCCTGGCCCTCGAGCGCCTGGGCGCGGACATTATCGTCATCCCCGAGGGCAACGAGCAGCGCCTGGAGAGCGCGTTGCTCATGGGCGTGCCGCTCCACTGCTGGATGCCCGACACGATTGTGGAGCAGGTGGCAGCCGTGCCCGGTGTGGTGGCCGCCTCCCCGCAGCTCTATCTGTCCACCCTGCGCGGGGCGACCTGCTGTTCGGTGCCCGAGATGTTTCTCATCGCGTACGATCCGGAATCCGACTTTACCCTGCGCCCCTGGCTCGAAGAGAACCTGGAAGGGGACCTGCCGTTGGGCCAGGCGGTGGGCGGCAGTCTGGTCTACGTGCCTGAACAGGACGGCGTGCTGTTGGTCTATGGTTACGGCCTGGGGCTCGCCGGCAGCCTAGAGCCGACGGGCACGGGCTTGGACCAGAGTATGTTCTTTACCATGGAAACCGCTTTCGACATTGCACGGCTGTCCGGTGAGCAGGCAGTCAAGGTCCTGGACATCCCGCCGCGGACCGTGTCGTCGGTCATGGTTAGGGTGGGGCCGGACGAGGACCCGCAGGCGGTGGCGACCCAGATCGCCGCAGACGTCCCCGGGGTCACGCCCCTCGTGACCAACAGCCTTTTCCGCGGGCAGCGGGAGCAGATCCTGAGCTTGCTAAACAGCGTCGTGGTGTTGCTGGCCATCACCTGGGTGCTGGCTATGGCCCTCATCGCCGTGGTGTTTTCCCTGACCGTCAACGAGCGACGGAGGCAGATCGGGGTCATGCGGGCGCTGGGGGCGCGGCGGCCGGTGGTCTTGCAGTCGCTCCTGCTGGAGGCGGTGCTGCTGGCGCTGGCGGGGGGCGCGACGGGTGTCGCCGTCGCCGGCCTGGCCATCTATCTCTTCCGGCCCTTGATCGTCGGGCTGTTGGGTACGCCCTTCTTGTTCCCCGACCTCCTGGGGCTGGCCGCGCTGGGACTGGGTGCCCTGGTCCTGGCGCTGCTCGGCGTCGTCCTGGCGGCGCTGGTGCCGGCGCTGCGTATCAGCCTGCAAGATCCGGCCATCTCGATGAGGGAATAGACCAATGATTTCGGTGCAAAACGTGAGCAAGATCTACACGACCAAGTCACTCACCGTTCCGGCGGTGCACGATGTCAGCCTGGAAGTGGATCCCGGGGAGTTCGTGGTCATCACCGGCCGCTCAGGTTCGGGCAAGACGACTCTGCTGAGCTTGGTGGCCGGGCTGACGCGGCCCACCTCAGGCCAGGTGCTGCTCGACGGCGTGGCCGTCTGGAGCCTGCCGGACAAGGACCAGTCGCTGCTGCGCAACGATAAGATCGGCTTTGTCTTCCAGTTTCCGAGCCTGCTCCCGGCACTGACGTCGCTGGAAAATGTGATGCTGCCCGCCATGTTTGGCGGCAAGCGCAATGGCGGCGTCCAGGAACGGGCCACCCACCTGTTGACACAGGTGGGGCTGGCAGACAAGCTGCGCTCCTTTCCCCGCCAGCTCTCGGGCGGGCAGCAGCAGCGGGTGGTCATTGCCCGGGCGCTGATGAACGAGCCAGAGCTGCTGCTGGCCGACGAGCCGACGAGCGACCTGGACGAGATGACCGAACACGAGATCATGTCGCTGTTCCGCGAAATACACCAAAACACCCGCGTGACGGTGCTGCTGGTGACACACTCTGTAGAGCTGGGGCAGTTCGGGACGCGCTCCATTCAGATGGCGGGGGGGCGGATCGTGAGCTAGGGTGCCGGTCAGCCCGGGTCAGCGCATGGTCGTCAAAACGCGGGCAACGGTGGCGGGATGCAGGAGCATGTTGGCGTAGCTGGCGTTGGCCATGGGGCAGGCACACTCCCGGCCGGCAATGCTGCGCCGCAGGCGGCGCATCTCGCCAACGTGCTCGAACCAGATGGGCCGCAGGTCATAGCCGGTCTGGCGAAGATTGCCCGCCGGCTCGGCGCGGACGCAGCAGGTCCAGACGTCGCCGTCCGGGGCGATGTGCCCACTGGCCCAGCCCGCCTGGCAGGGGATGACCTGGCGTCCTTCGGCGAGGATCCGGCGGGCAAGCTGGTAGTAGTGGGCGCGGAAGGCCTGGGTGAAGCGGGCCAGCCCCTTTGCCGGCGCCGCTTCGGCCCGCGCCGACAAATAGCCGGCGATGGCCTCGTACTGCGCGGGCCGGGGCGTGATGTCCCAGCCCATCGTGTCCAGCTCGACGCGCTCCTCGGCGACCTCGGTGATGTACGAGTCGGGATTGAGGAAGGCCAGGCCCTCCACGATCTCGCGGATGCGTTCGGCGTTAAAGCGCGAGACAACGGTGTGGATGCTGAGGACGAGGTTGGCATGGCGGGGCTGAAGCTCCTTCAGGCCCTGCCATGTCTCCATGGAGCGCTGCCAGTTGCCGGGGACGCCGCGGATGGCGTCGTGCTCGTCGCCGACGCCGTCCAGGGAGAGGTTCAGGCCCACCTGGGAACGAGCCGCGGCGGTGCAGATGCGGTCCACTCCGTCCAGAACCCGTTTCGTAAGGAGGCCGTTGGTAGGGATGGTGATGACGGCGGGCTGGCACAGCTCGGCCGCGGCGCTGACGATCTCGGGCAGGTCGGGGCGCAGAAACGGCTCACCGCCGGTGAAGGTCAGGTAGAAGGGCGCGCGGCCCAGGTGCGCAAACACCTGGCGCCACTCCTCCAGGCTCAGCTCCTCGCTTTCCCGCCGCCACACGCCGCAGGTCTTGCAGCGGCTGTTGCAGCGATAGCTGACACTAACCACCAGGCTGAAAGGCAGCAGCCTGGGCCGGCCAAGGTGGTAAAAGCTCCAATATAGCGGGAGCTTGGGCAGTAGCTCTAGCATACCCGTATGCGCTCCTCCGGTTCGCCGCTCTGCGCCAGCCGCCCGCATGCATCCCCGTGCGCGCCTGGCAGCCCGTACAACCGGGGTATTCTACCACGGCTGCGCCGTGCTGTCAATCGGACTCTCGCGGTCTACTATGGCCGTCGCCCGTGCCAGCGGCAGCAGGCTTCAGCAGATCCGCTCCCTCCTCGGGCACCCGCGAGCGGCGGGCCTGCTCCTCGATGTCCTCCGCTTCGCTGCTCAGGCCCGCCTCGGCCTCGGTGGACAGAGTGGCGGGCTCCTCGGCGGCGCGACGTGCGTGCACGACCTCGGGCCTGAGGCCGTCCGGCTCGTGGATCTCGATGGGGATCCGGGCGGGCAAGATCAACTCGCGCGTCTCTCCGGGCATCTCGATGCCTGCCGCCTGGAAGGCCCGCTTGATGAGGCGGATGACCGAGGACTTGACCTTCTGCCAGCTATATTGGCTGGCGTCCAGCCAAAAATACACGCGCAGGTTGACGGTGGCGCTGGCGAGGCCCTCCACCAGGACCCAGGGCTCCGGGTCGTCCAGCACGGCGGGGTGCTCCTCGAGGACCTTCAGCGCGATCTCTTGCGCCTCGCTGATGCTGTCGCCGTAGCCGATGCCCACGATGAAATCCACGCGGCGGTTGGGATTGCTCGTGTAGTTGTGGATGTTGCTCTTGTAGACGGTAGAGTTGGGGATCTGCACGTGGTTGCCGTCCTGGGTCATGAGGAGCGTGGCCCGGGTGGTCAGCCTCTGCACAAACCCCATGGTCCCGTCAATGTCCACCAGGTCACCGGCCTCGAAGGGCGGCTGCACGCTGAGAAAGATGCTGGCGAGAAAGTTTTCCGTGATGTCCTGGAAGGCGATGCCGAGGATGAGGCCCAGCAGGCCGGTGCCGCCCACGACAGTCAGAGCCACGTTCGTGAGCCTGGCGACCTGGAAGATCATGAACAGGCCCACGAGGAGGACGACCAGGCCGACCGCCCGCGCGCTCACGGTGGTGAGCAGCGGGCTCCACTTCCGGCGGCGCAAGGAGCGGCGCGTGGCGGAGGCCAGGAGTCGGGCGGCCAACAAGGACAGGAGCAGGACCACGAGGCCAAAGAGGATCAGCGGCACGGAGCGCACCACACCGCGGCCCTGGGCCTGCAGCCCGTTCACCACCGGCTGGAAGTCCCAGACCGAGGGCTCGATCACCTCCATCTGGTTGACGACCGCCGTGACGTCCCTGGTTCTGCGGGCCAGGTCTCCGGCCCACGTCTTGAACTCCTCGTTGTCGGCCTCTCCCCGGAGAAAGACCACGCCTTCGCGCACCGCCACCTCGGGATCGGTGAACCAGCCCGTGGCCTCCAGGATGCCTTGCAGCCGCGTGCGGATCTCCTCGTCGCGGGCCTCGGGCCGGACCTCCACGCTCTCCGGCGCCTCGATGGGCTGTTCCTCGCCCGTCGGCGTCGGCGTCGGCAGCGGGACGTCCTGGGCCAGCGCCTGGCCGGGAAGGGCGGCGTGAAGGGCCACGAGGACCACCAACAGCAGCCCACAAAGGACCAGCGCCTTTCGCTCGCGCCCGCCGCCGGCCATCGAAACGTTCCAGGATCGCTCCATTTTGTTCTCCTGCCTGGCTTCGGATCTCCTCCGGCCCTGGCCTCGTGCCGAGCCGCCGGGCCACGCCACCCCACGCGCAAAGGGCGCACGGGATGCGTCTCGCCGGCCCGATGGGTCCTGTCTTGGGCGTCGTTGGCTGGGAGGAGGAGATCTGCGATGATGACTCGCCCTAGTATAGCACGCCGCTGCGGTGTGTGTCAAATGGGCGGGGCGCATCCCCGGCGCCGCGGGCTTTGGCAACCCGGCGGCAGCGGGAACCAGCCTGGCCGGCGGGCCTCGCCACGCCGCCGTCACCGCGTCACCCCGGCGCCCGCTGCTTGGCGCTCCCGGCCCGAACGTGGTATAATAGGGCCATCAAAACGCTCTGGAGGCTGGCGGGGGTCATGGATGGCACGTCTGCCCGTGGGCTACGCGTGAACAAGGCCGTGCTTCTCCTGGTCGTGCTTCTCCTGGCCGTGGGTGGCTGTGCCCGCCGGCAGGCGAGGCCAACCCCCGCCGCAACGCGCGCTCTGCCGGCCCTGCCGGCCGGCACCTTGGCCGCCGCCCGGGCCGAGCCCTCAGTTGTGCCGCCTTCCGAAGCGGGCCCTGGGCTGCAACTGGACCAGGCCTCCGCCACGGCCCTGCCCGATGCCGGCGCAATGCCGGAATCAGCATCGGCACCGCAGGTCTACACCGTCGTTGCTGGCGACACACTCACCGCCATCGCCCGGCGCTTTGGCTGCGACCTCCAGGCACTCGTCAAGGCCAACCAGCTTGTCGACCCCAATGCTCTGCGGGTGGGGCAACAACTGCGTATCCCCACCGCCGACGTCGTCGCCATCCCTTCGACCCACCTCTTGCCCAACAGCGAGTTCGTGTATGGCCCGGCCTATGTTGATTTCAGCACGGCCGCGTTTGCCGCGAAGCAGGGCGGCTACCTGGCCGGCTATTCAGAGTGGGTGGCAGGCGAGCAGCTGAGCGGGCCCGAGATCGTCGATCTCGTCGCGCACCACTACAGCGTCGGCCCCCGCCTGCTGTTGGCGATCATGGAGCTGCGCAGCGGCTGGGTGACCAATCCGAGCCCCAGCGGGCAGGCATTGTCGCTGCCCGTCGGCTACAACCGCAGCGGCGGAGGTCTCCACCAGCAGCTCGCCTGGGTTGCCAACGAGCTGAACCGCGGCTATTACGACTGGCGCGGCCGGGGCGTCGCGCCCCTCTCCTGGCCTGGCGGCGCCATCAGCAACTATCCGCCTGATCTCAATGCCGCCACGGCGGGCTTGTACTACTTTTTCTCCCTCAGCGGCAACCGTCAAGAGTGGGAAACGCTCGTCGGCAGCGGCCCGGGCAGTTTCCTGGAGACGTACCGGGAGCTCTTTGGCCCACCGAGCCAGTATGCCGTGGAGCCGCTCATCGGCGCGGATGTGCAGAGCCCAGAGCTGGTGTTGCCCTGGGCCTTTGGCGAGAACTGGTTCTACACCGGCGGGCCCCACGGTGCCTGGAACGAGGGCAGCGCGTGGGCTGCCGTGGATTTCGTGCCCGACGAGGGGTACCTGGGCTGCCAGGCGGCTTCGGCCTTCGCCCGGGCTGCCGCCCCCGGGGTCGTGGTCGATAGCCGGGAGGGCGAGGTGACTCTTGACCTCGACGGCGACGGCCACGAGCAAACCGGCTGGGTGCTCTTCTACCTGCACATGGCGACCAATGGCCGGGCGAGCGCCGGCTCGCGCCTCGACCAGGGCGATCCCATCGGCCATCCTTCCTGCGAGGGCGGCTTTTCCGAGTCCTCACACCTGCACTTTGCCCGCAAGTACAACGGCGAGTGGATGGCCGTCGATGGCCCGCTGCCCCTGATCCTCTCCGGCTGGCGGTTCTACTCTGATGGCACCGAATACGACGGCACGGCGGTGCGCGGCAACGAGGAGCGCGAGGCGGCCGAAGCCCGCAACGCCTCGTTGAACGGCCTCGTTGCCGACCGCTAGGACGGGCTGAAGCATGCCCGTGCCGATTAGCAGCGTGCGCAATCCGCGCATCAAGGCCCTGCGCGCCCTTCGCCTGCGCAAGGTCCGCCACCAGGAGCGCCGCTTTCTGGCCGAGGGCATCCGCATTGTCGAGGAGGCCTTTGACCTCGGCGCGCCTGTAGAGACGCTGCTCTATGCCCCCGAGCTGTTGGTCAGCACCCGGGCGCGGGCGCTGGTGGAGAGGGCCGGCAGTCTGGAACGGCTGGAGGTCTCGGCCGACGTCCTCAACAGTCTCTCCGAACGCGAGCAGTCGCAGGGCATCGCCGCCGTGGTGCGCATTCAGGAGCAGCCGCTGTCCGGCATCCGTGCCGGGGAGAACCTGCTGGTGGTGGTCGCGTACCAGCTCCAGGACCCGGGCAACCTCGGCTCCATCGTGCGCACGGCCGATGCGGCCGGCGCCTCAGGTGTGGTCGTCGTGGGGCCGTCGGCCGACCTCTATGATCCCCAGGCGGTGCGCGCCACCATGGGCTCGCTCTTTGCCCTGCCGGTCGCCTGGGTCGACGATCCGGAAGCAGTGCCGCTCTGGTTCGACGGCTTGAGGGCAGGCGGACTGCCGCTCCTGGTGGTCGCCTCTTCGGCTCATGGCCGCAAGAGCCACTTCGAGGTAGAGTACTGCCGGCCGGTGGTGCTCCTCGTAGGCAGCGAACGCCACGGCCTGCCGGCGGCGGTGCGAGAGGCGGCCGACGTCGACGTCCACCTGCCCCTGGCCGGCCGGGCCACATCTCTCAACGTTTCGGCCGCGACGGCGGCGCTGCTGTACGAGATTGTTCGCCAGCGGCTGTTCTGCCGGCCAGGTACCCGCGCCTAGACGGCCAGGACCCCTCGGCATATAGCCCACAAACAACACAACAACCGTGCGCTCCTGTTCGTTCATCGAGCAGGATCAGTTGAAGGCGATCGATGGGTACCGCGGGTCTCGGCGGGCCGCGTTCAGCCCCCCTACAGCTGCAAGCTGAAGGGGGGCTTGTTCGCACTACATTGCCTTGCGATACGTGCTCATGCGCTTGACCACCTGGAAGCCCATGCTCTTGTAAAGCTGGAGGGCGCCGTTGGGATTCTGCGCATCGACACCCAGGCCGGCCTCGGCCATGCCCAGATCGCGGTGCAGCCGGAAACTGCGGGCGATGAGCGCCTTGGCCAGGCCCTGGCGCCGCCAGGGACGGCGAACGCTGATGCCCTCGGTGTAGCCCCGCAGCCGGCCGTACTCCTCGTTTTGCGCATGGTCGATAAAGTTCTGTACCATGCCGGCCACTTCGTCCCCGTCCCAGGCGACCTGCCACAGGTGGGGCTGGAAGGTCGGCGCTTCGCGCCAGCCTTCCAGCTCCCGGTCCCACTCCTCTTCAGAGAAGCCCCAATGGTCGCGGAACGCTTCCTTGGCGGCTGCCCAGATCTGCGGGATGTGCTCCGGCTCCACGGGCCGGACTTCCAGCCCGGCGGGCAGGGGCAGGTCCGGGATGTCCTCCAGGTCCGGTCGCACCATCTCATAGCCGTAGCGGACCCCTTCGTAACCCGCCTCCACGAGAAGCGCTTCCCAGTGGACCTCGGTGTCGGCCGCCCAGCCTTCCAGGAAGCGCGGCCCGTCGTCGGAGTGTTCCGCGGCGATCTGGCGCAGGCGTGTTTCGTTGTGGCGCAGCATGGCCCGTCGTATGCCCTGGCCCCGCCACTCAGGCAGGAGAAAGGTGAAGTGGGGGTAGCGCCGCAGGCCGCTCGCCTCCTGGTCCCAGAAGACCCGCCCGTAGCCGACAACCTCCCCGTTCACCTCGACAAAGATCATGTCCTTATAGGGGTCGCAGTTGGACAGGTGCCGGTAGTTGCGCTGGATGTCTTCGAGCGTGTCGCTCCTCTCGATCCCGTCGACTTGCTTGGAGCCCTCGATCACGGCCAGCATCGATGGATAGTCCGTCTCACCGCGGAACCCGCGGAAGACGAGCCCGGGCACCGGCGGTGTGGCCGGTTCGGAGAACCGCGCCTTCCCGCGTTCGTAGGTTCTGACGTGCATCACTTTGGTCTGTTCTTGCGTCAACATTTCGGTTGCCTCTTTCGTTGCCTGGAGCACCCTCACAGGGCCAGCTCCATCTCAAACCGCGATTGGTCCGCGGCCGCATCTTCGGGGTCGATGTCGGCCACGTAGCGGTGCCACATCTCGCCGGCGATGGCCACTGGGTCACAGTCCACGCCCTGGGCCGCAAAGTACTCGCACGTGCGTAGGATGTCACGCTCCAGGATAAAGCGCGCCCTGGGGTTCGTGTGCAGGTTGACCACCTGTGGAAAGTCGATGATCGTGATCTCGCCCTCCCAATAGAGCATATTGTAGGCCGATAGGTCGCCGTGGACCAGGTCGTGCCGCAGCATGAGGTCCACGTTGCGTAGCGCCTCGCGGAAGAGGTGCTCTGCCTCGCCGGCCTCCAGCGCTACGCTGTTCAGCGTCGGGGCGGCCATGCTCCTGTCGCCATGGTAGCTCATCAGGATGGCGTTCTCGCTGTTGTGGATGGGCCGCGGCACGGCGCCGCCGGCCCGGTACAGGCGCTCCATGGCCGTGAACTCGTAGAGCAGCCAGGAAGTGTGGGCGGCGTCCTGTCCGAACTTGGACCCGTTGCGCATGGCGCGCTCGATGTGCCCCGCCTCGCGGCCCGCCGGCTGCCCGTTGCCCACCAGGATCTCCCGCCCGTGGCGGTACATGGCGTCGTTCCGCAGGTTGCGGAACATGCGCGGCCGGTAGACCTTGGCTGCCAGCAGCTCCGCGCCGGTAGCCGGATGTGCCCGGCACAGGTAGACACTGGCCTCTTTGCCGCCCTTGATCGCCGACAAAACGTCGGTGATCAGCCCCTCGTCGTAAAAGGCGAACAACGACGACAGAAGCCAGCCCTGCTCGTGGCGCGAAGGCACGTAGGTCGTCTGAAAGCCAAGCTCCACATCCGACAGGTCGTCGGTCAACTCGGCCAGGATCTGCTCCTGGCGCTTCTTTGGCTTGTGGACGCCCTTCCACATTCCGTTCCGCCTCGTGGCCCCAACCGGGGCCGGGTCGAAAAGGTCTTCGTAGCGTTCGTACTTGTCCAGGTAAGAGTCGTCACTCGTCACCGTCAGAATCTCCTTCAAAGTCAAGTGCCTGTCTGCCGCTGAACACTGCGATTCGGCTTTAGTTTCCCGGCCCCGTGTGCCGGGCGTGATCCCGCGGCAAATGCTCCGTATTGTCTGTTTCCCTTCTTGCTCACTTCCGGCACCACTTCTCTTATCTCAACCATGAAGGAAACCCTCCTTTCTTCGGGCGAGGCCCGCGCCTGTCTGTTGCTTTTTACCCTGCCTGGGCGCCGTTCCGCAGCGCCCGGCGATAGACCGCGGTGGTCTTGCGCACCTGGAAGCCCAGCCGCTCGTAAATGCGCACCGCGCCCGTCAGGTTCTCGGCGTCGGCGCCCAGGTAGGCAAACTCCATGCCCGCCTGGCGCAGCACGCCAATGCCCTGGGCCAGCAGGGCCGTGCCCAGCCCAAGCCGGCGGTACTCGCGCAGCACGCCCAGCGTCATGATCAGGCCCTCTTGCCGGCCTGTCTCGGCGATCCTGTCCGGATCGACCTTGTTCAGGCAGATGCCTGCCGCCTTGCCCGTGGCCTCTTCCTCGGCGATGAGCCACAGCTCGGGCCGGAAGTGGGGCTGGTAGATCCAGTGCTCGAACTCCTCGAAAGGAAAGCCGCTCCAGCCCCAGTGGTCACGGAAAGAGCCCACGTCCACCTGCCAGACAGTCTCGACGTCGCGCGCCGGGTCGAAGGTGCGCACGCGAAAGCCGGCCGGTATCTCGACCGCGGGCAGGCCATTGTTAATGGGCCGCGCCATGTCGACAAAGTAACGCACCCGGTGCATACCGAAGCTCTCGAACAGAGCCCGTCGATCTTCTTCGATGTCGCGCCCGCTACCCTGGAAGTGGGCCGCCTTGTTGCCCACCTCGCCGAGCCGGTCAATGGCCCGGCGGTGCAGCGACTCCAACAGGTGGCGGCCGATGCCCAGGCGCCGCCAGCGAGGATGGACGAGGCCCCAGGTGTAAAAGATGGCGTCGGTGTCCTCCTCGCCGGGCCGCAGCAAAAAGTCGGCATACCCGACCAGGCGGCCGTTCTTCCACGCCAGGAAGCAGTCGTCCTCGGGATGGTAGTTGGGCCAGGCCATCTCGTGCTCAAGGCTCTCGAGAGTGGTGGCCCGCTCCAGCTGGTCGTACCCGTCCGCCTCGTTGATCAAGGCCACAAGTGCCCGCAGATCCTCGGGACGGTAGTTGCGTATAGCGACATTGGCAGGCATAGTCCCCTCCCCGACTTGTTCTCGTTTGCTTGACCGGTTGGCTCGCCTTGAGGCTTGCCAGGTTGCTGTGTTGCTCATTGGTCCACTCCCTGTGTAAGATCGAGCACGCCTCGCTCCCTGAGCAAGGCCGCACGCCGCTGCCGGTCGTCGGTCTTCTGGAAAAAGCGCCTTTCCAGGACCGCGGCGACGATGTACAGTGTGCAGGTGATGACAAAGATCGGCTGGAATCCGATTTCCGGATTGGCTTGCATGTAGCCGCTCACAAACGGCCCGATCGTCCAGCCGATGTTCCAGCTCATACCCATCAAGCCGCTGACGGTGGCCCGCTCCCGTTCGGCCACCTGCTCCATGGCAAAAGCGCTGTAGAGTGGGTTGCCCATGTTCATCAAGGCCGCCCGTACCCAAAAGGCCAGGCTGGAGACCCACAACGCGCCCGAGAAGCCGATGAGCAGCAGGAAAGGGATCGAGGTCAGCTGCGTAAATACCAGGGCCCGGATGCGCCCCCAGCGGTCCGCGAGTACAGGCGAGGCTAGCGTGGCCACGCCCGTGACCACAGCCGAGACGGCAAAGAGCGTCCCCAGCAGTTTGTCCGAGATGTCAAACGTCTCCTTAAAGAACAGGTTCATGTACGGGATGAGGATGGCGGCTCCCATGGAGATGATAATGTTCGGCACAAAGATGCGCGTCGCCAGCCGCGGGTTGGTCAGGTTGCGCCACGGCCAGAAAGAGCGCACCCGGACCTCCGCCCCCGCGGGGCGGGCCTCTTCCTCGATCATGAGGACCGGCACAATCGCCAGCACGGCCAGGAACACCGTGCTAAGCAGGGTGGCAGCATAGGCCTCCGGGCTTTCCACCCCTACCCCCAGGACCTGACCAAAGACCGTCGGCAGATAGCCGCCAAGCAGCGTTCCGAAAAAACCGACCAGGGTCTGTAACCCAAAGTTGGCGCTGAACAGGGCGTTGCGCTCCTCCGGCGTCGAGTTCTCCATCATGAACGGCGCGGCGCTGACCATCCACAGCGACTGCGCCACGCCAAACAGGACCATCGACACCCGCAGCGCCCAAGGCCCCGGCGAGAATGCGATCCCGAGCAGGGCGACGAGCCGGCCGAAGTTGGCCAGGTTCATGGCCCGTTTGCGCCCGATCTGGTCCACCAGTACCCCCGCCGGCAGCGCGGTCAGCAGGGCGACGAGGTTCGGCGTCGACTGCAGCTCGCCCAGGAAGCTACGCGAGTAGCCCTGGCTGTCGACGAACAGGTTAAAGATGAGCATGTAGATGCTGAAGCCGAGCCCGGTGACGACCGTGCTGAGCAGAAACAGCCGTGCATTGCGGCTAAAGCTCGCGAGTCGCCGCAGGTAGCGGCGGGTCACGCCGATCATGGGATTTCTGTGCTCCTCACGCTTGCCGTAGATGCGTTCCCGTCGCCATCGAGATCCTTCTCAAAAAAGTGCCACTCGCAACCCGAGTCGGGCCGAAAGCCCATACGCCGGTACAGGCCTTCCGCCGGCACGTTGCCCAGCGTCACCGTCAAGACCATCTCCTGCCAGCCGGCATCCAGGCAGGCGTTCATCGCCGCCTGGATCAGCGGACGGGCATAACCTCGGCCCCGGTGGTCGGGCTGAATCATGACCTCGGCGAGCAAGGCTGCCTCCCGCCACTCGGTAACCAGGGCTGCACCGGCCAGCCGGCCGTCATGTTCCAGGGCGAGAGAGCAGGCCGCCAGAAAAGTGCCATACTGCCCTTCCGCAATGTGGCGGACCTCGGCCAGCGCGCCCTCGGGACCCTCGCCCTCATCGTCAATGGTGCCCAGGTAGGATTCGTAGTAGAGGCGCGCGATTGCCTGCAGCTCCTCCTCGCTCGCCAGGTGGACCTCTCGCATAGGCAGCGGGCACGGCGCGGGCCGGCGCTCCAGCTTGGCCCTCATTCTCACCCGCAGCCGCCGGGGCCGGTGCCCCGTGGCCACAAAGGCCCCGGCCAGGTCCGCCCCAACCTCGGCGCTGAGCTGCCGGGCATGGGCGGTCCGAGCCCAGTCCTCAATTGCCGCCACTACCGCGGCGGCCAGCTCGGGACTCTGGAGGTCGGCGGCGAGGCCGATGGCCCAGGTCGTGGCGCTGTCATCCTCTTGCTGCAGCCGCAGCCGGGCTACGGGCCGGTCGCCGGACCAAGCCAAGTAGGCGGTTCGCCGCGACTCCTCCGGCTCGTCGACAAACACCCGGGCATATTCGGCCTCGTCTGGCAGGTCCTCGCAGGGCAGGCCCTCCATTGTCAGCTGTGCCCATTGCGCTATCTCCTGGCTGCGAACAGGCCGCAGCTCTAGCACGTGGCTCATCTCCCTCTCCTGGGCGGCAAGGCAACGCCTTGCTTCCCGATCCTACCTTTGCCTTTGTACGTCGTCTCCCCCATTGTCCCACATGACCAACAAAAAAGCCGTGGGACCCTCTCTCCCACGGCTTTCGGGTGACGCGCACCCGGGAAATGAAAAGGGCCGTGGGATCTAGTGCTCCCACGGCCCTTAACTAGACAATAACTAGAGGCGTGTGGGCGCACTACGACTGGGCGAACCAGCATCGATGCCAGCGGACGGAGCACCAAAGATGCGTAGCTTGTTGTAGAGCATCCCATTTGCCTCCTTTCGTAAACTAGGCGCCATTCTAGATCAAGTGGTTCCGATTGTCAAGTAACAGATCCAGTGTGGCCGTGAGCACACAGTTCGCGCAGAAAAGGGCGGGCGGACCCCCGCCGCCACGGTCTCTCGCCTGTATGTCGCGCCGCGGAAACTGCGAAGCTACAGGTGGACGGCTCCGATAGCGATTGCGCTGCCGGTGTAGCGGCATACGGCGCACGATTGTGCCGTCCCGCTGCCGTCCATTGGTTACGGCCCGAAGCGGAGCAGGATGGCCAGCCCGATCATGGCTACCAGGCCGTACTCCACCAGCACCCGGCGCGTCAGCCGCCCCTGGAGCTGCTGATTCGCGAGGCCGGTGGCGACGTAGAAGCCGAGGAGGAGGATCAGCCCGCCGGTGATGCCCGAGATGCGCCAGTAGTTCATCGCCCAGATGATCTCGCCCGTACACAGCCCGGCGATGACGGCATATAGCGCCGTCCGGCTAAAGCCGCGGCCCGCGCTGCGCAGGAACTCGAGCGCGAGGAGCGTGCTGACAATAGTCACCTCTGTCGCCGAGATCAAGCTTCTTGCCTTGGCCGAATAGATCAAAGTGAACAGGATGCCGGCCAGGATGTAGGCCCAGATGTTGAGACTCAGGCGGGCGGCAAAGTAGTGCGGGCTGGCAGGGTCCACGGTATAGTACTCTGCGCTGATGACGAGGATCAGGATCAGGCCCGTCAGCACGTAGCCGCCCAACTGGTATAGGCGGGTGGGCGCCTGCGGCAGCAGGATGGCGGCCAGCAGCACCGTCAGCGCGGGCAGGGTCCAGGTCACAAAGCTGAAGCGCGGCTCAGTGCCCTGCGCCGCGGGATGCGAGCGCACGATGGCATCGGTGCCCGCGCAGGTGATCCCGACGAGAAGCGTCGCCATGAGGCCTGTCTGGGACAGGTTGATCTTCAGCGGCGAGCCAAGAACTGTCAGGTCGCGGGTCCAGGGCGCGAATTCCAGGAACCCCGCCAGGATCAGGCCCAGCACCACCAGCGTGGCCACCACGCTGGCGCGATCACGGTAGAGCATTGCCCCTTGCCTCCATTGCACGGGCCAATATACCACAGGCCGTCGTCCGGCGCAAGTGCGCGCAGCACCGGGCCGGCTATTGATGGTGGACCGCCTGGCCTGTCTGCAAGGACGCGGCGTTGGTCATGACCCACAGAAAAGCGGGGCCGCGCTCGCACGCGGCCCCGCCGGCTCACCTGTAGCACCGGCTGGACTACGGGCAGGACACCAACGGATTCCAGCTGGCGAACATTCCGTCAGGGTTGTTCTTGAACAGCCAGACGTGCAGTGCCCAGATCTGAAGTGCCTCGTTCACCTGGAACTCCTGGCCAAAGAGTGTGGGCGGCTCCTGGTCCGCTCCCCAGACGGCCAGCGGCACAACGTACTCGACCGCGCCAAGTCGGAGCTGACCTTTGGGTCCCGGCGCATAGACAAATGCCTCAGGCTGAAGGGCATCTACAACCGCGTCGAGCAGGCCAACGTTGATGAGGTGATAGCCCATCGCACCTTCGCCCTCCATATAGAAGCAATGGTCAAGGCCGGGTACATAATCCCAACCGGCCGCCTGGGCGACCTCCGTCCGGTGGAACTGCGCGGCCATGGCGCGCACCTCCGCCACATCCGACTGCCCCTGGGCCAGGGCCACTGCCGGGAGCGCCACCAACAACAAAACCAAAGCTACGACCAACATCGCCATCTTGCTATTCATGTTTTCATCTCCTTGAGGTTCTGGTACCGTCTCGTACGCTGCTTACGAGCAAGGGGGGCTGCGATGCTGCGATCTCCGACGGCGACGGTGGAGGCACCCGACGAACGACAACGCCGTATCACCCAGGTGAGCTGGTGGGGAAAGGTCTTCTGCTGTTTGCGAAGTGCTCGTTGCGAGGGGCGGGCGCCGTGCACAGGAGCACGATGCCCAAGCTGCGAACAGGTAGTGAGGCCCCTTCTTTTCCCCGGTTTCCCGACAGAGTATACAATAGTCTGTGCAATAGTCAAGTTAATATCACATTAAAAGTCGACTCCCAGGTTGCACTGCGCGGGGCACGACATCTGGGGCATGCTGCGCGGTTTCCCGCGAGCGTACATTGACACGCGGAACACGTGTGCTATAATAGCCGTGGGAGGGATGGCAGGGGAATGGACGTGACGCAAAAGATCGAGACCCTGGGTGAATCGGCCCAATACGACTTGTGCAACGCCTGCGGCGCCGCTACCCGCAAGCGCGATGACATCGGCCGCTGGATCTATCCCACCGCCCTGCCCGATGGCCGCCGGGTGCGCGTCCTCAAGGTGCTGATGACCAACGTCTGCGACAAAAACTGCTACTACTGCGGCATCCGCGCCAGCCGCGACGTGCCCCGTACCAGCTTTACCCCCGATGAGCTGGCCGCTGCCTTTGACCGGCTGCACCGTGCCGACCTGGTCGACGGCCTCTTTCTGAGCTCGGGCATGTCCACCGGGCCGGCGGCTACCATGGACCGCATGATCGACTGCGTGGAGTTGGTGCGGCGCCGCTACCAGTTCACCGGGTACGTGCACATGAAGATGCTGCCCGGGGCGTCCGAAGCACACATCGAGCGGACGCTGCAGCTCGCCCACCGCGTGTCGGTCAACCTCGAGGCACCGAATGCCGAACGGCTGCAGCTCATTGCTCCCCGCAAGAGCTTTTTCGATGAGCTGGCCGAGCCGATGCGCGTCGCCCGGCGCTTGATGGTTGCCAGCGGTGGCCGCCTGGCAACCGCGGGCCAGACGACGCAGTTTGTCGTCGGCGCGGCCGGCGAGCCCGACCGGGAGATTCTGGACACTACGGCCCGGCTCTACGGCGAGCTCGGCCTCAAGCGCGCCTACTTCTCTGCCTTCCAGCCGGTGCGCGGCACCCCCCTTGACGGGCGCGAGCCGACGCCTGCCTGGCGCGAGCATCGCCTCTACCAGGCCGACTGGCTGCTGCGCTTTTACGGCTTTCGCTTCGAAGACCTGGTTTTTGACGGTGAGGGCTGCCTTCCCCGCCGGGCTGATCCCAAGATGATGTGGGCCCGGGCGCACCCCGAGCTCTTTCCCGTCGAGGTCAACCGCGCCTCGCGCGAGGAGCTGCTGCGCGTGCCGGGGTTTGGGCCCCGTTCGGTGGAGCGGCTGCTGCGCTGGCGGCGCGAGGCCCAGATCCACGACATGGCGGACCTCGGCCGGGCAGGGGCGATGACTGCTCGCGCCGCGCCCTTTGTCCTCCTCGCCGGTGCCCGGCCCCCGCACCAGCTCCCCCTCTGGGAACCAGAGCCCGACGCCGGCAGATGAACGGCCCGAATCTCGACTATGTCGAACGGGTACGGGAGGTCGAAAGGGACAGGGACCTGTACCGTCTCTACCTGCGCGCCATCTGGATCTCCCTGGTAGGGAACACCTTTCTGGCAGTGGTCAAGGGCAGCGCGGCCTGGCTCTCGGGCAGCACGGCCGTGCTGGCCACAGCCGTCGATTCGGCAACGGATGTCGTCTACACGCTCTTTATGGCCTTGGGGCTGTGGCGCAGCCAACAACCGGCGGACGAAAGTCACCCCCAGGGCCACGCGCGCATCGAGCCCTTTGTCAGTATCGTCATTGCCTTGATGATGGGGCTCGCCGGCTGGGAGGTCGTCAAGCGGGCGATAGGACAGCTGAGCGCGCAGCCCGAGCCCAGCTCCCACATGGCCTGGTCGGTGGCAGTCCTGGCGGGCAGTGCCCTGGTCAAGCTCACCATGTATGCCTTCGTCCGTCGCCTGGGACAGCGGGCGCGCAGCCCGGCCATCTCCGCGTCGGCCCGCGACAACCTGTCCGACTTTGTCTCGTCGGGCACGGCCCTCCTCGGAGTGCTCCTGGCGACCTGGTTGCATCCCCTGGCCGATCCCATTGCCGCACTCCTGGTGTCCGTCTGGATCTTTCGCAACGCCGTGCTCATCCTGCTCGAAAACCTGGACTACTTGGTGGGCCGGGCGCCGGGCGAGGATCTCCTGGCCAAGGTGCACGCCGCGGCCCTGAGCGTCGAGGGCGTCGTGGACGTCCACCGCGTCGTCGCCGATTATGTCGGACCGCGGGTGCGCGTCGAGCTGCACGTTGATGTGCCGGGCGAAATCTCGCTCTCTGCCGCTCACGACATCAGCGAGCTGGTGGCCGGCGCCGTCGAAGCGCTGGCTGAAGTGGACCAGGCCTTTGTTCACCTGGAGCCGGCGCACCTGCGCGATCTGTCTCGCAGCCGGATTCCCTCGTAGTCGGCGCGCCCGCGGGCGAGGTTGCGGCGCAGCCACGGCTGCCGCTCAGGCCGGGGCACATGCAGGCTGGCATACAGGAGTTCAACCATGGTATCTGATGACGAGACGACGGTGGGCATGCTGCGCGAGGCAGTGGCCAGGTTCGTCGATGCCCGGGAGTGGCGTCCCTTTCACAGCCCCAAGAACCTGGCCATGTCCATCGCGATCGAAGCAGCCGAGCTCATGGAGCGTTTTCAATGGCTGACGGAGGACCAGGCGTGGGCGGCCGGCGGTGGCGCAGAAGTGGCCGAAGAGCTGGCCGACGTGCTCATCTACTGCCTCAGCTTGAGCAACGCCCTGGACCTGGACCTCAGCGCTGCCGTGCTGGCCAAGCTACAGGTGAACGAAGGCCGCTACCCGGTGTCCGAGTTTCGCGGTCGCTTCCGCCGGCCCGAGCGGGAAAAGGGAGGCGCGACCGGGTGAGGAGCAAGAGATGAATATCCGTGCTGCGATCCCTGAGGACCGCGAGGCCATCTGGGCCATCTTTCACGAGATCGTCTCCCGAGGCGACACTTACGCCTTTGACCCGGCCACAGGCCGCGAAGAGGCCCTCGACCTGTGGCTGCACAAACCGCTGGCGACCTATGCCTGTGAGCTCGATGGCCGCCTGGCCGGCACCTATTACCTCAAGCCCAACCAGCCGGCGCTCGGCGCCCACGTGTGCAACTGCGGCTACATGGTTCCCGCCTGGGCCTGGGGCCGGGGCATCGCCACGGCCATGTGCCGCCATTCACAGCTCGAGGCGGTCCGCCTGGGCTTCAAGGCGATGCAATTCAACCTGGTGGTTTCGACCAACGCCCGGGCGGTGCGTCTGTGGCTACGCTTGGGCTTCGACATAGTCGGTACCCTGCCCCGAGCTTTTGACCACTCGGATCTCGGCCTGGTGGACGCGTACGTCATGTACAAGTGGCTGGCAACGTGACCCGGCGGGCATCAGGCCTCAGACCCCCTCCGCGCTAAACGCTTCTCCAACCTTTCTGTAACCAACCCAACCGCAAGGCCAACCCATCCCGGCCATTTTGGGCTGCGCTTTCTGCTACAATGGGCACGTCTGGCACGAGTCATCAGAAGGAGACTGAACGTGAGACTTACCCGACCCAAGCAGTTTACCTGGATTCTCGCCCTGATCCTCGGCATCCTTGGCATCCTGGCCTACCTTGTGCCCCTCGGCGCCATCTCCGGCTTTGCTTTTTGGCTGGTGGCGATCGCCTGGCTGCTGTTGGTCCTGGCTGCCCTGCCGGGCTTCTAGCTCCACCTCGCTGCGAGGAGTGGAGTCCGGCGCCAGCGCGCGCTGAACCTCTTTTCTACGGCGGCCCCGGCGCCAGCCTCGGGCAGAGCCCGGCCCGTCGCGAGCCGGCCTGGACGGGTCGCTTTGACAGCCAAGTCCCCTTCACGTATAATGCGAGCACGCCCGGCCTCGGAAGAAGCCGGGCGCGACGCCGCGATCGGGCCGCAGGAGCTCCGTGGGCGTTGATTCTGGGGCAAGGAGCCCAATTATCAGAGCGCCAGCTTCTCGGTGGGTCACGCTGACCGCCATCCTCATCGGTACGTTTGTCGGCACATTGGGCAACAGCCTGACCAATGTGGCCGTGCCCTCGATCATGGCCGATTTTGACGTGCCCCTCAGCAGCGCGATGTGGGTCGTGACCATCTATGTCCTCATCCTGGCGGTGCTGATGCCCGCGGGTGGCTACCTGGGCGACCTGCATGGACAGCGGCGGGTCTACCTATGGGGGATGGTGCTCTTCACGGTGGGGGCCGTCGCCAGCGGCCTGGCGCCGACCTTTGGCTCCCTCCTCGGTGCCCGGGCGCTGATGGGCATCGGCATCGCCCCGACGCTGCCGTCGGTCATGGCCATCATCGCCTTCACCTTTCCGCCCGGCGAGCGCGGCCGGGCCATGGGCTTCTGGGCGTTGGCCAACGCTTCGGCCCACGCCCTGGGGCCGCCGATCAGTGGCCTTCTCATCGACCACCTGGGTTGGCGCGCTGCTTTCCTGTCCAGCGTGCCTCTCTGCCTGGTGAACATTGCCGCCGTGTGGTGGCTGGTACCCACGGACTATCGCCGGGGGCGCCGGCCTTTTGATTTCGCAGGGGCGACGGCGTTGACCGCCACGGCCACGGGGCTGATGCTGGCCCTCAGCCAGAGTGCCCGCTGGGGCTGGGCATCGTCCCCGAGCCTGGTACTCTGGGCCGGCACGCTGCTGGCGCTGGGCGCCTTTGTCGCGGTGGAGCGGCGGGCGGCCGTGCCCTTTGTCGAGCTGGGCCTGTTTCGCAGCCGCCAATACACGGCGGCGCTGGTTGTGATTGCCGCGCAAAACTTCAGCCTCTTCGGCCTGCTGCTGGTCCTGCCCATCTACCTCATCGAAGTCCAGGGCCTGAGCAGCCAACAGGCCGGCCTGCTGGTGCTGCCGCTGCCGCTGATCATGTCGGTCGTCGCACCCTTTGCCGGGCGCCTGGCCGACGTCTGGGGCAGCCGCCGCCTCTGCACCCTGGGCATGGCCATCGTGGGCCTCGGCGGCCTGGGGCTGCTGGCCCTCCGGCCTGCCGTGGGAGCACTGCCCTGGTACGGACTGGCAGCCGGGCTCCTGCTCATCGGCGGCGGGATGGGGCTCACCCAGTCACCGGTGACGCTGGCCGTGACTGGTATCGTGGCGCAGGCCCAAATGGGCGTCGCCACCGGCATCTTTCACATGGGGCGCTTTGTCAGCGGCTCGCTGGGTACGACTGTCTTTGGCCTGATCCTGGCCATGGAGGCTGCAGGCATGGCCGCCGGCTTCCAGCAAGACCTCGTGGTCGTCGTCATAGCGGCCGCCGTGGCTGTGCTGGCTGCCCGCTTTCTGCCCGGCCGCCTGGTAACACAACGTGCCGCCTGAGGGTGCCTGCAATCAAGCCTTTGGCCCCAAGCCGCCGGCTTGCGCGGACGTGCCATCTAGCGCATAGCGCCACACTTGTGCTGTCAGCCGTCGGCTTAGGGGGCGCGCCCTCCAGCGGACTGCGCCACATCTGAGGCGTGAGCCTCCCGGCTTGCCCCACTGTGAGCGTCTTCCCCTACGGCTCGGCCAGGTCCAACTCGACAAAGTCGCCGCCGGTGCTGTACACAGGCAGGCGAGTGCCGGTCGCCGGGTCGTACAGCCCGGCGATGAGCCGGAATCCTCCCTCCTCGAAGCTCGGGGGCAGGGCCAGGACCACCTCGTGGCTGACGACCTCGCCCGGCAGCCACCAGGTTGTGGGATAGCTCCCGTCCCGCGGTACCTGGTCGGCCTGGGCGCGGACCGAGCCGTCCGGGCCAAGGATCTGGGCAAAGACGGTGTAGCTGGTGTCCATGCGTTGCAGCGCCTGCCAGTAGAGGGTGAGGCGCACGTTTCCCGGGGTGCCGGAAGCATCCTGGTCCACGTCGGCGCCGAGCAGGCGCACCTGCTCGCCAAAATCGGCCTGCAGGGGCTGCTCGGGTGATGGCAGGCCAAAGGTGCGTGGCTCGTCCACCGCTTGGCCGTCCTCCAGGCCCAGCAAGCGCGCCCAGGTGTCGCCGTCGAACAGGCGGACGATGCCCGGCGACGACTCGAGGCGCAGCGGCAGGCGCTGCTCGACGTCGCTCCAATCCTCGCCCGTAGTCGCCCCCAGGCCGATGGCCGCCGCGTCGCCCACGTCCCAGGGCAGGGTGCGCATGACGACGACCTCGCCCGGCTGCCAGCTCTCCGGCGGGTACCAGACGGCCTCGACCATGGGCCGCTGGCTCGTGTCCTCCACTATTTGGCCCGTGGCGTCGTCGAAATAGAAGGGATAGAGGCGCAGCCCTGGCGGCAGGGGGCGCAGGGCACGACAGTAGACGGCCAGGCTGTGGGTCCCCTGGCGCTCGTCGGCCGACAGGTCGAGGCCCAGGCATTCGAGGGCAGGCTGCGATCCGGAGGAGGCGTCTTCGCCGGGCAGGAAGAACTGGAGCAGGAAGGGAAACTCGGGCCCGGCGCCCGGCGCGCGCGAGAAGTCGTAAAAGGCGTCGGGCAGCTCTTTTTCGGCACCGCCGCGCCGCAGCAGCAGCCAGCCGTCGGCAGCGCGCTCCACCCCCCAACCGGCGGCCAGCATCTGCTGCACGCCGCGCCGCAGGTCGTTAGGGTGCAAGGGCCAGCTATTGGTCACGTCCAGCCAGGCCAGATCCGCGCTCCAGGCCCCATCGACGTTCTCGAGAGGAGCCGGCAGCCCTTCAGAGTCCAGACCTTCGATCACCAGCAGCCGCTCGCGCTGGCTGACATGGGGGTTGAGCCGGGGCAGGGCAGCCACCGCGGCGCCGGTGGGAATCTCCCCGGCCATCTCCTCGCCCAGGCGGTCGTGGGCGGTCACCGCGGGCCACAGGTCGCGATAGCCGGCCGCCAGGGGCGTGTAGCCGTGGCCGCGGTGGTAAAGAAGGCTGGTGCCGAGTACGAGCAGGGTCAGCAGGGGCAGCAGCGCCCGCGAGAGGCGTGAGCCCTGCGCCCGGCGCGCGAGCCAGCCGGTGCCGTAGGCGGCCGCGGCGACGATGATGGGTGCCAGCGGTGCACCGTAGTGAAAGCCCTCCAGCTGGTGCATGAAACCATCGGTGCTCAGCAGGTTGACGGCTAGCGCCGGCAGGGCCAGCATCAGCACCTGGGGCGCCAGGAGCGAGAGATAGGCCGTGGATGCCAGGAGGTCGCGGAGGTAGGCCAGGTTTTCCCGGGTGGCCATCCGCTCGAGGACGAGGCCGGGGCGCGTGAGCATCGTTTGCACCATCTCGACCGGCCTATCGCCCAGGTAAGCGTAGCGGTTGGCCAGCGGCGAGACGCCCCGCGTATCAAAGTGGGGCATGACCCAACCGACGGCCACGGCGAACCATGCCAGGGACCAGGCCATCGTCGACAGCCCGACCCATGGCCGGCGTCGGATGACGAGAGCATAGAATCCCAACATAAACACCAGGAGCGGTGCATCCTCTTTGCAGCTCATGGTCAGCAGGGCAAAGAGGCCAAACACGGCCCAATGCTCCGTTTCCAGGAAATAGAAGGCAAACAGGAAGAACGTCGGGGCCAGGGCTACGGCGTGAAAATCGAAATAGTTGGCCGACGCGAGGGCGGGAAACAGGAGGTAGACGAGGGCAAAGGCCAGGGCACAGAGGTGCCCCACGGTCTGCTGTGCTGCTGCCTGCCCGTCTGCCCATTGGCGCCTGGCGAGCAGGTAGACCGGCCAGGCGCCCAGGCCGATGCCCAGCGTCTGGAGGAGGAGCAACGTCCGCGGGTCGCTCCACAAGAAATAGAGCAGGGACACAGGCAACAGGATGGGCTCGACGTGCGTCCCCAGGCGGTTGTCCAATCCCAGGATGTTGGTCATGGCCAAGGGCCGGCCGTGGCGCGTGTTCCACACCGCCTGGTCGACGTTGCCCAGGTCAAACGCGGTGGAGCGGAAGGCGTCGTGCTTCTGGATGGTGAGCGCGCCGAAATAGACCACGTAGGCGGCGATAAGCAGGGCCAGGGCCAGGCCGGGCCACCAGGCTCCGGGCCGGACGTCGCGCCACGTGCCCGCGCGGCTCATGGCGACCCTCCGCCCGGGGACACCGTTTCGAAGGTCAAGGCGTCGCCCAGGGCCCCGCCCCCGGGGCCTACCGCCTGCAACCGCTCGTTGCTGGGCAGGTGGTACAAGCCGGTGACCAGAGCATAGGCGCCGCCTGCCGCCCCGGCAGGCAGGGCCAGCTCGTGCTCGCTGCGAAAGACCTGACCTGGCAGCCACGTGGACGTGGGCAAAAACGGGCCGCCGGGTGGCGCGTCGCCCTGGGCGACGATGTTCCCCCGGCCGTCAACCAGGTGCACAAAGACGGTATAGTCGCGCTGCAGCGGCTGTGACGCCTGCCAGTGGAGCACCACGCGGCAGCCCGGCGGCTGGCCATCGCAGTCCGCGTCGTAGCCCAGCAGCCTGGCGCCGTCGAATTCGACGTCCAAGCTTTCGGCCGGCGGCTCCGTTGCGACGGGGCCAACGTCGACGGCAGCCAGCGGCACGCGCGCCGCCCCCGCGGCGAGAAGCGGCTCGTCCACTTCTCCCGGTCGGTAAAGGCCGAGGTCCAGCCGGTACCGCCCGGGCGGCAGCCCGGCCGGGATTTGGATGCGGTGAAGGTCGGGCAGGCTGCGATCCCCCGGCCAGAGGTCCGGCTGGTAGAGGCCTTGCAGGACCGGCTCGTCCACGCCGGCGACGCCGCTGCCGTCGGCCGCTACCAGGTGCAGCAGGGCGGTGTAGGCCGGCCCCGCTGCGGGCAGCGCTTCCCAGTTCAGGGTCACACCCAAGACGTCACCCGGCCCGGGATTCGGCTCCGACAGGGCAAAGCCGGTGAGGGCCAGCTCGTCCTCGAACTCGACACGCCGCTGCCGTTCGAAAGCCGGCTCGGTCAGCGGGCTATAGCCCCGGCCGCGAAAGACGAGCACTCCCCGCTCGTTCCACGCCAGGTCCATCTGCTGTATGACCTGCAGGATCAAGTCGGGCTCGTAGCGGGTCTGGAAGCGCCAGCCGTCGGTCACAAACCACAGCCGCGGCGCCTCTGCCAGCAGGTTCAGGAACTCGGCCGTGGTGGTCAGCACCGGGGTGGCCGTCCACAGGTCGGCGGGCAAGCCATCGCCGGGACGTTTCACGACGTACTCCTCGTAGCCCTGCTGGATGGCAAAGGCGTCGTTGCGGCCCAGGTAGAGGAGGGCAGCGGTGCTCATGGAGGTCGCCACCTGGTCACCCGCCTCCGGCTGCCAGTTGTCCTCGAGATAGCGAAAGGCCAGGTCGTAGCCCCATTCCTGGACGTAGGCCTTGCTCGTCCCTGCCAGGCCGACGTAGAGGGCCACGGGCAGGGCCAGGGCCGCCGGCAGCCACCGCTGGAAACGCGGTGCGAGGGGCAACATGCCCGCCAGCCGGGCCAGCACCTCGCCGCCGATGAGAAACAGCAGGGGCAGGACCAGGAACAGATAGCGCTCGCGCTGCCACGAGGCGCCTGCCAGGGTGACGAGCAGCCCTAGCATTCCCCCCAGGACGGTGTAGAGGTACATCAGGGCACTGCCGCGCTCAAAGCGAGGGCGAAACAGGAAGACGATGCCCACCAGGGCCAGCAGGCCGAACAGTATGCGGTGGGGGGCAGCCACGGCCGGGCCAAAGGCCAGGGGACCGGCCAGCAGATCGGCTGACAGGTCCAGATAGCCCCGCCCCTCCCTCTCCAGCGTTTCCAGGTGGTTCGGCTGGCCGTACTTGGCCAGAAGGAAAAAGGCGACCGCGCCGGCGCCGCCTAGGGCAAAGGGCAGCACAACGTCACGCCGGAAGAGGCTGCGCCAGGGCAGGGCTACGAGAGTGGCCAGCCCGAGGACGGGCAGCAAGAAAGCGGCCTCTGCGTGGGTGAACATGGCTGCCACGAGGAGGCCCATGGCCAGGTAGCGATCGCGCGCCCGGTCAGCGGCCAGGCCCCGGTAGTATAAGAAGATAGCCAGGAGCACCAACAGCTGGAGCAGGCCGTACATGCGCGCCCGCCCTCCCCAGACGATCATATCCGGATCGACGGCCATGGCTGCGGCGGCGACCAGCCCTGCCTCCTCGGAGAGAAGGCGCCGCCCGACCAAGTAGACGACCGGCAGCGCCGCCAGGCTGACGAGCAGGCCGGGTATACGGACCAGGATCTCGTCGAACCCCCCCAGGAGAAAGGGAGCCACCAGGTAGGTGAACACCAGCCCGTGGGGATAAATGTTGCCCGAGGGGAAGATGGGCAAGCCTCGCTCCAGCACATTCTGCGCGGCCCAGGCGGTGACGAATTCGTCGACAAAGAGGCTGATCTCCTGCATGTAACGCCAACGCAGGGCCAGGCCCAGGAGCAGGAGCAGTGCCAGGGTGACAACGGACGGCCAGGCCGACCGCCCGTGCGAGACCGTCTCTATCTCTGACGTCGAGCCATGTGTGGAAGCCATACCTTGTCATTATATCACGGTTCCGCCTCGTTTGTCCAAGACGCCGCGCCACACAGCATGGCTATCGCCCTGTCCCGCCTCTGCTCCCTTGATACCTTGGCCCGGATGTCGCGCGAGCCCGCAACCACCGCGCTACACGGCCGGCGCCTGTGGCGCGGCTGATAGTACAACGACGGCTTTTGACAGCGCCTGGAGGTTGTGGTATCCTAGCCCTGGTTGTCTTCCACTTCACAAATGAGCATTCTGTGGGAGGTCTGGCTATGACAGCACTGGCACTGGCCCGGTGGCAATTTGCCATCACTACTGTCTATCACTTTTTCTTTGTGCCCCTGACCCTCGGTCTCTCGATCCTCGTGGCCATCATGGAGACGCTTTACGTGCGTACGGGCGACGAGAAGTACAAGAAGATGACCAAATTCTGGGGCAAGTTGTTCCTCATCAACTTTGCTATGGGCGTCGTCACCGGCCTCGTGATGGAGTTCCAGTTCGGCATGAACTGGTCCGAGTACTCGCGCTTTGTCGGCGACATTTTTGGCGCTCCGCTCGCCATCGAGGCGCTCCTGGCCTTTTTCCTGGAGTCCACCTTCCTCGGCATCTGGCTCTTTGGCTGGGAGAAATTGCCGAAGGGCATCCACGCCGCGACTATCTGGTTGGTGGCCATCGGCGCGAACATCTCGGCTTTCTGGATTCTCGTCGCCAATTCGTTTATGCAACACCCGGTCGGCTATGTGCTGCGCAATGGCCGGGCAGAGATGGTCGACTTTGGCGCCCTCGTGACCAACCCCCACGTCTGGGTGCAGTTTCCCCACGTCTTTTTCGCGGGCATGACGACTGCGGGCTTTTTCGTGCTGGGCATCAGCGCGTACCATCTATTGCGGCAGCGGCCCGGGCAGGCGGGTCAAGAGGGGAACGAGGTCTTCCGCCGCTCGTTCCAGTTGGCCTTGGTCTATACCCTCATCGGTTCGGTCCTGGTCGGAATGGTAGGCCATACCCAGGGCCAGGAGATGTTCACCACACAGCCGATGAAGATGGCCGCCGCCGAGGCACTATGGGAGACCGAGGATCCTGCTTCCTTCTCGTTGTTTACCATCGGCAATGAGGCGGAGAGGAGGGACGTCTTTGCCATCCACATCCCATACCTCTTGAGCATCCTGGCCTACAACAGGCTCGAGGGCGAGGTGAAGGGCATCAATGACCTGCAGGCCGAGTACGAGCAGCTGTACGGCCCGGGTGATTACGTGCCGCCGGTGGCCGTCAGCTATTGGGCTTTCCGTTTCATGTTCATCCCGGGCGTGCTTATGCCGCTCATCGTGCTCCTGGGTCTCTATTTCGTGATGCGCAACAAGCTGGAGCGAGCGCGCTGGTACCTGCGGCTCCTCCCCTTTGCCATGATCTTGCCCTACCTCGCCAACACGGGCGGCTGGATTCTGACGGAGGTCGGCCGGCAGCCCTGGATCGTCTTTGGCGTGATGCTCACCGCCAACGGGGTTTCGACCGCAGTCTCGGCGGGCTCGATGTTGACTTCCCTCGTCCTCTTGACGCTGATCTACAGCGGCCTCATCGTCGCCGATGTCTACTTGCTGCAAAAGTTTGCCCGGCGCGGCGTCGAGGTAGAAGAGGCAGACGTTGCGGAACCGGCGTTGGCTTTTTGAGGCCGTGAGCACGATAGGAGGCAGAAATGGATCTGAACACCATCTGGTTTATTCTCATCATGGTCCTCTTCACCGGTTTTTTCCTGCTGGAGGGCTTTGACTACGGCGTTGGCATCCTGCTGCCGTTCCTGGGGAAGGACGACGCTGACCGGCGGGTGATCATCAATACCATCGGGCCTTTCTGGGATGCAAACGAAGTATGGCTCATCACCGCCGGCGGGGCGATGTTCGCCGCCTTTCCCCATTGGTATGCCACCCTGTTCAGCGGCTTTTACCTGGCCCTGTTGCTCCTGTTGGCGACTCTGATCTTCCGCGGGGTGGCCTTCGAGTTCAGGAGCAAGGACCGGCATCCGGCCTGGCGCAGCCTATGGGATTGGTCCATCTTTGCCGGGAGCCTGGTGCCGGCACTGTTGTGGGGTGTGGCCTTTGCCAACATCGTGCGGGGAGTGCCGATTGGCCCGGACATGCAGTACGCAGGGGGCTTCTTGGACCTGCTGAACCCCTACGCCCTGGCAGGTGGGCTGGCGTTCGTCGCCCTCTTTACCCTGCACGGAGCCGTCTTTCTCAACCTTCGCACCAGGGGTGAGATGCTGGAGCGTGCCCAGCGGGCCGCGCAGCGCCTGTGGCTGCCCACCGTGCTGTTCGTCGCCATCTTTGTGGCGGGTGGCTACCTGGCGACCGACATGTTTAGCCGCCTGGGGCTCAACCCAGGCCCGGTGCCCCTGGGCGCGGGTGTCGCGCTCCTGGTCGCCGGCTGGTTCATCCGCCAACGCTCACACGGCTGGGCCTTTGCCATGACTGCCCTAACCATCGTCCTCTCTGCCGCCGGCATTGCCATGGGCCTCTACCCCCGTGTGATGGTCTCCAGCCTGAACCCTGCCTGGAGCCTGACCATCTACAACGCCTCCTCCAGCCCCTACACGCTCCGGGTGATGAGCATCGTGGCGCTCATCATGGTGCCCGTGGTCCTGGTTTATCAGGGTTGGAGCTACTGGGTCTTTCGCCAGCGTGTGGGGCGAGAGGACGTCCTGGAGTACTAAACAACGATGAAGAATCTCGTCCTGTACAACGGTACCGTCCACACTATGTATCCCGCCCGAGCGCGGGCTACGGCGCTGGCCATCGCCGGAAACCGCATTTTGGCCGTCGGTGACGACGCGGAGATGAGGGCGCTCGCCGGTCAGGACGGGCAGGCAGTCGACCTGAGAGGCGGCACGGTCGTGCCGGCTTTTGCGGACAGCCACCTGCACTTTATGTCGTGGGGCTTGAGCCTGCGCCAGATTAACCTGGTGGGCGTGCCGGCCCTGGAACAGGCCCTGGCCCGCGTCGCGGAGCGCGCCGGCGGAACACCCACCGGCCGCTGGCTCACAGGCCGCGGCTGGGATCATTCCCTGTGGAGCGGTGGCAACTTTCCCACGCGCCACGGCCTCGACGGGGTGGCGCCCGACCACCCAGTCTGGCTGCGGCGCAAGTGCGGCCACGTTGGTTGGGCCAACAGCCGGGCCCTGGCTCTGGCGGGCATCACCTCCGACACCCCCGACCCTCCGGGGGGCGCGATCGAGCGTACCGCAGGCGGCGAGCCCACGGGCATCCTCAAAGAGACGGCCATGGATCTGGTCTCGGACCTCATCCCGCAGCCGACGATGGCCGAGGCTGCGGAGGCCATCCAGGCGGCCACCGCCGCTGCACACAGGCATGGGCTGGTCAACGTCCACACCATGGAAGGACCGGTAGCCTTTCGGGCCCTCCAGCAGCTGCATGCGGGCGGCGAGCTGGAGATGCGGGTGCTGATCCAGATTCCGGAGGAAAACCTCGATGCCGCCGTGCGCCTGGGGTTGCGCAGCGGCCTGGGCGACGAGCGGCTGCGCATTGGCGGGGTCAAGATCTTTGCCGACGGTGCCCTCGGGGCACGCACCGCCGCCATGCTCGCCCCCTACGAGGGTGAGCCGGACAATCGAGGCATCGCCATCGCCGAGGGCGCAGCACTTACCGCCATGGTGCGCGAGGCCAGCCGCGCAGGGTTGGCGGTTTTTGTGCACGCCATTGGCGACCGGGCGAACCGCGAAGTCCTGAATGCCGTGGAGGCCAGCCAGCGCGCCGGGGAGGGGCAGCAGCTCCGGCATCGCATCGAGCATGTACAGATCCTGCACCCCAGCGACGTGCCGCGCCTTGCGCGGCTTGGCGTCGTCGCCTCGATGCAGCCCCTGCACGCCACGCAGGACATGCTGCTGGCCGATTCCCTGTGGGGCAAGCGCTGCGCGGGTGCCTACGCCTGGCGCAGCCTGCTGAACAGCGGGGCTGCGCTCGCCTTTGGCTCCGATGCGCCGGTTGAGGACCTGAGTGTCCTGGCCGGCATTCACGCTGCCGTCACCCGGCGACGGCCCGACGGCTCACCAGGACCCGAGGGCTGGATACCGCAGGAGCGCGTGAGCGCGGCGCAAGCGCTGCGGGCCTACACCGTCGGCGCGGCCTTTGCCAGCGGCGAGGAGGCGATCAAGGGCAGCCTCGCGCCCGGCAAATTCGCCGACGTAGCCATCCTCTCCCGCGATATCCTGGCCATCCCAGCGGAAGAGATCCTGGAGACGGAAGTAGTCGGCACCCTCTTGGACGGCAAGTTCGTCTACCGCCAGGAGGATGCCCTCTCCTGAGGCTCAAGGTTCCGCGAGGAACGGGGGCAGCGCTCGCGTGTTGCTCGGGCCCCCGTTCCTCGCGGCAAACGCGCTAGCCGCCCGGTTCGCGCGCCCCCTCGTCCTCGGTTCGCTCGTACGCCACCCTGCCACCGACGATGGTCGCCTGCACCTGGATCTCCTTGATCTCGTGCTCCGGGACGTCGAAATAGTCGCGGTCCAGGACGGCGATGTCGGCCAGTTTGCCCGCCTCCAGCGTGCCTTTCAGGTCCTCTTCCCGCGTGAGCCAGGTGCCGGCGGCGGTGTAGGCCCACAGGGCCTCGTCGCGGCTGATGGCCTCCTGAGGACCGATGGCCTGCTCCAGGTGGTTGTGGCGGGTGATGAGCGAGTAGAGCCCGAAGAACGGGTTGGGCGAGACGGTGCTGGTGACGTCGGAGCTGGCCGTCACGTGCACGCCGCGATCCAGGTACGTACGCGCCGGCTTGTAGCTGTGCGCCCGCCGCTCGCCAACGTCGCGGAACAGCAGCTCGCCCTCCCAGTAGATAAAGCTGGGCTGGAGCACAGCCGCGATCTGGTGCCGGGCCATCTGCTCTAGGGCCCGGGGCGTGGGGAAGTAACCGTGGATGATGCTGTGGCGGGCGTCAGGCCGCGGCACGTCGCGGGCTACTTCGGCCAGCGTGTCGACGGCCAAGTCCTGGGCGTGGTCCCCGCAGCAATGGATGCCCACGTCCCAGCCCAGCTCCTGGGCAGTGCGTAGGTAACGGCGCAGGGCCTCCAGGGGCAGGCGGTTGAAGGCGACGAGCTGGGAGTCGCCCTCGTAGGGCTCGTACATGTAGGCCGTGTGGGGCGTGGTGCCACCGTCGATGGCCATTTTCAGCGCCCCGATGCGCAGCCACTCGTCGCCCAGGCCGCTGAACAGGCCCGGCTGTTGGGCGCGGCAGTCCAGCTCGGCCTCCTCTTCGTCGTCATGGAAGCCGTGCCAGCTGGGCATAAGGTTGGTGCGGACCGTCAGCTCTCCGACGCGGTAGGATGACTGGTAGGCGCGGATCTCTGCCGGTCGAAGGCCGGGCTCGACGACGCTGGTGACGCCAAAGCGGTGCATTTCGGCGCAGGCCAGGCGCAGCCAGGCAAGCATCTCTTCCGGCCGGGGCTGGGGTAGCAGGCGCCGCACCGCCGACTTGGCGCTGGCGCGCAGCAGTCCGTTGGGTTCGCCGTCCGGTTCGCGCTCGATGCGCCCGCCCTCCGGGTCGGGCGTCCCCCGTTCGATGCCCGCCAATCGCAGGGCCTCGCTGTTCACCGCGTCGGTGTTGAAAAAGCGCATCAGGATCACCGGGTGTTCGCCGGTGGCGGGATCGAGGTCGTGACGCGTGGGCAGCCGCCCGTCCACAAAGTAGCCCTCATTCCAGCCCTGTCCTACGATCCACTCGCCCGGCGGTGTCTCCCGGGCCCGCTGCCGCACGAGATCGACCATCTCCTCGACGGAGCGGCACTCGTCGAGCCGGATGGTGGACAGCTTCGCGCCCACCTCCAGGAGGTGGTTGTGGCTGTCGAACAGGCCGGGGATCGCCGTCCTGCCCTCCAGATCGAGCAGCCGCGTCCCCGGCCCGGCCAGGGCCTGGATCTCGGCGTCACTGCCCAGGGCCACGACGCGGCCGTTCAGTGCGGCGAGCGCCGGCACGATGCTTCGCTGGTGATCCATGGTGTGAATTCTGCCCCTGACCAGAATGAGATCTGGGGCGAGCTCCTTGACGATCATGGTCAGCCTCCTGGGCTGGGTTTGCTTTGGGAGGGCGGAGGACGGAGCAGCCACGGGCCGTGGCTGCTCCGTCACTTCCTGGCCGCCGCCGGACCGGCTATTCCCGCGGCTGGGTCGAACGGTAGATCAGGCTCTCGCGCGAGGAGAAGCGGTGGCGCATCCAGGTGACCACGCCATCCTCTCCGGGCTCAAGCATCTTGCCCCTGATGTCCGGCTTGACCATGGCTACAAAGATTCCATGGTAGACGGGTACGAGTGCCACGTCCTCGATAAGGATGCGCTCCGCCTGGCGGTAGAGCTCATTGCGCTGTTCCTCGTCGCCAAAGATGACCCCGGCGTCGCACAGCAGCTGGTTGTATTGCTGGTTGTACCACGTGTGGCGGCCGGGCATCTCCGACATATCGGCCCCTTCTTCCTCGCAGCCACCCCACACGCTCAGGAGGTTGCTGCCATCGACAAAGTCGAACTCGTAGGGGACGATGCCAAACACAAAGTCGCCGCCCTTCTCGCCCTTTTGCTTGTACATCGACTCCATGTAAATGCTGTACTCCAGGTCCTGGACTTCGACCGTGATCCCTAGGTTCTCCTTGATCATGGCGGCGATGGCCTCGGCGGCACTCAGCAGGGCCGGTTCAGCCTCGCGGGTGTACAGCGTCAGCTTGGGAAAGCCTTCGCCGCCCGGATATCCCGCCTGTTCCAGCAGGCTGGCCGCCAATGCCGGGTCATAGGCCTGGACACTCTTGAGCTCATCGACGCTTTCTCCGGGGAAGCCGGGTGGGTTCATGGTGTACGCCTGCACCGCCTGGTACTTCAGCGGGCCCTCCACGAGCAGGTCGCGGTTCACGGCATGGCTAAAGGCCTGCCGCACCAGCAGGTCATCAAAGGGCGGGTTCCAGGTGTCGAAGAAGAGATAGTAGGTGATAAAGTTGGGCCAGGCGATAAGTTGTTTTTGCAGCTCCGGGTCGGCCATGACTTCGGCCATTGCTGAAGGGGGCAGGTCCGCCTGGTAACCGCCGCCGATAGCGTCCAGCTCGCCGTTCTTGTAGGCGCTCCAGCGCACCTCGGGCTCCATGAAGGTGATGACGATCTTGTCGTTAAGCGGCGGGAAGGGGCCCGTGTACTTCTCGTTGGCCACAAAGACAAGCTGCTTGCCCCTCTCGTAGGCCTCCATGATGTAGGGGCCGCTGGAAACCCAGTTTTCCTCCTTGAATGCCCAGGAGCCGTCGTCCAGGCGGTCCTTGACAATGTGCTTGGGTACCACCCACACATCGGCCATGATCTTGAGCAGGTAGGGCGCCGGCCGGTCGGTCGTGATGGTAAAGGTATAGTCGTCGACCTTCTTGACGCCCAGTTCCTCGGGTGGCACCTCGCCGCTTACCACTCCGGCCCAGTTGACGATGCCCGCCATGCTGTAGAACCACTCGAAGTCGTACTCGGCACGGGCGTAGCGCTGCAGCGTAAAGACCCAGTCGTCGGCCGTCACCGGCGTGCCGTCGCTCCAGACCTTGTCCTCCTGCAAGTGAAAGGTCCAGGTCAAGCCGTCGTCCGATACCTCCCAACTCGTACAGGCGTTGGGCTGCGGCTCGTAGAACTCGTCGGGGCGCACGCAGGAATCCGGCCAGGCGTACATGTCGCCTACGTTTTCGTCGTACACGCTGGCATCCCACGTCAGCCAGGTGGCCTCGCTCTCCGCGTAGCGCATCACCTGCTGGTCCAGGGGAGCGGCATCGGGGGGAAGCTC